>CAZCOV010000047.1:0-23769 GCA_964499975.1 uncultured Thermoanaerobaculia bacterium
GCGAGCTGTTCGCGAGCTGTTCGCGAGCTGTTCGCGAGCTGTTCGCGAGCTGTTCGCGAGCTGTCCTCAGTTCAGTGTCCTGGCCCTGGTTCAAGCCCGCGGCTGAGGACGTGCATGGAGCTCTACCAGCCGTAGCAGGGTTGCCGGATCCACCGGTTTGGTCACCCAGTCGGTCGCTCCGACCATTCGCCCGCGCACCTTGTCCGAGATCCCATCTTTGCCCGAGAGCATCACCACTGGCAAGTCCTTGGTGGTGGCATTCGCACGAATGACGCGACAAAGTTGGAATCCATCGACGTGAGGCATCGTGACGTCGAGCAGGACTAGGTCAGGAATCCGTTCGTTGAGCCGAGCCAGCGCCTGCATGCCATCGGCTGCGACCAGCACGCGGTGCCCCATCTGTTGCAAGGAATCGGTGATCACCTTGCGCACCGTGGACGACCAGAATCGTGCGGGCCACAGAGCGCGGGGGTGGCGGGCGCAGTTGGTGGAGCCAAGCCAGGGCTGCGGGCTCCTCAGGGTGGAACTCGAGCACCCGCTCGAGGCAGCGGATCGCATCGGCGGGTTGGTCGGCAATCGCAGCCAGCCAAAACCAAGCCACCCGACTCGCTGGGTCCAGCTCGGCAGCACGGCTGAGCAGGGACCGCGCCAGCGCCTTGTTGCCCGCGCGCGCCGCCGCAATTCCCTGCTCGAGTCCGTGATCGGGAAATCCCTGCATGAAACGCTACTTCTTGACAAAAGCGTCGATACCTTCGCTCTTCCACACGGTCAGCGTGGCCTGATCTTTGCCATCGATCTTGAGGCCGATGGCATTGACTGGAACATCGAACTTCTTTTGGATCTCGATCCAGTTCTTGCGGATTGCCGGGTCAATGGGCATGGTGTGTCCTCCTTGTCAAGACGCCGCAGACGGCGTCTACTCTCGATATTTCATTTCTCGATTGCTAGCGCGCAAACTCCCTTAGAATTTCCTCTAAACAACCCTCAAAACGCGGGTTGCTCACCCCCGGACCGACCAGCGCCAAGGCCGGCGGCAGCTGCCAGGGCTGGCCGCGGACAAGGCGTTCGAGTCCAGACGCATCCACCGCCATCATGGCGCTCACCACCTGCTCGGCAGCGAGTTGCTGACCAAAGTACAACTCTTGGGTCAAAAGCCGACTCATCCGGGTGTGGGTATCCTCGGAGCCGATCAGGTGGCAGCCGGTCAGCTGCAGCTTCGCCCGCTGCAGTTCTTCCGCATCGGCCGGCTGCGCCAGCGTGACCAGTGCGCGCAACTCGGCGAGGGTCAGCTGCAGCACCTCGAACACCCGTTCGGGTGCGGTCGAACCTTGAAGCACCCACATTCCAGCCGCACCATAGGCCTGGTAGGATGCGCTGATGTCATAGACCAGTCCATGTTGTTCCCGCAACCGGCGGAACAACCGCGAGCTGATGCCGCCGCCGAACAGCTGATTGAGCACATGCATGGCATAGCGGTCTGCGGACGCATACGCTGGGGCTGGGAGTCCCAGGGCAAAGTAGGTCTGCCCCAGTTGCGCTTCCTCCGTCCAAATTCCCCGCTGAAAAACCGGCGGTTCGAGCGTTCGCGGTGGACCTTCACCCAACAATCGCCAAAACGCGTCGCGCGCGCTGGCGACAAAATCGTCGTGTTCGAGGTGACCCGCTGCGGCGATCACCATGCGGTCAGGGGAGTAGTTGCCATGGACGAAGTAAATCAAGTCTTCGCGGGACAAGGCAGCGATCCAAGCAGGATCCCCGGCGATCGGTCGACCCAGGGCATGGCTCGCCCACGCTTCCTTGCGCAACAACTCCTCGACCCGGATCGGCGGATTGTCGTGCCGCGCCAAGATCTCGTAAATCACCGCTTGCTTTTCGGATTCGACCCGTTCTGGGGGGAAAGTCGAATTGAGCAACGCATCGCCCAACAAGTCGAGGGCATGAAAGCTGTAGTCGTCGAGGACCGTGGCAAAGTAGCAGGTGTAGTCGCGGGCAGTGAAGCCGCCGATTTGCCCGCCGGTCGCGTCGATCGCGCGGGCGAGGGTCAGGGCGTCGCGGTTGCTCGTGCCCTGAAACAACAAGTGCTCGCACAGGTGCGCGATCCCGTGCTGAGTGGCAGGCTCGTCCGCAAGTCCGACATCGACAAGAACGCCGATCGCAATCGACCGCACTCCTGGCACCTGCTCGGTAATCACGCGAAGCCCGTTCTCCAGCACGGTCTTACGGCAGGATACGGAGGCATCCCTGGTCCCCATCGGCGCTTCAGGGCCCTGCAAGGTTGCGCCCTGCCCGCGCTCGACCAGGACCTCCCAAGGCAAGCCGGACTGGGGCCAGGGCAGCAAACGCCCGGCGCCACCCTCATCCCCGAATCCCTCAGCCCGCGGCAGCGACCTCATGCAAGACATCCTTTCGTCTCCCGACCATCCTGCTGGCATTCTGGGACGCTGAAGTTACGGCCCCCATAACGGGGCTGTTGCACGGCGCCCAGTGGTTCAAGCCCAGCTGTTTAGGGCTGCACCCAGAACCCGACCGGCGTCGTCAAAAACTCGGCCAAGTCGAGCCCTGACCCGCCAACCAGCAACTTGCGGTGCGGGTGGTAAGCCCGAGTGAACGCTTCGAGGCCGGGCAAACTCTGCCGGGGCGCACCAGATTTGACTTCGATGGCCACGACCCGCTCGCCTTGGCGCAGCACAAAGTCGACCTCCTGGTTGCGTTCGCGCCAATAGAAAACCTCGATTCCGCTCTCGGCGGCTCCTGCTAACAGGTGGGCGCCCACCGCTGACTCGACCAGCCGCCCCCAAAACGAGCGATTGCTGCGCGCTGCTTCGTAGGTGTGGTGCGCGGTGGCGGTCATCAACGCTGTGTTTTGCACTTGCAACTTGGGGCTCGAACTCCGCTGACGCACGGCCTGGCCCGCAAACTTCTGGAGGCCCACCAACATCACCGCGCCGGCGAGCAGTTCGAGGTAGTGGGCCAGAGTCGTGGTGTTACCAGCGTCAACTAACTGACCGAGCATTTTCTCGTAGGCGAGCACCTGGCCGGAATAGGCACAGCCGAGTGCGAGCAAACGGCGCAGGAGCGCTGGTTTTTCCACTCGGGTCATGAGCAGGATGTCACGGGCGAGCACAGGCTCGATCAACGCGTCGAGAATGTAGCGGGCCCAACGCTCTTGCTCTCCAATCAAAGGGGCAGCCCCCGGGTACCCGCCAAAGTAGATGAACTGGTCCAGATCCCAAGCGAAAGCAGCGCGCATTTCAGCAAATCCCCAGTGCGTGACCCGAATCATTTCGAAGCGTCCGGCAAGGCTCTCGGTCAAGCCCCGCTGAACCAGCAACGGCGCGGAGCCGAGGAGCACTACCTTGAGCGGCAAGTGGGCCGCGGTGTCCTCATCCCACAGACGTTTTACCACTTCGGACCAGCCCGCGATCTTCTGAATCTCATCGAGGATCACCACCGCACCGCGTGCTGGATGGCTCTGCGCGCGCAGCCGGGCCAGATCCCACTGTTGTTCAATCCAAGCGCGTTCTTCGAGCAGCGGACCATCCGCCGAGGCATAGTGGGCCGGCACGTCGAGCTGGTCGAGCGCTTGGCGCGCAAGGGTGGTCTTGCCCACTTGTCGTGGTCCAGCCAACACCTGGAGGAAGCGGCGCGGCTCGCGCAAGCGAGCAATGAGAGCCTGCAGAATGGGGCGTTCAAACTGGCTTGAGGGCTGGTTTGAGGGCTGGCTCGACGAATTACTCAACATACTGAGGAATTTTACTCAAACGCCTGAGTAAAATCCAGTTCGGGGGGCCATTCCACCTGGAATGCGGGCAGAATCAGCGCGACGGCTGGCGTCGATTGGCCTGACGGAGGGCCGCGGACACGGTTTGGAGGTCTTGGCGCAGACCTTGCCGCTCGGCCAAGTCCAAAGAGGTGCCCGCAAAGTTCTCGCGGAGGTAGAGGGCGATCAGCCGGCGGGCAGCGGTTTGCGCCTGGGGAAAGCGCTGGCTGACGCGCTGCGCCAGGGCCAGCGGAGCGAGCGCGTCACCCACCTCCAGGCCGGCTTGCGCGAGCGAGCGACGCAACTCCAAGTACGCAGCGTGAGCGGATTTGGGCAGACGCCGATGCCAGAGCTGCGCCCCCACAATCACCATGGCCACCAGCAGGACCCACAACCCAGGCAGCGTCCCGACGGGCGCGCTTTCGCTCTGTTGCGCCGGGTCGGGAATCAGGAGCGGATCCCCTGAGACCGGCGGTGGCGCATCCGGTGTGGCTGCGAACCAGCGGCGCAACCGCGCTTGAAGATCTTGCACCAGGGTGCGCCAGCGGTCGACGAAAGTTTTTTGGTCATCCGCGCCAAAAGTCAAAATGTAGCGATCGAAACGGAAGTTCAAGTAGTCGTAAATCTGGGTCAAAAACAGCTGGAGACTGGGTTCCGCCAACGACGGACGACCCTCGGGCGGGGTCGGGTCATAAACCGCGAAGCCTTGCTCGCTGGAGTAGGCTTCCACCCAGGCGTGGGCATTGGCCTGACGGACGATGAAATAGCCTTCGAGCGGGTTGTATTCCGCCCCGAGAAAGCCCGTCACCAAACGCGCAGGCACGCCCTGGGAGCGCAGCAACAGCACCATGGCTGAAGCGAAGAGCTCGCAGTGACCGCTCTTGTAGACGAAGAGGAAATCGTCGATCGGTTGCTCACCCTCACGGCCGATAAAGTCGAGGGTGTAAGTGTACTCCCGCATCAAGTGGCGCTCGAGCTTGCGGATGCGCTCGTCCACAGGCCCCTGGTTGCCCATCACTTCAGCCGCCAGCTGGCGCATGCGCGGGCTGATCCCAGCTTCGTCGAGCCCGAGCAACTCACCTCGACGGTCCTGGACCAGCGCGGCTGAAGCGGGCAGGGTCCCTAATTCGAGGCGGTAGCGAATCGGCGACTGCGGCGCCCAAGGCAAAGTGATCGCCCCGCCCGAGTCAAGCCCGAGGCCAGAAGCGGAAAAGTTGTCAAATTGGATAGTGCGAGCCGTCAGCGGCAGGACCAGGCTGGTGCTGTTCAAGCGCTCCAGATAGAGGGTGGCTTGGGTCGGAGCGCTCTCCCCGTCCGAGGGCAAAGCGAGCGGCAGCACGAACTTGCCATAAGACGTCGGGGCAAGAAAACGCTCGGGCTGGCGATCGCGATGCCATTGGGTGCCGCGGTAGGAAGCATAGGTTGCCGCTTTGAAGCGCATCTCTCCCCCATCTTGACGCTCGTCTTGACGCTCGTCTTGACGCTCGTCTTTAAACTGGAGGCGCAAGGCCACGTCGCGGTTGCTGCGGATCGAACTGGTCAAGTCGAGGTCGACGGAATCGCTGAACCCGGTCGAACGGATGAGGCCGCTGCCGCCGGTCCGCGGTCCGAAAATGAAGGGCTGACGGAAACGCGGCATGGCCGTAAACAGCGGAGCTGCCACGATCAGGATTCCCAGGGTGCTAAAAAGCAGAGGACGCCGAAACGGCAGCTGGGGCGTGGCTGCGGGTTGGAGTGCGGTGCGGCCGGTGGCTGCCAGCAGATGGAAGTGGGCAAAGCGGGCGAGCAGCCACAAGCCAGAGATGAGAAAAACGAGCAAGTAAAGCGCCACGGAAACGTGGGAACTCGTGGCCATGGCACCGACGAAAATGAAAAAGAGCGCAATCGTGAGATGCCACTTGTCCTTCTCGCGGCGCAGCGAGTAGAGCTTGACCAGCACCAAGAACAAGATCAAGTGGAGCAAAGCCGAGACCACACGTCCGCGCAGCAAAGCGAAGCGCAAGTCCACGAGCAGAATCGGAAAATAAACCAAACCCAGCAAATTGAGCGCCCAGTTGGGCAGCCAGGACTCCGCCCCGCGGTCCGCGCGCTGGAGGAAATAAATCACCAACAGCGCGTACAAGAAGAGCATCGGCCACTCGAGCACTTGATTAAACGGCAGGGGGATCGGCGCGAGCAACGCCAGACCGCCGAGGAGCAGACGCTTTTCCCGTCCGAAGTTCATCTTCAAGACTCCATAGACTCCATCGCGAGCCGCACGCAAGTCGGTTGCGCTTCCGGCAGGAGCAGCGGCTCTGCTGAGGCGGCGCGGGGGCTGATCGTGGCGAGCGCGCACAAGATCGCCCAGCGCTGGCGTGGACCGCTGCCAAAGGGCAAATGCTGGTCGCGGGTCAAAAGCTCGACGGCAAAACCGCGTTCGAGGTAAGCCACCGCCACGGACGCAGCCTCACTGACCAGCCGCTCGAAGCGGGTTTCGGCTGCGGGCGTGGTCAGAGGCCCCACAGCATTGTCGAAGACGAGCGACAAGCGCTCGATCTCTTCGCGAGCTTGCTCCTTGAAAATCAGCTGGCCCGCACGCGCGCTCTGCTTCCAGTGGATGCCGCGGGGATCGTCGCCCGGGCGGAGCGGGCGCAGCCCCATCAGCTCTTGGCCGCGGCCGATGCGGCGGGACGGCACCTCGCCCAAACGTCCGAGTTGCGCTCTCAGTGACGAAGAAAGCGGCAGCAATTCGGGATAGATCAGCATTTCGAGCGCAGTGGGCTGGCGCTGGCCTTTGCGGAAAAAACCAAAAGGAAACAAGCTCGAAGTGTGCACCGCCTGGATCTTCCACAGCCCACGCCGACGGGGCAAAACTTCGATCGCGCCTTGATCCTCACCTCCGGGGGCAAGCCATGAAGTCAGCCAGGCACTGCTGCGCTTGACACCCGGACCCTGCTCATCGGCCGGGAACGTAGTGACCAGCAGCCAGCGGGGTAAGAACTTGTTCAGGTTGGTGATCCGCAGCTCGAAGCGGGCGAGACGGTTGACGAAAAGTTCATCGGGTGGGGTGACCTCCACAGCCAGCCCACGCACGTTGGCGCTGCCCAACACCTGGGACACCGCGAGCGCGCCGAGCATCAAAGCGAGCACCAAGTAGAGGCCGTTGTTGCCGGTGTTGCTGGCCGCGAGGAGCACGACCAAGGAGAGCAGACCGAACCACAGGCCGACCTTGGTGATGCGCAGACCGTCTGCTCGGGCGTCCATCAAATCGGGACCGGGGTGGCTGCCAGCACCCCGCGGATCGCGGCCTGGTTCTGTGCCAGACCTTGACCGCTGGACTTGAGCATCACCCGATGGCTCAGCACCGAGACCGCGAGCCGTTGGACGTCGTCTGGGATGGCGAAGTCGCGCCCTTCGCACAACGCCAGGGCCTGGGTGGCGCGAAACAGATTCTGCGCGCCGCGGGTCGAGACCGGGAGGAGAAACTCCGCCCGCGAGCGGGTAGCCGCGGCCAAGGCGAGAATGTAATCAGCGAGCTTGTCCGCCACTTTGACTTGGCGAACTTTGGCTTGGAGGGCGAGCAACTCAGGGCCGCTCAAAACCGGGACCAGTTCCTCGATCAGTTCTGCCGCTCCCCCGCGCAGGAGCTGGCGCTCTTCGTGTCGGGGCGGATAGCCCATGTTGAGCGACATCAAAAAACGATCGAGCTGGGATTCCGGCAGTGGAAAAGTGCCATGAAATTCGAGCGGATTCTGGGTTGCCAGGACAATGAAGGGAGCCGGCAGCACATGCCGTTGGCGTTCGACCGTAACCCGGCGTTCGGCCATGGCTTCGAGCAGGGCGGATTGCGTTTTGGGGGTGGTACGGTTGATTTCGTCAGCGAGCACCACGTTGGCAAACAGGGGTCCAGGAATGAACTCGAAGCACTGCCGCACCTGGCTGAAAATCGACACACCGATGATATCCGCGGGCAACAGGTCGCTAGTGAACTGGATGCGCTGAAAAAGCAGACCGAGGGCGCGAGCCAGGGTCTGGGCCAGGGTGGTCTTGCCCACTCCAGGAATGTCCTCGATCAGGATGTGACCTTCGGCTAGCAGCGCGACCACTGCCAGACGGATCACCTCATCCTTGCCGCGCACCACCTGGCGCACGGTGCGTTCGAGCAAGGTGATCTTGGGATCAGCCGGCGCTTGAGGCAAAGCCGCCGTCGAAGTCACTATCGAAGTCATCCTCCCCCCCATCAGGTCCTGGCAGCCGATCACTGCCCCGCGGCAAATTCACGATACTCCCCCCGCTCTTCAACCGGGATAAACGAACGCACGTCGACCTGAAAACCGTCGCCTTCCTCATATTGGAGGTTGTCGAGCACGAACCCCTGCTGCAAGACGCCGCTGTTGGTCATCTTGGGCGTTTCGACGTATTGGCGTCGCACTTCTTTGGTCCTGCCCTGAGCATCGGTGTGGGTGATGTCGAGAGTGATCCCCGGCAATGACTGCGAACCACGAAAGCTGAGCACCACGTCGAACAAAATCGACGTTGGCCGGGCCGCCTGCGCAGGAGCAGCCGTCCCTGCCTCTCGCGCCTCTTCGCCCTCGCTCAGAGCAACATCCATGGCAGAAGCATCGCCGATCGGATTTTGCTTTTGCGGCCTCGCGTCTTGCACGGTGTACTGGTTGCGGACCTCGGCGATTTTGTCCGCTGGGCTCTTGCGGCTGCAAGCCAGTCCAGCGGCAGCAGCGAGGGCGACCCCGAGCAGAGGAAGCAAGACCGCGCGGGCGAGTGATTTCGTTGAAAGCACGACATCCTCCTGGGGGCTGGTCATGGTTCAAGGTCCCAAATTATAGCGAAGAATGGCCCAAATTGCAGAAATTCCATCACGCCAGCCGATTTTTTTGCCCTCGGCATAGGTCCTTCCGTGATAAGAAATCGGAACTTCGTAGATGCGGACCCGCGCTCTGGCCACTTTGGCAGTCAACTCGGGTTCGATCCCGAAGCGGTTGGACCTGAGCTGCATCCCGCGCAACAGGTCTCCGCGGAAGACTTTGTAGCAGGTTTCCATGTCGGACAAGTTGAGGTCGGTCAACATGTTCGAAAAAGTCGTGAGGACCAGGTTGCCGAGGTAATGCCAAAAGAAGAGGACACGATGCGGCCCTCCGAGAAAGCGCGAGCCATAAACCACGTCCGCTTCGTCGTCGACGATCGGCTGCAGCAAGACGGGATAGTCGCGGGGGTTGTACTCGAGATCGGCGTCCTGGACCAGCACAATATCGCCCGTGGTGTGCGCAAACCCGGTCCGCAAGGCAGCTCCCTTGCCGCGGTTTTCGGGGTGCTCGATCAACCGGAAGGCGAGTTCGCCGTCCGCCACGAGCGTGCGCAAGTATTCGCGCGTGCCGTCGCGCGAGCCATCGTCCACCACGATCACCTCGCGCGTGAGCCCCGCAGGCAAAGGCGCCTCGAGCACTCGTTGGATCAGTTCTTTGACGGTGTGCCGTTCATTGTAAGCGGGGATGACGATCGACAGCTTTGACACGATAAGATCACCTCAGCCGGGCGGCTGAGTATAGCGTGTCGAGCGCAACATTGAACAAGGTTCGGGGGAACACGTTCGGGATGAGCCCAGGAAGCGACGCGCAACTGACGTCCGGGTCCAGCGTCTTGATTCAGTGGACGGCTGGATCCAGCTAGCATTTCGGATTATCAAGGAGCATTGCCGCCATGACCACCAAGATGACCAAACTCGCCCCTGCGGCGAGTCCAGAAAAGCAGAAAGCGATCGAAGGCGCTTTCACCCAAATCGAACGACAATTCGGCAAAGGCGCGATCATGCGCCTAGGGGAAAACGCCAGCTTAGCCATCCCGATCATCCCCAGCGGCTCGCTGGCGATTGATTTTGCGATTGGCACCGGCGGCTTCCCGCGCGGCCGCGTGATCGAGATCTTTGGCCCGGAATCTTCGGGCAAAACCACCCTGGCACTGTCCGTAGTGGCCCAGGCGCAGAAAACCGGAGGCAGCGCGGCTTTCATCGACGCCGAGCACGCCCTCGACGCAGAGTATGCGCAGCGCATCGGGGTTGACATCGACAACCTCTTGGTCTCTCAGCCCGACAGCGGCGAGCAGGCGCTCGAAATCACCGAAGTCCTGGTGCGCTCCAATGCGCTCGACGTGATCGTGATCGACTCGGTAGCCGCGCTGGTGCCGCGTGCTGAACTCGAAGGCGAAATGGGCGACTCGCACGTCGGGCTCCAGGCTCGCTTGATGTCCCAAGCCCTGCGCAAGCTCACCGCGATCGTGGCCAAGTCCATGACCTGCCTGATCTTCATCAACCAAATCCGAGAAAAAATCGGAGTGATGTTCGGCAATCCGGAAACCACCCCCGGCGGTCGCGCCTTGAAGTTCTACTCCTCGGTGCGGATCGACATCCGCCGCGTGGCCGCACTCAAAGACGGCGAAGAAGTGGTGGGCAGTCGGGCCAAGATCAAGGTGGTCAAGAACAAGGTGGCTGCCCCCTTCCGTCAAGCGGAATTCGATCTCGACCACGGTGAAGGCATCTCCCGCCCAGGTGAGCTCATCGATCTCGGGGTCGAGCACAAGCTGGTGGCCAAGAGCGGGGCCTGGTACACCTACGGCGAGATCCGTTTGGGGCAAGGTCGCGAAAACGCCAAAGCTTTCCTGCGGACCAACCCCGACCTCGCCGACGAGCTGGAAGCCAAGCTGCGCCAAGCGCTTGGCTTGAAGCCGGTGGCTCCAGCGGCTGAACCCGTCGCCTCTTGATCCCGCGGTTACCACCCTGCTCATGGTCCGCTGGCGCTCTGGCCTGCGGACCACGCTCTGGGATCCGCTGGTCTAGGACGGTACCTCCCGTGATATCGGAGTGAGCAAGACCTTGCGCACCCCAGGCCGGGCAGCATGGTCGAGTGCGGCCAGTCCTTGTTCCAGCGGATAATCCGCCTCGACCAGTGGCAGCACCTGGACCGCGCCTTGGGCGAGCAAGCGCAAGGCCGGCGCAAAGGGCCCACAGCGGGAACCCACGACTTGTACTTCGCCAACGACCAGTTTGGTCAAGTCAACCGTCGCCGCTCCGGCAAAGGTGCTTTTCAAGACCAAGGTTCCCCGCGGGCGGACCAGACGCAACGCCTCCTTGAGCCCATCCGGATTGCCGGTCGCTTCGACCACCAGGTCAAAATCATCGGCCTTGCCCTCGCGGGCCAAACCCGTCACCAGGCCCCAGCTCGCGGGCAGCTCGAGCGACTCGGGGCGTCGGCCCAGCACTACGGGCTGCGCGCCCCTCTGGGCCAGGACTTGCGCGACAAGCAGGCCCAGGCGACCCGGACCGATCACTGCCATGCGGGCGGACGGCGCTACGGTCAGCTGCTCGCAGATGCGCAAGGCCGCGGCCAAGGGTTCTGTAAAGACCGCAGCTGCGTCTTCGACTTCGGGCGGTACGCGCAGCAAGTTGACCACGGGCAAGGTCAAAGCTTCGGCAAAAGCGCCGTCGCGTTGCACGATGCCTAAAACCGTCCGTTCAGGGCAGTGCTCGGGACCCGAGCCCAAGCAGATCGAGCAGCGGTGGCAGCCCAGGTTGATCGTGCCCACCACCCGCTGACCGACCCACCCTGGTTGGTCGGTGGCGATGACCGTACCCACGAACTCATGGCCCAAAACCCCTTGAAAGCCCGCGTATCCTTTCACCAGCTCGAGATCGGTGGCGCAGATGCCGGCTTTCCGCACCTGCACCAAGGCTTCACCAGGCAATCGACGGGGATCCGGGTAGTCAGTGCATACTTGGGGTCCGTCCGGGCCCAGATAGAGAGCTTGCATAGACTTGAGTCTCCGCGAAAGACGGCCTTCCTCAGGTGTCGATCACTTGGAGTTGATGGGTGCGAGGAATCCCCAAGACCGCAATGCCGCAGACCGTCGCCAGGCGTTGCGTCAAGGTGTCACGGATGCGCTGACCCCGCGAATGTGGCCACGGACGCTCGCCATGCGGACCGAACAAAGCAATCCCTTGGCTACCCCATGGATCGTGCCGCAAGCGATAAGCCAGGCCATCAGCACCCGCTTGCCGCAGCTTTTTCGCCCAGGCTTGGGGCTGCTCATAAGGGAGCACCGTCGAGATTTCGAGGGTGACCCCAAAACCGGCGGCGCGGCGGCTGGTGAGGTCCGCGAGTTCTTGCGGGGCAGGTACGTGCAGCATGAAGAGTCGCCGCTCAGCAAAAAACTGAGGGCTGACCGCACCGCCGGTGCGCCCTGGACCGAGGACTTCGAGAAGAGCGGCCAGTTCGTCTGTGGCCAAATAGCAAGTCCCTTCCGGGAGCGACAGGTCAAAGCGCCCCTCCTGAGAGCTGCCAAACCAGAAAGGATGGCGCCCAGCCCGCGCCACGCGGAAAAGCTTGGTGGCAGACCCGAGCGTGATCCGTGGGAAGGCGGCCAGCGCTTGGGGGTCGGTCGGCGGCCAGCTCAGACTCGGATGGGTTTGGCGGTAACTCACTGGGCAAATCGCCGTGCAGCAGCCGCAGCGAGGTGGATCACCGGTTGCGGGTTGGCCCCGCGGCGCAACCACGCGATGGCCGATTGCCCTCCGAGTTCAGCATGCTGCGAGACCAGCCAGCCGGCCAAGGTCCACTCGTCGATCCCGCAGTTGCCGAGAATTTTGAGGACTGCTGGCAAGCTCGCGATCACTTGTTGGTGCTCGTCGAACTGGAAGATGGGATAAACCCAGACTCCGTCTGCGGTCTTGAGCCCCAACAAAGTATGGCGGGCACGCCGGTCAGCCACCGCCTGTCGCGAAATCCCGCCCAAAACCTGAGCTACTTTGCTGGCGCTGTAGCACGGCCCGAGCAGTTGATCCCACGGCGAGGGGGCAGGCAAGGTTGCCACCATCCGCACCGCAACTTCCTGTGGTTCACCCAGTTCGCTGAGGGAGCGGCCGAGGACCGCATAGGAGGCGGCCAGCTGGTCGAGGTAGTGCAGGACTTGCGTGGCTACCTGTACCGGATATTGCACGTCGCTAGCTCCGCCATAAACAGCGAGGCTTTCAGCGATTTTGTCGGCAGGGAACGTTGGGGGGCTGGTCATGGCGGTATCTCGGTCGGTTGAGAGGTCTTGCTTGGCGGCTTGGGTCAGGCCTGGGGTCCCGCGTCGGGTGAAGCGCTGGGCTGGGCCCTCGGTTTTTCCATCGCTGTTTTTCGGGGGGTTCATGCGGTCATTGTACCGGGCTGCGTTTTTGTGTCAAGGGGGTCAAGTATTTTTGTCTCTGGTATATTTAGCTGAAACTGGAGTCCTCAGCGGAGGGGCGGGTCGCAGCCTGACGGTGGTGCCGCCCGCGTTGGCTGTAAGGGCAAGAGCGATCGTGGATTTCGGGTGCTTGGTAACCGCCCACCCGCGGCCCATCCCCAGACCCCAGCCATTCATGCAGAATTGCTGGCCGCTTTCGATTTCCCCTTTTAAGATGTGCCAGGGCGCTGCCAGGATACTCGCCTCGCTGCGAAAAAACGAGAGAGGCCCGAGTTGGATCGCAGCAAGGTCGTATCCGGTCAGCGCCCTTGCTGCGTTTTTCATTTTTATTGAACCGATATCAGGGGCTCTTTGCGGCAGGCGATCGCAACCAATCCATGAGCCATCCGAGGGCTAACCTGGCTCGCTGTCGCCCGCTGACTTCTGGCAATAGTTATGTTAGCTTCGCCCGGCTATGACGACGATCGCCACCCGCCGCGCGGAGTTCTTCAGCTCGACGATCCGACGCTTGCTGCGCCGGGGCTCCCGCAGCAAGATCTCCAAGCTTCTGAGTAAAGAGCGGCTGGTCGATGTGGCGAGCGGCTTGGGTCGGTTGACCCCAGCCGAGCAGCTCAAGGTCTTCCAAATCCTGATCGCGGACAACCCGGCGGGTGCAGGTGAGGTCTTGATCGACCTCGAACCCGAATATCGCAGCGCCATCCTCGACGATCTCAAGCCCGAGCAAGTGTCAACCCTGCTTGAAGAAGCAGCCGTCGATGACGCGGTGGCCATCGTCGAGCTGCTACCCGAAGAACTCAAGAGCAAGATCCTCAAACTCGTCGACTTGGATGAGAAGCTCACCGACGTCCAGACTCAGCTGGCATATCCGGAAAATAGCGCTGGTCGGATCATGGACACCGAGTTCGTGGCCTTTACCCAAGAGACCACTGCTGAGGAAGCGATCGAAAGGGTACGGCAAATCGCCCGCGATGTTGACATGATCTCCTATTTGTACATCGTCGATCAGGGCGGGCACTTGCTGGGCGTCAATTCGATCCGCCAGCTCTTGCTCGCGGATCCCGGGGCGGCGTTGGGCGAAAGCATGATCAGCTCCCTGATCAAGGTCACTACCGATACCGACCAGGAGGAGGTGGCCCAGCTCGCAGCGCGCTATGACTTGCTGGCGATCCCGGTGGTCGACAGCGACGGCAAGCTGGTCGGCATCGTCACCGTGGACGACATCGTCGACATCTTCAAAGACGAAGTCA
The DNA here is from genome assembly GCA_964499975.1 of uncultured Thermoanaerobaculia bacterium. Classification (GTDB taxonomy): domain Bacteria; phylum Acidobacteriota; class Thermoanaerobaculia; order Multivoradales; family J023; genus CAZCOV01. Next base: position 14,221 of record CAZCOV010000047.1, read on the forward strand.
CTGAAGACTTCTACAAGCTGGCTGGCACCTCTGGTGACGAGATGGTCTACCAGGACCAGCCGTTCAAGGTGGCGGGGATTCGCCTGCCTTGGCTGCTGGTCAACTTGTTTGGACTGCTCGTTGCCGGCTTCATGACCGCCTATTTTGAAAACACCTTCCAGCTCGCAATATTGGTGGGCTTTGTTCCCGTGGTCTTAGGCATGGCCGGCAACATCGGCTCGCAGACCTCGACGATCACGGTGCGCGAGCTGGCGACTGGGCACTTGGGAACCGGGCGCGGAGCCATTCGTTTCTACGTCTGGCAACAGCTCAAGGTCGGCTTGCTCCTGGCCTTGATCTGCGCCTCGCTGGTTGCCACCGTGGCGCTGTTGTGGAGCCACGGCAGTGATCCCAACGGTGACCCCAAATTAGTGCTCGCAGTGTCAGCTTCCGTCCTGCTGACGGTGGTGCTCGCTTCTTTCACCGGGGCGATGATCCCCTGGCTCTTCAATCGCTTCGGGATTGATCCAGCAATCGCTTCGGGTCCTTTGGTGACGACCACCAACGACATCACCGGCATCCTGATCTATTTTGCGCTCTCCTTCACCTTGATTCGCCTGCTCGCCGGCGCCTGAAAACCGCACCGACGAAAAAAAGGCAGGTGAACAACCACCTGCCTCGAAAAGCGCCAGCTGGCAACAACGCCAACTGGTGCCCGGCACTTTGGGCGAAGCGGCATCCAGTTGACGTCATGCCGCGGGCCTGCGGAGGGAGGCCAGCCAGGCAGCTGCAGCTCGCTACGGCGGTCGGCTGGCGCAGTTCCTCAAAGCACGCGTTGTGCCACCCAGCAAGTCTCGCTCTAAAGCTTGTAAACTATTGATAAACAAAGGTAAAGCTGACGTTACGGGGCAGCACCCCGTGTGGAAAATTTTCCACCCAGGGAAGAACTACCAGAAAACGACAGGGAGCGAGCGGAAGGGATCTCCTTCACGACGGAGCGATCCGCCCAGTTAGACTTCTCTGCCAGCGATACCCAAGGCATTTGTAGATCAGCTTCGCGGTCAAAAAGTCGCTGGCGGGTTGACCGCCGATCGGCGCCAGCTCGACCACGTCCATCGCGACCACCCGCTTGCAGGTGAATAGCTGGCGCAACAGCCGCAGCGTGGGATACCAAAGACCACCTCCCGGCTCGGGAGTCCCGGTTGCCGGCACCAGCGACGGGTCAAAGTAGTCGATATCGAACGTGAGATAGACCGTCTCCGGCAGGGCCGCGATCCACTCGGCAAAGCGGGCATCCACGTCGGGGAGTTCGTGTCCCCACAGCACCGGGTGCGGGTGTGCCGCAAGCCAGCGCGCTTCTGCGGCAGACAGCGAGCGCAAGCCCACCGACACGACCGGAACCCCGAGCTCGCGAATCCGCCGCATCACACAGGCGTGGCTGTAGGGTGTTCCTTCGAAGTCGTCGCGCAAATCCGCATGGGCGTCGAATTGAACTACCCCGAGCTCGGGGTAGAGCAACTGCGCCGCCTGTACTGGGGCCAGCGTCAAGCTGTGTTCGCCGCCGAGGGTGACCAGGAATTTGCCGGCCGAAAGCTGCCGGTGGGCAACCGCCTTGATCTCGGCCAAGGCCTCTTCGAGGGCAAAGGCTTCAGGAGCATAAGCGGGCAGCGTGAAGATTCCCTGAGCGCAAGGCTCAGCCGCCAGTTCCTCGTCATACAACTCGAGCGCATAAGACGCTTGGAGGATGGCTCGCGGTCCGAGCGCGGTTCCCTTACCGTAGGACGTGGTCCGCTCAAAGGGCAGCGGCAAAACCACACTTTGCGCGGTCCGATAATCCGTCAGCTCGGGGGGCAACAGGCCGAAATGGGGGGAGAGGTCTGGCATGGGCGCAAGCCTAGCAAGGTGCCCCCACCACCAACAAGCCCAGACTGGCCCGACCATGAATTTGTCGTCCGCCACGCGCGAGATTTGCGCGGGGTTTTCCGTCTCTTCTTAGGGTCGACGCAGCACCCGGCCGACCCGGTCGATGCGCCAGCCCGCGGCGCGTCAGCCCGCAGTAGGGCGAGTTGGTCGCAAAACCTAACGCGAGCCGATAACGGCGAGCCGAAATCCACCCGGCCGCAAACAACCCAGAGGACCCAACCATGATGACTTTCCCCTTGCTCAAAAACATCCCAGAAACCGACCGCCCGCGCGAGCGGTTGCTGCGTTCGGGGGGCTCTGCCCTTTCGGATGCGGAACTGCTCGCGGTCCTGCTGCGCACGGGTCGCAGAGGCTGCTCCGCGCTCGGACTCGGACACCAGATCCTGGCGGAAGACGGCCTGCCAGGGCTGTTGACCGCCACGGAAAGCAGCCTCAAACGGCGCGGGTTGGGACAGGCCAAAGCTGCGGCGCTGCTCGCCGCCATCGAGCTCGGACGACGGCTCACCAGGCTGCAGGTTCCAATGCGACAGCCGCTGAACCAGCCGGAAGCAGTAGCCCACTACTTGCGCTTGCGCTATGCCGTGCGCGACCAGGAAGTCATGGGTGCCCTCTACCTCGACGTGCGGCAAAGTTTGATCTCCGAGCATGAGATCTACCGCGGGACGATCAGCCAAACCGCAGTGGAGCCGCGGTCCGTGCTGCGGGAAGCCCTGCTGCGCGGGGCAGCAGGCTTCATCTTGTTTCACACCCACCCCAGCGGGGACCCTGCGCCCAGCTCAGAAGACCTGGCCTTTACCCGACGGATGGCGGAAGCAGGTGAGCTGCTCGGAATCCAGCTGATGGATCACTTAATTTTGGGGGCATCCGGACGCTGGGTTTCGCTCCAGCGCCGCGGAGCATGGTAAGGTGTGCCAGTGGTGAGGTGACCATGGGCAGAAGATCTGATTTGGCGAAATCCTTGGAAGAAAACCCGCACCAGGCCAACCTGGCGCTGCAAGGCGAACTGCAACTCGGCTTGGCCGGGCAAGGCAATTTGCGCTGGGCAGCCGTCGACGTCACGCAGCCCCTGGAAGAGGCGCGCCAGCGGCTGGACTTGTCCCCGATTGCGGCGGTCGCTTTGGGGCGTGCCTTGGCTGCGGCAGCCCTGCTCTTGCGCTTTTACAGCAAAAACCCTGGGGGGCTGCTCTTCGAAGTGATCGGCGACGGCCCGCTGGGACGCGTCGTCGCTGAAGTCGACCACAACGGGGCGATTCGCGGTTTGGTCGGTAAACCCCACCTCGAGACGCCGGAAAATGGTTGTTTGGGCATCTCCTGGGCGATCGGCAAGGGCTTCCTGCGGGTTACCCGCGAAGGCCGAGACAGCCGCTACAGCAGTCAAGTCGAGCTGGTCAGCGGCGAAATCGGCAAAGATCTGGCGCACTACTTGGAAACCAGCGAACAGATCCGCTCGGCTGCTCTACTCGGAGTGCTGCCCCGTCCGGACGGGATTGGCGCTGCTGGCGGTTTTTTGGTCGAGGCCCTGCCCGGCACCGACGAAGACGTGATCGCCCACCTGGAGCAAAACGTGGCAGATCTCGCTGGAGTCAGCCACTATTTGGCGAGAGGTGGGGTCCAATCCTTGCGCGATGCCGTGCTCAGCGGCTTTGACCGCGAAGAGCTCGAACGCTATCCCCTGACCTACCTTTGCCGCTGCAACCGGGACGAGTTGTTGGCCAAGCTGCAAAACTTGGTGGCAGCCGAAGTCGACCAGGTCGTGGGCGAGGACGGGAGGTGCGTCGCGATCTGCGCTTTTTGCGGTGAACACTACATCTTCACGCGGGGCGAGCTGCTGACCAACTGAGCGAATCCAGAACCTTCCCTGCGCCATGCCAGCTGTTCCGACGGGCCCCATCGACTCCCACTGCCATTTGCAACTCCTGCCGCCAAACGAACGCGAGGCTGCTTTGGACGCTGCGCGCGAGCGCGGAGTGTGCGGCTTCTTGGTCCCGGCGATCCGCCTGGACGAGGCCGAAACGCTCCTCCACTTCAGCCATCAGCATGCTGATGTCTGGTGCGCTCTGGGCGTTCACCCCCATGCTGCAGCCAGCTGGCAACCCGGCGACGAGAAAAGGCTGGCCGAGCTGCTGCAAGACCCTAAAGTCGTGGCGGTGGGCGAATGCGGCCTCGATTTTTATTACGACCATGCTCCGCGCGAGCAGCAGATCGCAGTCTTGCGGCAACAGTTCGAGCTGGCCCTCGGGCTGGACTTGCCGGTCATCGTCCATAACCGCGACAGTAACGAAGAAATGCTGGCGGTGATCCGGCGTCCAGAGCTAACGCGCCTCTCCGGGGATTTCCACTCTTTTGCTGGCGGCTTGGAGATGGGGCGTGAGCTGGCCGCGCGCGGCTTTCACCTCGGAATGTCAGGTCTCATCACCTTCAAGCGGGCTGACAACGTCCGCGCAGTCTTGCCTTTCGTCCCCCAAGAGCAACTGCTGGTTGAAACCGATACGCCTTACTTGGCCCCCATTCCCTACCGCGGCCAGCCCAACTGCCCGGCCTATGTGGTCGAAATCGCTGCCCGCCTGGCCCAGGAATTGAATCTCTCGTTGGTCCAAATTTGCGAAAAAACCTCAGAAAATTTCTTTCGCTTGTTTCAACGAGCCCACCTACCTCACGGCGCTCCGCTGGCCTGAAGCAAAGCAACAAATTATCCCTTGAATTATCCCTTGAAAATGTTCTGCAAACGTCTATAATTAGCTCAGCATCCATGAATGCGGTGCTGCGGCACAAGACGCACGGCTAGAGCAACCGCTAGAAAGCACGGTCCTCGTACCAGGCTCTTTGGTACCGCACCAAGTCGTGACCGTCCGGCGATGCCAGGCGCTTGGGCCGACCAGCAACCGCTAGAGTTGTTCCAGCTCGGGTTGGCTCCCTAGGGAAGGAGGACAAAATGAAGAAACTATTGATCTTGCTGGTGGTCGTGCTGGTGGCTGTCACCGCGCTCGCCCTCGTGCTCTTTGGCCGAGAAGAGGAGAAACCGAAACCAGGCACGGTCCCAGACGAGGCAAAAGCTGCGGGGCGCACCCCTGAGAGCTTCCCCAGCTCTGACGACGATTATCTCCGCGACATGGATTATGGGATCACCCAAAATCCCGAAGCCGTGCGCGCTGCCCTCGACCCCTTCGTGCCGGGAATCTCGGCGGCGGACGCGGTGACTGCGGCGGTCCGCGGGCGCAACAACTGGATCATCTGGAGCGCTGGCAACGACCGGCTGTGGGACGAGTTGTCGTGGAGAAGCTTTGGCAACCTCGATTTCCTCAAAACGATATCCACTCATCCGGCAAATCCCACCCACAGCCGCGACAATCGCTGGGAGTACCTCGGGCTGATCAACGAACCCTGCTTCAAGAAAGCCTCTGGCCCCCGCGCTGACCGTTTCGGGTTGTGGCTCGACGAGCGAATTTCGAGCCCCGAATGCCCGCCCGACCCCTTCGAAGACGAAACCAAGTATCCCGGGGTCAAGATCGGCGCTCGCGGCAAGAACATCCCGGTCGGTTCTTACTATGGCTATGCTACTGGCATCGTTGGGCTGCGACTGTTCCCCAATCCTAAATTTGACGAAGCGGCCCAAGAGAAGTGGAAACCAGATCTCTATTACACCGACCCCAACTATTACAACGATAAAGACCTCGTCAAGCCTTATCGGGTGGGCATGTCCTGCGGTTTCTGCCACGTCGGCCCCAACCCCAGCCGTCCGCCCGCAGACTTTGAGAATCCGCAGTGGGCAAACCTCAACTCCAACCCTGGGGCCCAGTATTTCTGGTTCGACCGCATCTTCAAGTGGAAACAAGACGAAAGCAATTTCGCGCTCCAGCTGTTCCACACGGCACAACCCGGCGCGCTCGACACCTCGCTGGTCTCTTCGGATCAGATCACCAACCCGCGCACCATGAACGCAATTTACAACCTGGCTGCGCGGCTCGAGCTCACGCGCAAATGGGGCAAAGAGAAACTGGCTGGCGGCGAGCGCAACAACCGGCAGCTCAACGACTTCGTGCCGGCCGGCAGCCCGCTCGCCCAGTTCTATCAGGCGCCGGACACGGTGTGGACGCCACGGGTGCTCAAAGATGGGGCCGACTCGGTGGGCGCGCTCGGGGCGCTCAATCGCGTGTTCATCAACATCGGCCTGTTCAGCGAGGAGTGGCTGCTGCATTTCATCCCGCTGATCGGGGGAGCAAACATCACCCCGATTCCGATCGAGACCGCGCGCAAGAATTCCGTCTACTGGCAAGCCAACGAACGCCAGACTCCCGACTTGGCTCTCTTCTTCCTGGCGTCGGCGCGGCCGGACAAGCTGGTAGAGGCGCCGGGCGGTAGCGCCTACTTGACCGCGGGAGCGGATCAGCTGACCCGCGGCAAAAAAGTGTTCGCCGAACGCTGCGCGCGCTGTCACTCCAGCAAGCTGCCGGAAACAGCCTTCACCGACTTTTTCCCTGACCAGGGCTGCGTTAACTCGAACTACCTCAAATGCTGGGATGACTACTGGCAGTGGACCAAGACCCCTGAGTTCAAGCGTCAGATGGAGTCAATCGTCCTCGCCGACGATTTCCTCACCAACAATTTCTTGTCGACCGAGCTGCGAGTGCCGGTGACCCTGCTCGAAACCAATGCCTGCAGCCCGCTCGCGACCAACGCGATTGCAGGGGATATCTGGGACAATTTCTCGTCGTCCTCTTACAAGAACCTTCCTGCAGTGGGCACGATCACGGTCCACCATCCTTATACGGGAGAGCCTTCCGAATTCAAGATGCCCGGCGGCGGACGCGGTTATACCCGCCCAGCCTCGCTCGTCAGCTTGTGGTCGACCGCGCCGTTCTTGCTCAACAACGAAGTCGGCAGTTTCAACTGGTATGGCTCGGTCGAAGGACGCCTCGATTCTTTCAATGACAGCATCACCCAATTGTTGTGGCCAGAAAAACGCAGCGGCGATCTGTCGATATCAACCCGCTCTGGCAAAAACCACCCCGGCGTCATCCACCGCACCACCGAATCTAGCAAGCTGCCCCTTGCACGCGGCTTCTTGCCCGACGAACTCCAGCCGCTACTCGGCATCTTGGATCGCTTGCTACCCAAATTGTTCGATGAAGCCGGAATCAGTCTCGGGCCAATCCCCAAAGGCACGCCGATCAACTTGCTGGCCAATATCGACCTCAAGAAGGTGAAGGAAGACAAAATCAAGTCCATCAAGCTCTTCAAGAAGATCAAGAAGGACTTGAAAGCCCTGCCCCTGAACGCCTCGGACGACGAAGCGAAAAAAGTCTTTGGCAACCTGGTCGAGCCCTTGCTCGAGTTAAGCAAGTGCCCCGATTTCGTGGTCAATCGTGGGCATTACTTTGGCACGGATTTCCTGCCTGAGGACGAAGGCGAACCGGGCCTCAGCGATGAGGACAAAAGGGCCTTGATCGAGTTCATGAAAACATTTTGAAAGTACTTCGAATGTATTTTCGAATGTATTTTCGAATGTATTTTTGAAAGCATTTTGAAGATATTTTGAAACATTCTAAGGAGCCCCACGCAGGAGGCTAAAGTGGACACTGAAACGACAAGGCAAGCTGAGTATGAGTACGTGGTCGTGGGCTCGGGCGCCGGGGGTGGCACGGTGGCAGCCGCCTTGGCGGAGAAGGGACACAAAGTACTGTTGCTCGAAGCCGGTGGCGATCCCCTAAAACTCCAGGGCGCAGACCCCGTGACCCCGGATCAAAATCGTTTACCCGCGGACTACCACGTGCCGGTATTCCACGCTTTTGCGTCCGAAAACGACGCCATGAAATGGGACTTCTTCGTGCGTCATTTCGGCTCGGACGAGCTGCAGAAAAAAGATCCCAAATACTGTGAGGAGTGGGACGGCAAGCACGTGGACGGCGTGCTCTACCCGCGGGCAGGCACGCTCGGCGGTTGCACCGCGCACAACGCGATGATCACGGTTTACCCCCACAACGAGGATTGGGACTTCGTGGCCCAGCTCACCGGGGACAGCTCGTGGTCTGCGGGCAACATGCGCAAGTACTTCGAGCGCATGGAGAACTGCCATTATCGCCCGGGCTGGCGTCTGCTTTCCAAGCTCGGACTGAACCCCACTCGCCATGGTTTCAAGGGTTGGTTCCAGACCGAAACCGCGATCCCGTGGAAAGCCCTGCTCAAGGATGAAGCCTTGCTCGAGACCATTTTCGACTCGGCCACCGAAGCCATTGAAAATGTGGAAGAGCTGGACGATCGGATTAAATGGGGAGTCGAAGGCAAATTCGATCCCAACGACTGGCGGCTGGTCCAGGAGAATGCCGTGGGCATCCGCTTTCCCCCGCTCGCAACCAAAAACCATGCCCGTCACGGGACGCGCGAGCGGGTCTTGGCGGTTGCCCAGCAATTTCCTGATCGCCTCAAAATCGAACTCGACGCGCTCGCTACCCGGGTGATCCTCGATGACAACCAGCGCGCGATCGGCGTCGAGTACTTGAAGGGTGCGAAGCTCTACCGTGCCCACAAAAACCCGAACGAGGCACCTGGGGAAAAACGCGAAGTTTATGCTTCGCGCGAAGTTATTCTCGCGGGTGGGGCTTACAACACCCCGCAGCTGTTGATGCTGTCAGGGATCGGCCCCAAAGCCGAACTGGAAAAGCATGGCATTCCGGTGCGGGTGGATTTGCCCGGAGTCGGCACCAACTTGCAAGATCGCTACGAAGTCGGGGTCGTCAATCGCATGAACTTCGACCATTGGGAAGTGCTCCGAGATGCCAAGTTCGCGCCGGGAGATCCCCAGTATGAGCAGTGGCAAAAGGACCAGGAGGGGGTTTACATCACCAACGGGGCGGTACTGGCGGTGATCAAGCACTCGGTCAAGGATCGACCCCTGCCCGACCTTTTCATTTTTGCTTTGCTCGGTCTCTTCCGCGGCTACTTCCCCAACTACTCCGCGCTCTTTGCCCAACACCTGAATTACCTCACCTGGGCGATCCTCAAAGCGCACACTAACAATTCGGCTGGCACGGTGCGGCTGCGCTCAGCGGATCCGCGGGACACTCCTTTGGTCAATTTCCATTACTTCCAGGAAGGCAACGATCCCAAAGGTGAGGATTTGCAGTCGGTAGTCGAAGGGATCAAATTCGTCCGCGAGATGACCGCACCGCTCAAAAAACAAGGCCTGATCGCGGAAGAAGAGTTACCCGGCGAAGCCATCCAGAGCGATGAGCAGCTGGCCGACTTCGTGCGCTACAATGCCTGGGGCCACCACGCATCGTGCTCGTGCCCAATGGGAGATCAAGCCAAGGGAGGAGTCGTCAACGGCGACTTCGAAGTCCATGGCACCAAGAATTTGCGCATCGTCGACGCATCGGTCTTTCCGAAAATTCCTGGCTTTTTCATTGTCTCTTCGGTGTACATGATTGGCGAAAAAGCGGCGGATGTGATCTCTGCCGCAGCGCGCACCCCCTGACCCCGTCGCGGTTTCGCGCTGGCCCGAGGGTCAGCGCGGACAGCATACTGAGAGAGTTAAGAGGCAACATTGTGAAACTGCATCCGCCCTCCCCCGCAAGCATCCTCAGCCTCGCGATCTGCCTGGTTTTTGCCGGGCAAGGGACCGTCTTGTTCGCAGGCGACCATACCGACAGC
>CAZCOV010000048.1:0-10181 GCA_964499975.1 uncultured Thermoanaerobaculia bacterium
CTCCGCTCGCAATTCCATCCTCTGAGGATGCCTATCTTACGCAAATTTCGCGGCAAGTGCCAGGCAGATCATGGCAAAAAGATGGCAAAATCACCAAGATACACATCAACTCGCCCTCGCTGTGCAGTGCATGGCTGGCGGTCAACGCTCAAATGCACGGATAAAGCATCCGGAAGAACCTCAGGGTTCAGGGAATTGATAAGCTGCGGCTCGCGCCGAAGGCTCGCCGAAGGCTCGCCAAAGGCTCGCCAAAGATCAGGCTGGCCAAAGGTCAGCAGCCTGGTCGAGCGCAATCCCCAAAGCCCCGACGTGTCACTACCCCAACTGACGGAGACTCAAGACATGGCAGTCACAATCACCGGCAAATACCTCGGCGAACTCAAAGTCGAACTCACTCATGAACCTTCAGGAGCGGTGATTCGCACGGCCGCTCCCGTCGACAATCAAGGCGATGGCAGCTCCTTTTCGCCTACTGACCTGGTGGCTGCTGCGCTCGGCACTTGCATGGTCACGGTGATGGGAATCGTGGCTGCCCGGGATGGGGTGGACTTACGCGGTTTAACTTTTTCTCTTGAGAAACACATGCAAGCGAATCCGCGCAGGATCGGTCGAATTCCCGTCCGCATCCACATGCCTGCTGGACTGGATGCAGAGCAACGCAAAAAGCTCGAACGGACCGCGTTGGCCTGTCCGGTACACCATTCGCTGTTGCCGGAAATCGACAAGCCGGTCGAGTTCGTGTATCCCGACGAACCGGCGTGAACTCCACCGGCTGAGACCTGAGTTAAACTCGAACTCCGTCGCCCTAGCCTTCCTGCCGAAACGCCCCCGGCGAGTGATGCGCGCGGTCAAAGCAGAAGTGGCGGTGACGAGTCGAGGTCATGAGCATCGAGCTGCCCCAAAACGTCGGCCCTTACCGCGTCGAGGAACTGCTCAGCCGGGGCGGAATGGGTGAAGTTTACCGCGCTTACGACCAGCGCCTCGATCGCTGGGTGGCGATCAAGCACCTGCGTCCAGAGCTGGCGGACGCGCCGCGCACCCGCGCCCGCATCCGCCGCGAAGCGCGCGCCCTGGCCCGCCTGAGTCACCCCGCGATCGTGCCGGTTTTCGACCTGGTCGAAAACAGCGAGGGCGACTGGATCGTGATGGAGCTGGTCGAAGGGGTTAGCCTGGCCCAGCTCTTGCGCCGCGGTGCGTTGCCGTTCGGCTTGACCCTGCGCCTCGCTCAACAACTCGCAGCCGGCCTGGCCGAGGCCCATGGCAAGGGGATCTTGCACCGCGATCTCAAGGCGGAAAACGTGATGATCAGCCGCGACGGCCAGGCGCGCATCGTGGACTTCGGGCTGGCTAAAACCCTGTGGCAAGGTGATGCCCCTTTGTCGCTCGCTGGGACCGTGCTCGGGACTTGCCATTCGATGTCGCCCGAGCAAGCCCGCGGGTTCGAGGTCGATCATCGGTCGGACCTCTTCTCCTTGGGGGCGTTGCTCTACGAGATGCTCGCCGGCCACTCGCCGTTTAAAGGCCCGACTCAGGCGGACACTTTGGCGCGGGTCTTGAGCCATCAGCCACCGCTGCTCACCGCGCTCGACCAGACTTTGCCTCCGGCGCTCGCCGAATTGGTCGATCGGCTGCTCGAAAAAGCCCCAGAGCTGCGGCCACAGCGCGCTCAAGAGGTCGAGGCCGTGCTCGCCAGCCTGATCACTCAACCCGAAACCAGCGAGATGGCGAGCCGTCTCACGCCGGAGAATCCCGCGATCACCCCCCCAGCGCCGGGTGACCTCACGCCCACCACGACCAGCGCCGAATATGCGGTTTCGCGCGCGGCCAAGAGATGGCTGGAACGTTGGCGGGTGCAACCGCGAGCGCAGCAGTTCTGGACGGCGCTGCTGCTTTTGCTCGGCGCCGCTATTTTGGCGGTGAGTTTCCGCGACCTGCGGCCCCTCACCTGGTCACCGCCCGAGTCCGCGCCGCCGCCCTCGGCTGCCATGCCCGCAGACGGGGGGACGGCGGAGGCGCGGACGGCGGAGGCGCGGACGGTGGGAACACCGACAGCTGAGCCGCGGACGGAGGCATCGGGGCTCCACCGTCAGGGCATGGCCTTGTTGCAGCGCTTTGACCAGCCGGGTCAGCTCGACACGGCGATCGCGACCTTTCGCCGCGCGGTTGAGCTCGACCCCGAGTTTGCTCCGGCCTATGCCGGCTTGGCCCGGGCTTATTGGCTGCAATTTTGGAGTTCCGGACAAGACCGCCAGTGGTTGGATCTGGCTTTGCCCGCAGCTGAGCGCGGGGTAGCACTCGACGAGCACTTGGTCCTGGCGGGGGTTAGCCTCGCCCTGGTGCGCACTGCGCTCGGCCGCTATCCCGAAGCCGCCGCCGAACTGACGCGGGTGCGCAAGCTGGACCCGAGCAGCCCGGATGTCCATCGCGCCTTGGGGTTGCTGCACTTGGCCCAGCAACAATTTCCCGAAGCTGAAACCGCCTATCGAACTGCCCTGACCGGCGAGCCGAACAACGCCTTCAACCACGACCTGGCCGGCGAGCTCTATTACCGCACCCAGCGCTTTGCCGCCGCCGAAGCGGCTTTTCGCAAAAGCCTCGAACTGCGTCCGGATTCTGCCCTGGCCCATCGCAACTTGGGGGGTCTTTACAAGGTGCAAGGCCGTCTCAGCGAAGCCGCAGCCGAGTTGCAGCGCGCGCTCGAGATCCAGCCCAAATCCACGGTTTATGCCAACCTCGGGGCCGTGCTCTTTGCTCAGGGGTTGTACGTCGAAGCAGCGCGCGCTTTCGAACGCGCCTTGGCCATGGGGACGATGAGCCATGACTGTCAGGCTTGGGCCAACCTCGGCGACGCCTTGCGCTGGTCTCCGGGGCGCGCGGAAGAGGCGCGTGCCGCCTTCGCGCGGGCGATTCACCTGGTACGCCGCGACCTCGCAGCCCAGCCCGACGACCTCACCCGCCGCACCCGCCTGGTCTTGTACCTCGCCAAACTGGATCAGCGAGAAGAGGCGCTGACCGAAGCTCTGGAGACGGAGAAGAAGGCAGCCGGCGATGCCGCTGCCCTCTATCGGCTGGCCGTGGCTTTCGAGATCCTCGGCCAGCGCGACCATGCCCTGGCCACGCTCATCGCCGCGCTCGATGCGGGGTTTCCCTCAGCTGAGATCGAGCGCGATCCAGAGCTCTTGCGCCTGCGCACCGCCCCCGCCTACCTGCGCCGAGTGGCAGGCCTGCCGCGGGAGCAGTGAGCTACAAGCAGGTTTTCACCTGGTTGACAGACATTCGCAAACCGCGTTGCAACCGTCGCAGTCACAATGCGCGATCTCTCCTTCCTTGCACGGCGGTGAGGTGAGGCAGCTGTCTTCGTCTTTGGTTTTGGCGCAGCACGTGACCGCACAGGCATCGCGCTGGGAGCGCTCGGCAGTGACTGCCGCAGGGGTTGCCAGCGCTTGGGCAAAAAACGGCATGCCCCAGAGAAAATCGGTTTGCAAAGCTTGCAAGCTCGGCCGCGCACCACTGCCGTGGAACCAATCTTTATCGGGAATACCCCTGGCGCTCTGGCGATAACCGACTTCGCTCAGTTCGTCATAGTGAAAAACCCCTAGCGGCACTGTGAGCGGCTGATTGTTGTTGCCCGTGGCAGCGACTGCCGCTCGGGCATGGCAGGTGATGCAGCTCGAAGTGGCCATGAAACCGCCTTCGGTGATCGAATTGCCGAGCCGAGTTGCCCGCCCCATGGCATTGGTAAAATTCACTTGAGAGCCTTTGAGGCGATAACTCAACCAACCTTTGTCCGTGGGACGCGGTTCCATACCGGCTTGGGGCGTGCTACCCATTCCCGTGGCATTGAAGATCGCGGCCAACCCTCGCGAGATCGGTCCGCTAGAGTAAGTCTTGCCCAAGTCGAAAATGACGCTCGCAGTCTGTAAGCCATCATTGCGCACATAGGGCGCCGTGAAATTGTTCACGGTTTCAGCCGGACGAGCATCCGGCGCAGCATAACCGTAAGCATCATTGCAACCGGTGAAATCGCAGCGCCCCGGATTGTTGACATGCTCGAAAGTGGTCCACACCCACTGTGGGATATCTTTGGTTGAGATGTGAAAAGCCACCAGCCAATGTTCACCCGTGTAAACCTTGGTTCCGAGCGTGGTTGTCATGTTCTTCTTGATGTAGGGCGCGGCCGGATCGTCGCGCAAGCCCAGCTCCTTGGCAAATTCATGGAACAGCCAGTTGCTTTTGATCATCACCGCGGGAATCGGCAGGTCAATTTTGCTCAAATTCCCGGCAGGATTGCTGGCCTGGTAAGGGGCTTTGCTGGCAAGGTTGCCTTGGTTGCGAGCAAAGACCCGAGCAATGCCTTGGGAGTTGTACAGATCGTTCCTGAAAATATAATCAAACATGGGTTTGTTGCGCACGGTGATCTCACCGACTTCCTGGCGAATAACCCGCCCCGGCTCAGGTTCGCCGGGCTTGCCCAAAAGCGTCATCAAGCCGTTCGCCAGGCCGCCTTGCCCCAAAAAAATGGCGTGTGCCCCGATCGGTTGACGCAGCCTTCGCGGTGGTACCAGTGACTCCAAGAGCTCCTGGTGGTCACCCGGGAAGTAGGGACAGTTGACGGCTGGATTTTCCGCCTGCTCGTAGCCTGGATTGCTCTTGTTTCCGGGCAGGCAACAGTCCGGACCGGGCTTCCCGTCCGCGCACAATTTGAAGGGTTTCTGTGGCCACGTTTGTTCGTCGGAAGCCCAGTCTGTCCACCACTCCTGGCGCACCACCTCGACAAACAACTTCCACGAAAACATGTCGGGGCAACTCATCGATGGATTGATGACTTGTTTGTCGATCACCACTTCGCCGTTTTCGACCCGCATGGCGCATTCAGCAGCATCGCGAACTTCGCTATCGAAGTAGAGCGCGAAGCCGACCGGGTTGGGTTGAGCGTGGGCCGGTGCTCCAACCAGCAAAACAGAAGACGTTGTTAAAGCGAGCCAACAAAGCAGTTTTTTTTGGTCTGTACTGAACATTGTTATTCTCCGTTTTGCAAGAATTATTCTCTTCTGACAGCAATCCAGGAATCCCATTGGCTTAACCAAAGGGACCCACGTAAACTTCCGGGTCGAGAGCATAGGTGCGAATTTCTTCCGTGCCGTCCCCTTGCAACGCTTTGACGTCGAGCTGCAAGGTCATGAAAGCGCGGTCCAGGTGAATACCTCCCGGTTTGGCCTTGACCGGGTAGCGTTTTGGGCTGTTAGCCCCCACGCCCCAAGCCGCAAACTTGCCTTTGCTTGCGGTGTTGATTTCGAAATGACCGAAAACGTGCGACGGCTGCTCGCCCAGGTCGGACAGGCTGGTTGAGTCCGCGATGATTGGAACTTCGATCGGGCTCACGAAAATATTTCGTGGTTTATCGGGAGCATTGGGATTGCGAAAATCCGCTTCGAAGCGCTGAGGTTGGCAAGCACCTCGTTCCGTGGGCAAGGGCGCCCGGGTGATGTCAAACACCACAAAGCTGAGTTGATCTCCCACCTCGATCTGGGTGGGCCAAATCGGCCAAGCTTTCCCCTCCGCGTCGAAACGCACCCAGCCATGTTGGAGCGGGAAGAGGTTGAGACTCGGGTCGCCGATCAAGCGCCCCAGGCTGCCCGCGTTCCAGTCGAATCCGATTTCAATGACGATGTTGCGCATGGTTACCTCCGCTGGAGCCAAGAGCAAGCGCAATGCCAGGAAAAACCTGGAGAATCAGATAAAATCAGGGCGTTTTTCGCGCAGACCACGTCGCAAGACGTCCATGCGACTTCGCGCGACGCGAGCGGGACAGTCGGAGCATATGAAAGACATCTTGTTGAACAGCGCTGAAGCCCAGACGGAAACGCAGTCGCAAAGCAGCGAAAACGTGCTTTCAGATGCCCGTGTCCCTGGGTTGACCCTGCTCTACCATCCCGAGTTACAGCGCATTGGTGAACGCGCCATGCTCACCCGTTTGAGCCCCGGGGGTACGCTCCCCCTTTCGCGGCTGGAACCGGGTTTTGCTGCGCCGGGGAGCGCGGTACGGACCCCGCTGGGGGCGGCTTGCTTGAGCCGTCAGCCACTGCTGCTGGCAGCGGGCAGCACACCGGGCGCCATTCGGCTCAGCTGTTCGACCAGCCGGACGCGCGTGCTGGTTGCAGGCCAGGAGGTGAGCAGCGAGCGCGAGTTCTCCGCCGACGAGCTGGAGCGCGGCGTGGTCTTGCTGCTCGGCGGGCAAGTGGTGCTGTTGCTCCACCGGGTGGACCCGTTCTTTCCGACGGATTTGCCCACTTACGGCTTGGTCGGTGACAGTCCGGCCATGCTGCGCGTCCGCCGTGAGATCCGCCAAGTGGCTGACCTCGAAGTGCCGGTGCTGCTCCGCGGGGAAACCGGCACCGGCAAGGAACTGGTGGCGCAGGCGATCCACCGCGCAAGCCCCCGCCGGGTGGGTCCTTGGCTTGCGGTCAATCTGTCGGCAGTGCCGGCAACTCTCGCAGCAGCTGAGTTTTTCGGCGCGGCCAAAGGCGCTTTCACCGGCGCCGATGGGCAGCGCGAGGGTTATTTTGTGCGCGCCCAAGGGGGCAGCCTGTTCCTCGACGAAGTCGGAGCTGCGCCGCCAGAGCTGCAAGTCCTGCTCCTCCGCGCGCTCGAAAGCGGCGAGATCCAGCCGCTGGGCGCACCGCGTTCGCGGCAAGTGGACGTCCGGGTGATCTCGGCCACGGACGCAGACCTCGACGCGGCAGTGAGTCGCGGGGCTTTTTCTGCGCCGCTCTTGTACCGTCTAGGCGGTTTCGTGCTCCGCCTGCCATCGCTAGCAGAGCGGCGCGAAGACTTCGGCCGGCTCGTGCTGCACTTCCTCGGGCAAGAGCTGAGGGCGCTCGGTGAAGGTCACCGGCTGGCATCAGCACCCCGACCCTGGCTGCCTGGCAGTCTGATCGCCCGCCTTGCCGACTACGACTGGCCGGGCAACGTGCGACAGCTGCGCAACGTGGTCCGCCAGCTGGTGATCGCCTACCGGGGTAGCGAGCAAGTGCCTGCAACCGCGCCCCTTGAACACTTGCTGGCCACCGTCAACGTGCCAGAAACCAAGCCGGAACCCTTGCCCCATCCACGGCCAGCTCTGCGCCGAACCCACGAGCTGAGCGACGCCGAAGTGCTGGCGGCCCTGCGCGCGCATCGGTTCCGCTTGCACGCTGCAGCTCAGCAGCTCGGCATTCCGCGTTCATCGCTTTATCGGCTGATCGACCGGAATCCGCACATCCGCAAAGCGGTCGAACTCGGACCTGCCGAGATCACGGCCTGTCTCAGCCGTTGCCAGGGCAGCACCGAGGCGGCTGCCGCCATGCTTGAAGTCTCTCCCGTGGGACTGCGGCGGCGGATCAAGCAACTGGGACTTTGAAGCTACGACCGGTGCGGCGACCCGGCCCTGATGGCACCGCTGCCAGGGTGGGTGTGAAGGTGTGAGTACTGTCCTTGACGCCCGTGGACCTGCTTGCTAGGCTGCTACAGGAACACATAGCTCAATGCGACAAGATCCATAACAAGATCCATAACAAGATCCATAAGTATTCTCGTAAGTATTCTCGGTAAATACCCGCGATAAATATTCTCGATGAATTTTCTCGAATGGATCTTTCCCAACTGACACGAAGGATGGAGACCCATGACCTGGTTGAAAAAGCCGACGTTGACCCGTCTGGCCAAGACCTGCGGCTGAGCCGCCAAGTTGAGCCCGGTCGGGCTCGGCGAATTGCTGCGCGGTCTGCCCCAAAATGAAGACCCCAACCTGCTGGTGGGCTTTGCAACCCGCGATGATGCCGCGATTTATCGGCTGAACAGCGAAACTGCGCTGGTTTTGACCGCGGATCTGATCACGCCCCCGGTGGATGACCCATTTCTTTTCGGTCAGATCGCGGCGGCCAACGCCCTGAGCGACGTTTATGCGATGGGCGGGCGGCCGATCTGCTGTCTCAACCTGGTGGGGTTCCCGTCGGACAAGCTCGGGCCGGAAGTGCTGCACCAGATCGTCATCGGCGCCTTGAGCAAGATCACCGAGGCCGGCGCAGTGCTCGCCGGAGGACACACCACGACCGACGAGGAGCCCAAGTTCGGGCTGTCGGTCACCGGGCTGGTTCACCCCGAGCGGGTGTGGACCAATGCCGGGGCGCAAGCAGGGGATGCTCTGATCTTGACCAAGCCGATCGGCAGCGGCGTCTTGTTCAACGCCAACCGCAAAAACTGGGTGTCGCAGGCCGCCATGAAAACTTGCCTCGACACGCTCGTGGTGCTCAACAAGACCGCGGCGGAGGTACTGCACAGTTTCACCGTCCACGCTGCGACTGACATCACCGGCTTTGGCTTGGCTGGCCATGGATTGGAGATGGCGGAAGCTTCGGATGTCTGCTTGCGCTTTGAGGCTGCTGCGGTGCCGTTGTTGCCCGAAGCGCTGGCGGTTTACCAGCGCGGCATGTCGACCGGCGTCAACGCGGTCAACCGCCAGCTGGTCGCGGACAAGATCCATTTCGAGTGCCCCTTGCCCGCCTGGCACCAGGAAATTTTCATCGACCCCCAAACCAGTGGCGGGCTCTTGGCAGCAGTGCCCGGCGAGCAAGCCGAAGCCGCTTGCCAGGCCCTGCGCGCGGCCGGGGTCGTCCACGCCCAAATCGTCGGCCGGGCTGAGCCTTTTGCTGGCCAGTACCGCCTGGTCTTTCATTGAAAGGAGCTTGCTACCATGAAAGCTGTTTCCCGTCGTCTCGGTGGGGCCCTGGCCCTGACCTTCCTCGTCCTGGCAATTGGGGGCTGCGGCCAGCCTGCAGCACCGCCCGCGGTCCTGCGCTGTACCGCCATCCCAGACCAAAACACGACCGAGTTGCAGGAGAAATTTCAGCCCCTCGCCGCTCACTTGAGTCAGGTCCTCGGGGTGCCAGCCGAGTATGTGCCGGCACACGATTACCCAGCTTCGGTCGAGATGTTCAAGAACGGCGACGTGCAGCTCGCCTGGTTCGGCGGCTTGACCGGGGTCCAGGCTCGCCACGCGGTGCCAGGCGCTCAGGCGATCGCCCAGGGCGACGCTGACCCCAACTACTACTCGTATTTCATCGCGCACCAGAGCACTGGTCTGGAGCGCTCGACCGAGTTCCCGCAGCAGATCGCCCAGTTCAAATTCACGTTCGGCTCGGAAAGCTCGACCTCTGGACGGCTGATGCCAGAGTACTTCATCACCCAGGCCACGGGCAAAACACCGCAGGAGTTCTTCACCCATCCGGTGGGTTTTTCGGGCAGCCACGACAAAACCGCGGAGCTGGTCGAGTCCGGGCAGTACCAGGTGGGCGTGCTGAATTACAAGGTGTACGAAAAGCGGGTCGCGGCCGGAACCACCAACCCCGACGTCTGCCGCATCATTTGGCAGACGCCGACTTACGCGGATTACAACTGGACGGTCCACCCCGAAGTTGAGCAGATATTCGGCGCAGGCTTCACGCAAAAACTCCAGCAAGCCCTGGTCGGCATCAACGATCCCCAGCTGCTCAAGGCCCTGCCGCGCGACCGCCTGATCCCGGCCACCAACGACGCCTATGCCGGGATCCACGAAGTCGCTTTGAAGCTGGGTATGCTGCGCTGACGCCTCAGCGCTGCCGCGATGGAACCTGAGCCATCTCTGCCCGCAACCTCACCCGCGGCTCTCCTGCCCGGGGCTGTCCTGCCTGGGGCTCTCCTGCCTGGGGCTCTCCTGCCTGGGGCCAGCTATCGGCTGCAGGGCGTCGCCGTCGAGTTCGGTCCGCTCACGGCGCTCGCGGGCATTGACCTCGAGATCCACAGCGGCGAAGCCGTGGCGCTGGTCGGTCCGAGCGGCGCGGGCAAGACCACCTTGCTCCGCTTGCTCGCGGGCAGTTTACGCCCGTCGCGGGGCACCCTGATCTTGGACGGCCGTCCGCTCACCGCGCTTTCCGCGTCTGAGTTGCGCCAGTTGCGGTCGCGGATCGGTTTTGTTTACCAGGACCTGCGGTTGGTCCCCAACTTGCGGGTGAGCAAAAACGTGATCGCCGGACGGCTCGGCCGCTTTTCTCTCCTCGCTTCGCTGCGCGCCATGCTGTTCCCGTCTCAAGACCTCGAACAGCAAGTGCTGACCCTGCTCGAACGGGTCGGGATTCCGGAAAAGCTCTACTGGCGCACCAGCACGT
>CAZCOV010000048.1:10191-23539 GCA_964499975.1 uncultured Thermoanaerobaculia bacterium
CACGTTATCCGGGGGTCAACAACAGCGGGTCGCGGTGGCGCGCGCGCTGTTTCAAGAGCCGGTGGTGCTGCTCGCGGACGAACCCGTTGCGAGCGTCGATCCGGCGCGCGCCCGCGACACCGTAGCGCTTTTGACTTCGGTCTGCCGCGAACGCCGACTCACGCTCGCGGTCAGCCTCCACGACCTGGAACTGGCGCGCGAGTTTTTCCCGCGCCTGATCGGCCTGCGCCAAGGTCGCGTGGTGTTTGATCGCTCTCCAGCGGAACTCGATGATGCAGCTTTTGCTGCGCTTTACAACTTGACGCCGGAAGAGGTGCTGCAGGATGCCTAAAGCCCCCTCGCGCTGGGGACTAGAGCCGCGGATCACGGTGTTGCTTTCGATCCTGGTCGTGGGCTTTTGGGCAGCCCTTGAACTCGAGCTCCGGTTGTCTGACTTGGTGCCGAGTCCGGGTGGCCGCGAAGTCGTCCGCGAGTTTTTTAGCCGGGCCCTCTCACCCGCGTGGACTTATGAGTCGGAAACCGTGGCCGCAGGCACCCCACCGCTGATCTTCAAAGCCCTGGCCGCAGCGCATCGCACCGTGGTCTTTGCGGCGGCGGCCATGAGCCTGGCCTTGGTCTTGGGTTTGCCGCTCGGGTTCCTGGCGGCGACGTCCTGGTGGAAAACCGATTCGCTCGGGCAACCACCCAGCGAGTTCCCCAGCCACCGGCTGATGCGCTTCGGAACGAGCCTGCTCCGGCCCGGGCTGTGCGCTCTCAGCCGCGTGCTGATTGTGGGTTTGCGGTCGCTCCACGAACTGTTGTGGGCGGTGCTCTTCCTCGCTGCTTTTGGCCTCAGCCACTTGAGCGCCGTAGTCGCCATCGCCATCCCCTTTGCTGGAACCTTGGCCAAGGTCTTCTCGGAAATGCTCGACGAAACCCCACGCGATGCAGCAGATGCCTTGCGTCACGCTGGCTTGAGCCAACCGCAGGTTTTTCTTTTTGCCCTGTTCCCGCGCGCTTTGCCCGATCTCGGGGCTTATACTTTCTATCGCTTCGAATGTGCTTTGCGCTCGGCAGCAATTCTCGGCTTTTTCGGCTTCCCCACCCTCGGTTACCTGATCGCGGCGTCCTTTGAAAACCTTTATTACGGAGAGGTGTGGACCTACCTTTACACCCTCGGTTTTTTGGTGTTCGCTGCCGACTGGTGGAGCGGCGCGCTGCGTTCGAGGTTAGTGCAGTCATGAAATCACCGACCGGCCTGGACCTGAAGCAACTGCGACGGGAACGCCCCCGGCAAGCTTTCGTGCGCTATAGCCTGGTGGTGCTGGCCGGGCTGACCGTTTATGCCTGGACCTGCGGTGACTGGCAAATCGCGGGTTGGGGGACCGCGCGACGCCTCGCCAACTTGCAACGCTTCCTGCAGGAACTGCGCCCCTTTCCGCTCCAAGGCCGCGACTTCGATTGGGGGATCGCCTGGGCTTGGGCGAGACAGCTGCTGACCGAAAAAGGGTCCACGGCAGCCCTCACCACGGTCGCAATCTCGGTGGCGGCGATCGTGCTCGCTGGGACTTTCGGGGCCTGGCTCAGCTTGCCGGCCGCGCGCAATCTCGCAACCCCCGAGCCCTTTCTGCCCGCAGCTCGACCGCCCAGCTGGCTGCAGCGGGCTTCTTGGCAGACCGTGGTCGCTGGCACTCGGACCCTGCTAGTGCTGACTCGCGCGATTCCCGAGTTCGTCTGGGCCTTTTTGCTGATCGCCTGGATCGGCCCGACCGCATGGCCGGCGGTACTCGCTTTGGCGCTCCACAATTTGGGCATCCTCGGCAAGCTCGACGCGGAAGTGATTGAAAACTTGCCGCCGCAAAGCCTGACCGCTTTGCGCGGGCTGGGCGCCACCCGCTGCCAGATCGTTTGGGTCGGGGTCCTACCCGCGGTGCTCAACCGTTTCCTGCTCTTCTTTTTCTATCGCTGGGAAACTTGTGTGCGCGAAGCGACGGTCTTGGGAATGCTGGGCATTGTTTCCCTCGGTTACTGGGTGCAAGACGCACGGGCGCGCCATCAGCCGGACACCCTGCTATTTTTGCTGGGGATTGCGGCGACGATCGTGCTAGTCGGCGACTTGCTCTCGATCCTCGCCCGCTGGTGGCTGCGCCGCGAGCTAGAAACTTGACGACGGGGTCACATGGAGTTGTCGGCGAGTTTCACGGGGGTTCGCAGGCTCAATACTTGTACTTGGGCTCCCAGCCGCCCACCCCTTCGGCCAGCAAGTCGAAGAAGTGCCAGACGCTGCAGAAATCGTCCCCGGGTCCAAATTCGGTGGTGGCAACTCGGGTGATGCGGCCGTCCTGGTGCTTGCGGAACGTCGAGACCCCAGGCATGAAGCCTTCGGCGGTGTGGTACCCCATGTCGCCGATGAAGTTACTGCCTTGTCCGGAGTAGAGCTTGAAGCGCCAACCCCGCTCAGCAGCAAAGCGCTGCTGGGTCTCCGGATCATCGGGGGAGATCACCACAAAAGCAGCCCGGCTTTCGAGGTGTGGCACGAGGCTATTGAAACCATCGGCCCAAAGGGTGCAGTACGGGCAGGATTTGCCCATGTTATGCACCAGGATCAAGTCGTTCTGGTCACCGAACAGTTCGGAGAGACGCAGGGTCTGACCAGCTGGACCCGCGAACGTGTAGTCTTCGACTTCCTCTGGGGGTAGCTCGTGGCGCAGGCGCGCGAGTTGCTCTTTGAGTTCATAAATCTGCTGGTTGAGTTGTCGGACTTGCTCCATGGTGACGGCGGCGGTGGGTGCTGCGGTGCTGGTCATGTGATTCCTCCCTGGGTCATTGCGGTCAAGGATCGGCCGAAACAGGGTCGGGATCCGGGTTCTTGCCATCCTCTGGTCATCCTATAGCAAAAGCTGGCAAGGAGTGGGAAACCGAAACCCGACTCTAGCAATTTCAGAGAATTCTTGCCCGGACGATTTCGTCAGGCGGGTGATTCAGAAGTGGACCGGGACGATGCACTGCGGGCTGTTATTGGCCGGACTGTTGACCATCCGGCTAACCGCAGTGAATTCGATCTCGTCCTCGGGATAGGGACAAAGCAGTGCCGCAAGCTGCCTGACGTCTTTTTGCGCAGGGTCGAGCCAGAGATCACGCGCAGCCGCAGGGAGGATCACGGGCATGCGGTCGTGGAGGGTCGCCACCTTGGGGTTGGGCGTGGTGGTAATGATCGTGAAGGATTCGACCGGCCCTTGTGCGGGGTCTTTGCTCCAGCGTTCCCACAAACCCGCAAAGACGAAGGGGCGGTGGCCTTGCAGGTGGATGTGATAAGGCTGTTTGGTCTTCGCATCGAGCTTCTTCCACTCAAAAAAGCCGTCGCTCAAAACCGCGCAACGCCGCCGGAGCAAGGCATTCTTGAAGGACGGCTTCTAGGCCAGGGTTTCGCCGCGCGCGTTGATCATCCGGTTGCCGATCGCCAGGTCATCGGCCCAAGACGGGACCAGACCCCAACGCAGCAGAGCGACTTCACGCCCAGCCCCTTCGCGGGCCCGGACCACCGGCGCGGTCTGCGTGGGGGCGATGTTGTAGCGCGGCTGGAACTCGAACGTGGTTTGCACCCCGAGTTCGGTCAAAAGATCTCCGGGATCGGTCAGGGTATAGCGTCCACACATGCTGGTTCTCCTTCACAGCTTGGGCTTGGTTGAAGGAAGCCGCGAGCTGCGTGTGCCTAGCATAGCGTGGCCGGGCCGGAGAAAATGAATCGGCCTCGCCGATCAGTTCGACGAGGCCGACATGCCTAATGGCCGCTGACCTGCAGCACGACCCTTACTGCTCGCTCAGCTCGATCGGCTCGAAGCCTGGCGGACGAATCGGCATGGTGCCACCGCCGGTGCCATCCTCGATCAGCCCAGGACGGGTCTGCTGCAAGTGACCGCCGGTGAAGCTGCCATCGGGTCGCCCTTCCCCGGTGACCAGGATGCCTTGGGCCGACAGCGCCGTGGCCAGCTGATTAAAGCTGGCTCCCGCATCGAGCGTGACCTCGACCATCAAGTCGACGGCGACCCCGGTGGGGATCCGGCGGCTGACTGCAGCCACCGAGCCTTGAAAATCCGAGCCGAGCTGGCTGCTCGCCCCGGGTGCTGGTTCGAAGCACAGCCCCAAAAGCGGGGCGTGGGTGCGCAAGTCGATCACGCTGATCTTCTCGATCGAGCGGATCGGCCCCACCTTGTTGAGCGCACAGGAGCAGAACTGTCCTGGGGTCGCGCCAAACGACCTGAAGTTGTGGAAAATCAGCCAGGCCCGGATGTAACACATGCTAGGGTTGACAAAATCGCAGCAAATCTCATGGAAAACCACCCACACCGGCGGGGCCGGCGGGGCCATGACGCAAGCCTTGGCTGCTGGCGTCAGGCTGAGCGCACAAGCCAGAGCCAGCCCTGAACAAAACCCGCGAAGACTCATCCCATCCCTCATGATTTCTCCCTTCTCAACAGATTCAAAAGCTCAAAAACGAACGGCTCTCAGAGCACCCGACTACCTTCTTCGCATCTTAGGTAGCTCAAGGCGTTCGAGCCATCAGCGTTGTGCCGAATCACTCTGCGGCTTCGACTGATGACGACGTAAGATTTTCTCTGGAGCCTGAGGCGAGGAGCTTGCGGGTCCAGCCGATACCGCCGGCGAGGTCGTCGAAGCGGCCATCGAGTTGGGCTTCAAACACCGCGTCCAGCAGTTTTTTGAACTGCGGTCCTGGGCGCAAACCGAGCTCGAGCAAGTGGCGGCCCATGACCAAAGGACGAGGAGCCTGGTCGGCTAAGGCCAGGGTCTGGGCTGCGGTGAGCAGCCAGGACCCCGCGGGGAAACCATCGTCCGGGAGGGGTGGACGCCCCCGATGGTCAGCCCGGCTCACCCGCACCAGCCGATCAATGCGCCCGACTCGCCGTGCCAGCCTGCGGAGCGCAGACGGGCCGGCGTTTGCCTTGTAGAGCAAGGTCGGTTTGAGGTGCTCGGTGACCAGCGGGACCACTTCGTCCACCAGGCGTTGCTGGTGGGTCATGCGGGCGAGCAAGGCACGCGTCGGTGCCTCCCCCGCTTCTTCATGACCGCGCGAGCGGATGCGACCGTCTTCGAGCGCCGTGGTCATCGGTTTGCCCAAGTCATGGCAGAGGCAGGCCAGGCCCACCACTAAATCTTCCCAGTCATCGCCCAGCCGTTCGCTGGCAAAAGCGTCCATCACGTGGAGGGTATGAACCCAGACGTCGCCTTCGGGATGCCATTCCGGGTCTTGGGGACAGCCGATCAGAGCCTGCAACTCGGGAAAGAAGCGCACCCAGCCGCACGCGCGCAGGAAGTCCAGACCACGCGAGATTTGTTGGCCGCGCAAGAGCAGCTTTTTCCACTCGTCAAAGATGCGTTCATGAGCCAGCCCTTCGTGGTCGAGCTCGCGGCAGAGATCGACCGTTGCGGGATCGACTTGCAAGTTGAAGCGCGCGGCAAGCTGCATGGCGCGCAGGACCCGCAAGGGGTCTTCCGCAAACTTTGGTGAAACGTGGCGCAGGCGTCCAGCCAACAAGTCGGCAACCCCGCCGGTCGGGTCGAGCAACTCGTGAGTGAGGGGATCCCAGGCCAGCGCATTGATGGTGAAATCGCGGCGTAGAGCTGCCTCGGCCAGGGTCATGTGGGGGTCCCCGTGAACCGCGAAGCCGCGATGCCCCAACCCGCGCTTGGACTCACGGCGGGGAATGGCCAGGTCGATCGGCAAGTGGCGGATTTTGAGCACCCCAAAACTTTGCCCCACCAAGTCGAGCGGGTAGTCCTCAGCGATGAGGTTGCGCAGGGCTTCTGGGGCTAAACCGAAAACTTCGAGGTCGAGATCTTTGGCAGAAACCCCCAACATTGCGTCGCGCACCGAACCTCCGACGACCAACGCGCGGCCTCCGGCCTGCGCGATCCGCTGGCTGATCCGGTTCAGTGCTGCTCGCAACGCCGGGTCTTTGATGTCGAGGTTCATTGCGCCATGCCAGGACTTCGGGGTTGGCCAAGCCCATACCATCCATCAATCCCAGATCACATCGACGCCCTTGACATGGATGAATTCTCGATCGCTCGAAATGATCGGAATCCCCAACCAGCGTGCCGAGGCCAGGAGGAGCCGGTCGTGAAGCTCGGGAAACTGGACGGTGGTGGCAACCTTCAGAATCTCTGGGTTCAAGTCGACGACTGCGTATCGCGACGACATCCCGATGCGGTCCAGAGTATCTGCGAGGCTGATCGTAATCCGTCGCTTCTCGGCCAGGTACAGCACTTCCATCAGGCTTACGACTGAGATGACGAGGAGCGGTCCTGGCTGGTCCAGATCGGCAAGGATCCTTGAGGCTGCCGTGCCAATCCGGCCCAACCCAGTGAAGTGACGAACCAGAGCCACGGTATCCAGAAGATAGTTCATCGGAGATTGTGATCATCGGAGTTGCGCTTGAGGATCGCTGCCCCGAGTTCGTGCCTTGCCTCGCGGACGGCTGCCTCGAGATCGTCGATGCGCTCAAGTCCTGAACCCCTCCAGATTCCCTGCAAGCTTTGTGAGGACCGGTTGACCTGCGACCGCGCCAGGACCGAGGCGAGGAATGCCTGAACAAGGTCCAGCTCATCGTCGGGTACCAGCGACAGCTCACTCGCGAGCTCCATTCTCTTGATTGCAGTGTTGCTCATCGCGGTCCCCAGACGCCTGAGCTCGGCCACTCTTGGGTGAGAGCGTGTCGCAGGTCGATCAGGCAGTGAACAACTCGTCTTACTTCCATTCCCCTATCTTACACCGGTGAGGTCAGGCACGCATGAACCTGGCCGTCACCAGCAAGCCCGAGATGCGGTAGGATCACCCTCAGTTGTTGGTTTGAGGAGCGCGCATGAACCAGGCCGGATTTGTTCACCTCCACTTACATTCCGAGTACTCCCTGCTTGACGGCGGTAACCGGATTGCACAGCTGATTGCCCGGGTCAAGGAGCTCGGCATGGATGCCGTGGCCCTCACTGACCACGGTAACCTGTTTGGCGCGATTGATTTTTACTCCTCCTGCAAGGCCGCAGGAATCCGCCCCATCCTCGGCATCGAAGCCTATGTGGCGCCCGACGTCAAAGGGGAACTCAACGAGAACAGCGACCGGCGGCGCAAGGAAGCCCAAGGCGTGCCCGGAGTCCCGGAAGGCGGCTTCCACTTGGTGCTCCTCGCCGAAAACACCACCGGCTGGAAGAACCTGCTCAAGCTGAGTTCGGACGCCTTCATCGAGGGCTTCTATTACCGTCCGCGCATGGACAAGGAAACCTTGACCGCGTGGTCCGACGGCCTGATCGCGATCAATGGTCACCTCGGTTCCTCTCTCGCCTACTATCTCGAGCGGTACGACGAAACGCGCGATCCCAAGTTCTACCAACGGGCCAAAGCCGAAGCGCAATGGCACGCCCAGGTGTTTGCCCCCAACGAACGCGGGGAACCCCGTTTCTATCTCGAGCTGCAGCGCCACTCGACCCCGGAACAAGACGCGGTCAACACCCACATCTTGCAGCTGGCCGCCGAACTCGGGCTGCCCTTAGTCTGCGACAACGACGCCCACTTCTTGCGCGCCGAGGATTGGGACGCGCACGATACGTTGGTCTGCGTGGCCACGGCCAAGCTCAAGCAGGAGCAGAACCGGTTGCACTACCCACCAGAGCTCTACGTCAAGAGCCCAGAGGCCATGACCCAGCTCTTCGCCGACTGCCCAGAAGCGGTGGCCAACACCCGGCGGATCGCCGAACGGTGCGCGGTCGAACTCGATTTCGCCGCCAACCACGCGCCGGTCGTCGGGATCAAGCGGTGCCCGGCCGATCCGGTGCGCGGTGCGCGCGCAGCACCGGAAGGTTCGACCGAGTGGTATCAGCAATTCTGTTCGACGTTTGAGCTCACCCCAGTCGATTCGACGCGCCATGACGCGCCGCCGCTGAGCGAACTCCAGGCGCAGTGCGACGAAGCCCTGCGCCAGCTGGCGGAACAGGGGCTGATCTGGCGCTACGGCGAACGCGTGACCGACGAGCACCGAACGCGTCTCGACCGCGAGCTCAAAGTGCTCGCCGACAAGAAAATCAGCGCCTACTTCTTGATCGTGTGGGACTTCGTGAACGAAGCGCGCAAGCGCGGCATCCCGGCCATGGCCCGCGGTTCGGGCGTGGGCACCATGGTCGGCTACGTGCTCGGCTTGTCGAACGCTTGCCCGGTCAAGTACGGCCTGCTCTTCGAACGTTTCACCGACCCTGACCGCAGCGAATACCCTGACATCGACATCGACCTCTGCCAGGACGGGCGGCAGGAAATTCTCGACTACGTCCGCGAAAAGTATGGCTATGTGGCGCAGATCATCACTTTTGGGACGATGAAGGCGCGGGCAGCCGTGCGCGACGTCGGGCGGGTGCTCGACTTGCCCCTGCCCCAAGTCGACAAGATCTGCAAGTTGATCGGCGATCAGCTCGGGGTCACCCTAGAGAAAGCGCTCGAACGAGAACCCGACCTCGCGGCCATGGTGCGCGACGATCCCGCGGTCAAAGCCGTGCTCGACACGGCGCTGGCGCTCGAAGGGATCGTCCGCCACAGCGGCGTGCATGCAGCGGGCGTGGTGATCGCCACCCAGCCGCTGGAGAACTTGATCCCACTCGCACTCGCCAAACAGCAGCAGCAAAAAGACGTCCTGGTCACCCAGTGGGATGGCCCGACGGTCGAGAAAATGGGCTTGCTCAAGATGGACTTCTTGGGGCTCAAGACCCTGTCGGTGCTCGAACGCGCGCGGGTGCTGGTGCGCGAGAACCTGCCCGCGCAGACGATCCGCGCAACCGTGGGGCAAGCCGCGGATAACCCGGTGGACCCGCTCGACCTCGACCGCATGGAATTCCTCGACCAGCAGGTCCTCGACCTCTACCGCCGCGGAGAGACCGTGGGCACCTTCCAGTTCGAGTCGGACGGCATGCGCAACCTGCTGCTCAAGATGAAACCCGACCGGCTGGAGGACTTGGTCGCGGCGAACGCGCTGTTCCGGCCGGGCCCGATGGCGCTGATCGACGACTATTGCGATCGCAAGCACCGGCGGCAAGAAGTGCCGCAAGTCCACGAGATCGTCGACCGCCACACCGCCGACACTTACGGCATCATGGTCTACCAAGAACAGGTGATGCAGATCGTCCACGAACTCGGCGGGATTGCCCTGCGCGAGGCCTACACCTTGATCAAGGCGATCTCCAAGAAAAAGCACGACACCATCAACTCGGTGCGCGCACGTTTCATCAAGGGCGCTTTAGGCCAGGGCTTGCCCAAGAAAAAAGCGGACGATCTCTTCGATCTGATTTTGCGTTTTGCGGGCTACGGCTTCAACAAGTCGCACTCGGTGGGCTACTCGATCCTCGCCTACCAGACCGCGTTCATGAAGACCTACTTCCCGATCCAGTTCATGGCCGCGGTCTTGACTTACGAGTCGGACAACACCGACAAGCTCGCGGTCTACCTCGACGAGTGCCAGCGCGTGCGCTTGCCCCAGGGGGAGCGCGGCATTGCGGTGCTGCCGCCGGACGTCAACTTGTCGGGGATCACTTTCGAAGTGGTGTACCAGGACGACGAAGCGCGCACCGCCCAAAGCGGGCACATCCGGTTTGGGTTGAGCGCGGTCAAAGGGGTGGGCACCAAGGCCGTGGAAGCCATCCTGAAGGCGCGCCAGCAAAGCGGTCCTTTCCGCAGCCTGTTCGATTTCTGTGAGCGCATTCCCTTGACCCTGGTCAATCGCGCGACGATTGAAGCGCTGATCAAGGCCGGCGCTTTGGATTCGCTCCACGGCAACGCGCAGCGCGCGGCCATGGTCGCGGCGCTCGAATCCGCGCTGCGCGCTGGCCACCGCGCCGCGGCGGATCGCGAGAGCGGGCAGACCAGCTTGTTCGGCCTGGCAAGTCCGGTTGCAGAGACTGCGGAGCAGCGCCTCCCAGAAATGCCGCCGTGGTCGAGTCACGAGCAGCTCAAGCACGAAAAAGCCGCGCTCGGCTTCTTTGCCAGCCAGCATCCGCTCGAAGAGTACTGCGAGCTGATCGCGCAGTTCGGCAATGCCACGATCGCGGTGGTCCGCACGTTGCCCGCCGAAACCGAAGTCGTACTCGGCGCGATGGTCGCGAGCCTGCGCGTCACGCGCACCCGCAAGGGGCGCAACCCCGGCCAGAAGATGGGGCTTTTGACCCTTGAAGACTTGACCGGCAAGATCGACGGGGTGATCTTTGCCGAGGCGTTCGCCAAAGCGGAAGCGCTGCTCGCAGCTGACGAGATCCTCTTCTTCAAAGCCAAAGTCGACCGGCGCCGCGAGGAACCCGGTTTGACCATCAACCAAGTGATTCCGCTCGACCAGGCCCTCCGGCTGACCGAGGAAGTGCGGATCGTGCTCACCCCGCCGCCGGGCCAAGAAGGTGGGGCGGTAGCACCCGCTTTCGTGGCAGAGCTCAAAAGGCTGCGCGAATTCCTCGACGGTGAAAAGCAGCGGGTCAACGGCTCAGCCGCGGTCGTCACTTTCGAGATTCACCTTCAAGACGAAAACCGGGTGGTGAGCACGGCGGCCAACGGTCTGCGCGTTCCCGTTGACACACAGCTGCCCGAACGCTTGAACGCAACCCTTGGCCCTCTCGGCCACTGCCTCCTGCTCGGTCCGCAGAAACTGACGGCGACGCCCGCAGTCGAGGTTCCGGGGGTGGAGATGAGCGGTGAGGTTTTTGAGTAGCGTGGCGTTAGCCGTAAGGCCCTATCCCACAACAACCTATCCACCTATCCACCTACTATCAACCTACTTGCCAAGGAGGTGAGCATGACCCGGGACTCGGAAAGCAACGAAAAACTAGGACCCTCCTTCGAGATGCACCGGCAGCTGCCGCGGAATGCGGGCAGGCGGGCGCTCGGATTTTTCGCAGTGGTGATTCTGGTTCTGCTCCTGTTCAACTGCGTGACCATCATTCCGGCTGGGCACGTCGGGGTGGTCGACCTGTTCGGGGTGGTCAACCCAGTGAGCCTCAAGTCGGGGATCCACCTGCTCAACCCGCTCGCGCGAGTGGTCAAGATGTCGGTCAAGACCGAAGAGATCAAGGAGACCATGGAGGTGCCCTCGAAAGAAGGTCTGACCATGGTCGTCGAAGCCAGCGTGCTCTTCCACCTCGACCCGGAACGCGCGCCCGAGGTTTATCGCACGATCGGCCCCAACTACATCCAGGTGGTGCTCGAACCCCAGTTCCGCTCGGTCACCCGTGGCGTCACCGCGGGCTATGAGGCCAAGGCGCTCTATACCTCAGAGCGCGAGCACCTCGCCGAAACCTTGACCCGCGAGCTGCGCAAGCTGGTCGAGGAGCGCGGGATCGCGATTGAAACCGCGCCGCTGCGCAAGTTGGGGCTGCCGCAGCGCCTGTCCGCGGCGATCGAGGAAAAACTCTCGGCTGAGCAGGAAAGCCAGCGCATGCAGTTCGTGCTGACCAAAGAACGGCAAGAGGCCGAGCGCAAGCGGATCGAAGCAGAAGGCATTTCCGACTTCCAGCGCATCGTGTCGCAGGGGCTCTCCGAGCAGCTCTTGCGCTGGAAGGGCATCGAAGCGACCCTCCACATCGCTGAGTCGGCCAACGCCAAAGTGGTGATCGTGGGTGCGGGCAAGGATGGCCTGCCGGTGATTTTGGGCAACCCATAGCGGGCAGGGCCTCCATCTGTCAATCTATCTGTCAATCTATTGCCCAAGGAGGCAGTTCATGGCACGGACTCCATTGTTCCGGCAGTTCCGCAAGACCTTGCGGCTGGCGGTCCGTTTAGAACGAGAAGGGCTTTCGAACGAACAAGGCCTGAGCCGCGTTGCCGCAGTCAGAGAAGAACGCCAACGCGGCGTGAGCCGGCGCAGCCTGCTCCGCGGCTCCGCGCTATTGGCTGCAGGCAGCTTGTGGACGCCGTCCTGGCTGAGCCGGGCGGCTGCCGACCCTGAACCGAGCAGCACGGACGCAACCCCCAGCGTGCTGGTCGTCGGGGCGGGAATTGCGGGCCTGACCTGTGCCTATCGGCTGCGTCAACGCGGGATCCAAGCGCGGGTGATCGAAGCCGCGACCCGGGTTGGTGGGCGCATGTACTCCCTGCGCAACACGTTTCCCGATGGCCAGCTGACCGAACTCGGCGGCGAGTTGATCGACTCTAACCACTCCGCTTTGTTGAATTTGGCGTGGGACCTGGGAATCCGGCCGGTCGATCTCGCATTCGTCGACGGTAACCAGGGCAACACTTTCGCGTTCCACGGCCAGATCTTCCCGGTGGACACCCATCTGCTCGAACACTTTCGTCCCCTGGCCAAGGCAGTGCTGCAAGACGCGGGCCGAGAGGGCGAGCATCTCGCGGTCACCTACCAGAGCGGGACACCCGAGGGCCAAGCGCTCGACCGCCTGAGCCTGGCCGAGTGGTTGGAAAGCCGGGGATTCGGCCGCACCCTGATCGGCGACGTGCTCCGCACCGCCTACCTCGGTGAGTATGGTCTCGAGCCCGAAGAGCAAAGCGCGCTCAACTTGCTCAACTTGATCGACACCGAAGAGGATGCGTTTGCCGTCTTCGGCAGCAGCGACGAGCGTTACCACTTCGCCGCGGGCAATGACGCCGTGCCTCAGGAACTGGCCCGGCGCCTGCCCCACGGGGTTGAACTCGGGACCGCGCTCGAAGCCATCCACCAACGCGCTGACGGCACCCTGGTTGCAACCGTCAGCCGCGGCAGTGCCAAAGACGAGCTCACCGCAGATCACGTGGTGCTAGCGATCCCGTTCACCTTGCTGCGCCAAGTCGAAATCCGCCTCGATCTTCCGCCGGTCAAACGCCGAGCGATTGCCGAGCTGGGCTACGGTACCAATGCCAAGTTGATCTGCGGCTTCAATCGCCGCTTGTGGACGGCTGCCGGGGCGAGCGGCACGGTGTTCACCGACCTCGGCTTCCAGCTGTGCTGGGAGACCAGTCGGGCGCAGGCCGGCACGCACGGCATCCTCACCAATTTCTTGGGGGGCAAAACCGGAGCCAATCTGCATCTGGGGGCAACCGCCGATCACGCGCACACCTTCGTCCGCCAGCTCGACCAAGTCTTCTCCGGAGTGGCCGCGACCTTCACCGAACAAGCCTACCGGTTCTCGTGGCCCACCTACCGCTACACGCTGGGCAGCTACACCTGCTATCGACCCGGTCAGTATGCCGGATTTGGCGGCGCGGAAGCCTTTCCTGTTGGTCGCCTGCACTTCTGCGGCGAGCACACCAGCAGCGAATTCTCCGGGTTCATGAACGGTGCGGTCACGAGCGGCGAGCGGATCGCAGCAGAAATTGCTGGATGAGGACCCGCGAACTCTT
>CAZCOV010000049.1:0-20968 GCA_964499975.1 uncultured Thermoanaerobaculia bacterium
TTATATTTTTTATGTCACTCCTGGGCCGGTGCCGATGCTCAACTTTGCTTATTGGGGACCACCGCTGCGCTTCGGGACCCCACAAAAAACTCTGACCGTCGACATGGGCCCGTTGAGCAACGTCGATGCGGTGAGCTTTACTTTCAACAGCCTGGCGCCGACCATCACTTACGGCATGGCTTACCAAAACCCGCTGCCCATCCCCTTGCCGATCCTCACTCCGGGAAGCACCCGCATTCCGCCGCTCGCGGCCAACCCGCCGCTCGGCAGCGTGGTCAACTTGATCACCGATCCGTTGGGATTTTTGACCAACCTCGTGACTTCGAACACGCGGGGCAGCTTGTTCCAGCACCAGGGGCTCGAATATTTGCAGGCTTTCAACATGGCCCAAGGGCAAACCGATATGTCGGTTGACGAAGTCGTGACCGTCCAGGGCGAGCTGGACACCACCCGCTATGGCGAAGTGCTCAAAGCGCCCGGACTGGTGACTTTGCGCGGTACCGGGCGTGACTACGATGGGCTGTACTACGTCAAGCAAGTGACCCATCAGATCTCGGCGCAGACCGGGAATTGGTCCTACAAACAGAGTTTCACCCTGACCCGCGAAGGATTGGGATCGACGGTTTAGGCGAGGGTAAGTGCCGGTAAGGTGGTATTCTCCTTGAACCGGTGTTGAGAAAGGACGATCCGCATGGACCCTGAAAAAGAACGTTCACCCGGCTCGATGGGCTTGCCCTCGCAGATCAACCCGGGCAGTCCGGGTACCCCGCAAGCCATGCGCGAGGGGCGTTTTTATGGCAAGTACCGGGCCACCGTGCTGACCAACTGGGACCCGGAATATCGCGGCCGGATCCTCGCCTGGGCGCCTCACGTCCCATCTTCGTTGCTCAACTGGGCCGAGCCCTGCGTGCCTTATGCCGGGATGGGGGTGGGTTTCTGGTCGATCCCACCGATCGGAGCCAATGTGTGGATCGAGTACGAAGGCGGCAATCCCTCGTACCCGATCTGGAGCGGCTGCTTCTGGGACATCGGCGAGTTCTTGCTACCTGCGACCAAAAATCCGTTGCTCCCGTCGATGGTCAAGGTGTGGAAAACGGCTTTCTGCACGTTCATCCTCGACGACACTCCGCTCACCGGCGGGGTGACCTTGCAAGTGACGCCGCTCAGCGTCCCG
Organism: uncultured Thermoanaerobaculia bacterium; assembly: GCA_964499975.1. Lineage (GTDB taxonomy): Bacteria > Acidobacteriota > Thermoanaerobaculia > Multivoradales > J023 > CAZCOV01. Next base: position 1,175 of record CAZCOV010000049.1, read on the forward strand.
GTTCCGGTCACTTTGCAGTTCAATGCACGCGGTGCCACCATCCAGTGTGGAGCTTCGACCTGGCAAATGACGATCGAGTCGATCCAGTCGACCAGCGTGACTTTGAGCCAGACCGCGGCGGCCACGTCCTCGACTTCGGCGGGCGCCAGCGTGTCGATCAAAGCAGGCGCCAATGCCTCGATCGAAGCGGGCGCGGCCGTGGCGGTCAAGGCCGGAGCGAGCGCAGCGGTCCAGGGTGGAGCGACCGCCGAACTCTCAGCGGGGCTTGAAGCTTCGCTCAAAGGGGGGACCACCGCCCAAATCGCTGGGGGGACCGCGGTCACGGTCGCTTCGCTCGGTGCCGTCGACGTGTCCGGAACCGCGGTTTCGATCGGTGCGCCCGCGATCACTTTTTCGCCGATTTGACGCTCCCCATTCGAGGATAACTGGTCCATGTTTCAAGTCGGGTTCCCTTTCAGCATCGACAGCCGCGGTCACCTGGCAAATCCCGACTGGGATCAGCACATCCGCGAGTTGATCGAACAAGTTCTGTTCACCGCGCCCGGACAGCGGGTGAACCGTCCGGACTTCGGGGCCGGGCTGCTGTCGACGGTTTTTGCGGCCCAGAGCATGGAAATGCTGTCGACCACCGAGCTTCTGGTCCAAGGTTCACTGCAGCGCTGGTTGGGAGAATTGATCATTGTCGAGCAAGTGCTGGTCGAGCCGCAAGACAGTGCGCTCAAGATCACCATCCGCTATGTGGTACGCAGCGACCAGGTGCGGCGGGTGGCGGTGTTTGATTCTGGGCAGCTACCGTGGCAGCGCTGACTTCGACCGAACTCCTCTTTCGCAATCAGCGGCGCTTGCTGCTCCAGCGCAGCCCAACCCAAATCGGGGTCGATTGGGTCGAAGTGCGTACCGGCCGCCAGCCTGAGCAGTGGCAGCTGCACTTGCACTTCGTCCCGGCTGACGAAAACACGCCGAACAAAGTCACCTTGCCGCAGGGCCTGGATCGTCGGCAAGTACGCTTGGCCCTGGCTGGACGCCCAGCCACGGATGTGCGGCTCGAAGCGATCCTCGAACCGGAAACCGCCACCGCCGCCGGCATCCCCGACGTGCGGCCGGACGAGTTGATCCTGCTGGTGCGCAAACCGCGGAGCGTCGGCGGCGAATTGCCGGCCTACACCCTCGAACTCGCGGGGGTACCCCACCTCGATCCGTTCTTTGCCCAGGCAGATTTCGTTTTTCGGCCCGGACGCTTTGGCCAAGTGATCCATGCTCCTGTGTTGCCCTCCCAGGAGCCGCCCATCCCGCTCCAGATCAATTACCTGGCTAAAGACTATGCCTCGTTTCGCACCCTCATGCTCAATCAAATGAGTGTGCTCATGCCGGAATGGAGCGAACGCAATCCCAGCGACTTGGGAGTGGCCCTGGTCGAGGTCCTGGCTTATGCCGGCGATACCTTGAGCTATTACCAGGATGCGGTGGCGACCGAAGCCTACCTCGAGACCGCAAGGCGGCGGATTTCGCTCCGCCGCCACACCCGCTGGCTCGACTATTTCTTGCACGATGGTTGCATTGCCCGGGATTGTGTCCAGGTTCAGGTCGGGCCAAACGCCGACGGCGTGGAGTTACCCGCCGGAACCCAATTTCTCAACGCCTCGAACGTGCCCGACGTTTTGATCGAAGGGACAGAGGATTATCGTCTGGCGCTGGCCCAGAATCCGCAAGTCTTCGAATCCATGCACGACCAGCGCTTTTTTGCCGAACACAACGCGGAGATCGAGATCTACACCTGGGGAGCCGCGGACTTCGCGCTGATCCGGGGAACTCACCGCGCCGCTTTGGCCGGGCATTTCCCCCGCCTGGCTGCCGGGGACGTTTTGATCTTCGAGGAGCAGCGCGGAGCCTCGACCGGCAAAGAAGCGGATGCTGACCCCAACCACCGCCATGCGGTTCGGCTGTGCCAACCGCCGCATTTGAGTTACGACCCGCTGGGTCAAAACCCTCAGGGGGCCGCAGGCCCTGGTTATCCGATCACGGAAATCGAGTGGTTCATCGAGGATGCCCTGCCTTTCGACCTCCAAGTCTCCACCGAGATCGGCAACCGCACCATCCGCCCGATCACCGTGGTGTGGGCCAACCTCGTCCTCGCCGATCACGGCCGCACGATCTTGGTCGAAGACTTGCCGTTGGTGACAGAAAACCGGCGGTTTGCCCCGGTTCTCGAACTCCCGGACCTCACCTATGCCGAGCCTTTCGATGCGTCCAGGATGCGCCACCAACCCGCCAAAGGCGTTTTGCTCCAGGATCCGCAACGGGCCTTGCCGCAGCTCTTGCTGTACCAGTACTCAGCGCATTCCACCATTCCCAAAGAAGAACAAAAGCCGCCCCGCGGCAGTTTGTGGCAACCCCAACGTGATTTGCTCGCGAGCGGGCGGTTTGCCCGCGATTTCGTGGTCGAGACCGACTCGGACCGCTCTCGCCACCTGCGCTTTGACCAACGTCCAGACAGCCAACCCGCACCCGGTTCGCGCTTCAAGGCGCGCTGCCGGCTGGGCAATGGGGCGAGCGGCAACATGGGGGTGGATGCGATCACCAAGATCGGGCTCGGACCCGCAGTAGCCCGCGCTTTGGCAGCCCAAGGCGTGCAGCTGTTCGGCGCGTGCAACATCATGACCGCAGAAGGCGGCACCGAGCCCGAACCCGCGGGTAGGGCGCGGATCAATGCCCCCCCGCAAATTCGCCGACAACAGCGCTGTATCACGTGCCCGGACTACATCGAGATGGCTTGCCGCCATCCCGAAGTGCTGCACGCGGCCGCTGAAATCCGCTGGACCGGCAGTTGGGAAACCGCGTATGTGTACGTCCAGCGCGCAGCCGGCACGCCGGCCGACGCGAGCTTTCTCCACCAGATCCACGCCTGGATCACCCCCACTGTGGTCGCGGGTTACGAGCTCCAGGTGCGCGCTCCGCGCTGGGTCCCGCTCAACATCGGGTTGCGGATCGTGGTCCAATCCGGATATTTTCGCGAGGTCGTGCATCAGAAACTGAGCTCCATGTTCAGCTCCAAAAAGGCGGGGGACGAGACCGGTTTTTTTTATCCCGACCGCTTCACTTTTGGCCAGCCGGTCTATTTGAGCACCCTGGTCGCAGCAGCCATGACGGTCGATGGCGTGGCCGACGTCGATGTGCGCGAGTTTCACCGTTGGGGTAGCCCGCCCCACGACGAACTCACCCGCGGCTGGATTCCGATCGGACCTTTTGAAATCGCGATGCTGAGCAATGATCCCAACCGGCCGCAAGGTGGCGAACTGACCTTCACCCTGGAGGGCGGCAAGTGAGATCGCTACCCAATGCCATGCGCCAGTTGCTCGGGGTGGCCAGCGCGCCGAGCACCCGGCTGCTGAATCCGCCTGGACGTCCGACGATCCAGTATCGGATCGGAACTTACGAGAGCTTCACCCAGACCATGCTGGCGCGGGTCAACAACCAGACCATCCCCGATGGCCCTTGGGCCGGGCACCAGCCGCTCAAGCTGCTCGACATCAATGAGGAGCACAACTGGGTGGTGGCCTTGATCGAGAGCTGGGCCACGGTCGGCGAGGTCCTCAGCTTCTACCAGGAGCGGATCGCCAACGAAGGTTATTTGCGCACCGCGGTTGAACCCATGTCCGTGCTCGAGCTGGTGCGCAGCATCGACTACTTGCCGGCGCCGGGAGTGGCGGGCAGTGGCTACTTGGCTTTTTCCCTCACCGCTGCCCGCGACATGCCCGAAACCGTGCTGCTCGCAGCCGATGGACAAGTGGTGCGGATTTTGAGCTTGCCGGTCGGCAACGACCTGCCGCAAACCTTCGAGGTGCGGACGCCCTTTACCGCGCACGTCCGGCTCAACCAGATGAGCCCGATGCTGCCGATGATGAAGCGTGGCCAGACCCTGCCCGCGACCGCGACCGCGGCCCGGGTGGCGGGCACCCCGATCGGGCTGACCGCAGATGCTGCGCTGCTGCTGATCGACCGCGCCACCGAAGGCCACCCGCACGACCTCGCGGTCAGCGCTGCCCCTGCGGAACCGGGCGAGCTCGTGCCCAGCCGGTTTTTCCGCATGGTGCTTGCAGCCAGCGCCGAGTTCGGCCTGCTCGCGAGCGATGCGCGGGTCCTGGTCACCTGGACCGATGAGCTCGATGTAGCGCGTCCCGGCCGCATCCTCGAACCGCAAGTCTTCCTGCTCCAGCAGCGGACCACCCTGTTCGGCTACAACGCGATTTTGTGGAAAGATTTGCCGCTCGAAGTCCAGCGCCTCCACCAGCCTTTGCTCGGCGGGGTCCAGCTGTCGTTGGATCAAGGCGGAACTTGGGAAGCGCGCAACAGCGGCTTGCCGATCCAGCCCCTGCGCACCCTGGCCGCCGGTCCCCAAGAGACCCTGTTCACCAGCATCGCTGACCTCGGGGTTTATCGCTTCCGCCCGGGCGTCGGCTGGCAAACCGCGCGCGCCGGACTCACTAACTTGAACGTGGGCGTGCTGGTCACTGACCCGGCCGGTCATCTCTATGCCGGGAGCACCGCCGGTGGCGTCTTTCGCTCGACCGACCTGGCCACCACTTGGGAACCCGTGGGCGGACAGCTGGGCGTCCTCAGCTCACCGCGCAAGGGTCCGCGCTACTCCTTCACCACCCTGCCGCAGACCACGGTGCGCGCTTTGCTCCCTTTGCGCAGCGGTCCAGTGACCGAACTTTATGCCGGCACAGACCACGGGGTTTTCCGCTGCCGACCGCCGGGCAGTGCCTGGAAAGCGATCAACCAGGGCTTGCCCGGCTTTGACCGCGAGACCGGACTGGCGCAAGTCGTGGTCCACGCGCTCGCTGCCTTGAACCCTGTCACGGGTTCGCCGACGCGCGCGCCCGCACCGCTTTTTGCAGGCACGGAAAACGGGGTATGGGGCAAGAGCGAGCCGCGCCGCGCGTTTGTCGCGAAAAACCAAGGCCTGCCCGGCTTCAGCCGCAAGACGGGTCAAGCCGACCCCGTCCTGGCGTTGGCCGCGTACCTCGATACCCGGGCGGATCGGGCGTATTTGTGGGCGGCCACCGGTCAAGGCATTTTCCGCTCGACCGATCGCGGCGAGTCCTGGCAAACCAAAAGCCAGGGGCTGACCGACACCGGGGTCAACGCGCTGCTCGCGGTCAATGATCCCAGCACCCTCGCCACCCGGCTCTATGCCGGCACCAAGAGCGGGCTGTTCACTTCGGACAATCTGGGCGACACCTGGCAGCGGATCGACCTCGAGCTGCCCCGGCAGGAGATCGAAGCCCTGGCCGCCGGCTCGGACGGTGCCCTGGTAGTGGCGGTCCCACCCGCCGGCTTTGCCCAAAACGAGTGGCCGGGGTTTCACCTCAACGCGCCCTTCATCGATTTGAGCGGCCCGCTTCCGGGGCTGGTACCCGGTGGCTGGGTGGTCTTGAGCCAGGGTCTGGAGCAGGGTTCGCGCATCGGGATTTATGAGATCTTGCGGGTCGAGACGGTGCGCCGCGCGGATTTTGGCTTTTCCTCGACCATCACCCGGCTCGAAGTCGATACCGCCAGTCCCCAGACCGGAGCCGCGCTCGAAAGTTTCGACTTGCGCTCGACCGTGGTTTACTTGCTCAGCTTGCCGCTGGAGCCCTTTGTCGAGAAGCTGCCCGTGCTCCTCCCGCCGGCTCCTGCGGCCTGGCCGCACACCGGATGCGCGATCGGGGAGGTCCTGCCCGCGGCCTTGCTCAAAAACCGCCAGGCGATCGTCAGCGGACGCCCTTACCAGGCGACCTTGCCCGCAGGACGCGGTCGCCTGTTCTCCGCCGACGGTTACCCGCAACCGCCGAGTTCAACCGACCTCACTTTCGACGTCTTGACCCAAAGCGCCAACCCGGACCCGGGGTCAGATCCCGCGACCGCCGCAACCCTCACCGCGCGGTTTACGGATGGCTCGCTCGCCACCGTGGTCTGCGCCCCGTCCGACTTGACCTGGCTGTCCGCCCGCGACCAGGCCGCCGCGATCACCGAAGTCACCTGGATACGTCGGCTGGAGCCACCCGCAGCAGCGGTGGACTTGATTCAGGGGCTGTTCCAGCCCAAGCCCACAACCCAACCCACAGCCAAGCCCCCAGCCAGCTCCGACGAGCCCGCGGTCCTGCGCTCACCGCCAACCGTCCAGCTGGCGGTGATCAACCCCGACGGTAGTCAAGAACCCGCGACCGCTCCCTGGAGCGCCCTCACCTTGAGCCGTCCCAACCCGCTCAGCCCCCACGTCGGCACGCCGGGCACACCGCCGCCAACGTTCGGTGCCAACCTGTCGCAAGCCGCCAACATTGCGAGCGCGCTCGCCAATTTGGGCAAGAGCGACAAGCTCGACCTCGCGGATCTCACCGTGCTCGAGTTCGATCCGCCGCTTTTGACCCCTTTTGACCCCAAAACCCTGACCATCCACGCCAATGTCGCGCACGCCACCCAAGGAGAAAGCATCAGTCAGGTCCTCGGTAGTGGCAATGCCACGCTCGCGCACCAGCGCTTCCAGCTCCAGAAAGTGCCCTTAACCTACCTGCGCGACGTGGTCACCGGCGAGATCTTGCCGACCCTGCAAGTGACCGTCGACGAGGTCTTGTGGCGTGAAGTCCGCTCGCTGCCCGTAGCCGGTCCCAAAGACAAGGTCTACATGGTGCGGCTGCACCGCAACGGCAAGCCCGAAGTGATCTTCGGCGACGGCATCCACGGCGCACGCTTGCCCACCGGCAACGAAAACATCAAGGCCACTTACCGCAGCGGCCTGTCCACTACCCCGATCGGACCCGCACAAATCACCTTGCTGCAGACCCGCCCGTTCGGCTTGCGCAGCGTCACCAACCCCGGCGCTTCCAGCCCCGGGGTCGATCCCGAATCCGCCGCGCAAATGCGCGAACGTGCCCCGTTGAGCGTGCGGACCCTAGGGCGGATCACCTCGCTCAGCGACTACCAAGACTTCGCCTTGACCTACCCTGGGGTTGCCAAGGCCACGACCGCGGTCTTGTGGCAGGCTGGGCGGCGTATGGTCTGCATCACGATCGCAGCCGTCGATGGGCAACACGTCGCGCCGGACGACGCCCTCATCCAGGGACTGCTGCGCGCGATCCATGCCGCGGGGGCTCCCTTGCGCAAGGTGGTGGTCACTTCCTACCAGCCGATCCGCTTTCACGTCGAAGCCCAAGTCAAGGTGGATCCGCGCTATGCGCAAGACGCTGTGCTCGCCGCGGCGCGGAGCGCCCTCGAATCGAGCTTTGGCTTTGCTGCGAGTTCCTTCGGCCAAATCGTCGATGGTTCGCAGATCATCCGGGTGATCCAGGAGATCAAGGGCGTGCTCGCCGTCGACGTCGACGCACTGTTCCGCGAGTTCGATCCCAAACCCGAACGCACGCGCAATCCCACGGAACTCACCCTGAGCGCCCGGCCGGCCCGGCTCAACCCGTTGAGTGGCCAGCTCGAACCCGCGGATTTGCTCCTGATCGCCCCGGCTGGCATCGTCCTTGTGAGGGTTGCCTCGTGAGTGAACAATGGGTGGAACTGCACGAGTTGCGCGGCGCTGACCCGCGCCAGGAACTCCTCTACAACCTGCTTCCCGACTTCCTGCGCTACAGCGACTACTACCGCCAGCAGCCCTTGCGCGCCTTGATGGCCGTGCTCGAGCTGCAGTACCAGGACCTCGAAAGCAACATCGCTCAGCTTTACGACAACTGGTTCATCGAAACCTGCGAAGACTGGGTGATCCCTTACCTCGCCGACCTCCTCGGCCTGCGCGGCAGCGATCGGCTCATCCCGTTTGCCCCCTCCCAGCGCTCGCTGGTGGCCAACACCCTGGCTTATCGGCGGCGCAAAGGCACGGCCGCGACCCTCGCGCGGGTCGCCCAGGACGCCACCGGCTGGTACACCCACGTGGTCGAATATCGGCGTCTGATGAGCCGGACGCAAGCTCTCGAGAGCCTCGAACTGCAACAAGGGCGGACGGTCAACCTGCGCGATCCCGGGCTCAGCAAACTCAGCACCCCATTTGACCAGGTGGCTCACACCCCCAATGTGTTTCGTCCGCTTAAAACGCCGGGCCTGACCGCGTTTTCCACCCTGCCCGGTTGGGGCGCTGCGGGTTACAATTTGCCCACCTTGGGCTTGTTTTTCTGGCGACTGGTGGCCTACCCCGTCTCGCTTTCAACCGCGTGGCGGATCGCCCTGCCGCCGCCTCACGCCCAGGACGCAACCCAGGACTTGCCAAAGCCTGCGGCTTATACCTTTCACCCCCTGGGCGTCGACACCCCGCTGTTCAACTTGCCGCGGACCCCGTCCGGAGTGACCCAACCCAACCGCGAAGAGAACCTGCCGAGTTGCCCTGATCCCGACCAGCTGGCCGCCGAACTTGCGGCATTGCGCGCCGGTCAGCCCGCACTCACCGGCTATTTCACCCGCCCGCCGATTTTTCAAATCCGCGCCCGGCCAGCGCTCGACGCGATCAGCGAGCAGCTCACCGAGCGCAGCTCGCTAGAGCCCATACCCATCCCCAACTCCGCGCTGTGGATTTACGACCTGAGCGACTGGCAGCGTCCGCGGCCAGTCCGCGAGGCGTGGACCCAAACGGTCGACCGCGAGGCCATCCCCGTGCTGGTCGACCCCAAACTCGGCCGGATGCTCTTCCCTTGCGGTGAACCTGGGCCCGAAGTCAACGTCAGTTTCCGCTACGGGTCAAGCGGCGACTTGGGCGGGGGTCCTTATGCGCGGACCGGCAGCTTCGCGACTCCCGGCGCCAACACCTGGGTGGGCGTGGTATTTCGCGACGCGACCACCCAAGACCACCTCCACGTGCACCAAGACTTCACCTCCCTCGATGCCGCCCTGGCTGCCTGGGGACGCCACCGCCAGCTCCAGCTCGACGCCCTGAACGAACTCACCAGCGAAAGGGCGCACGAAACCGAACTGCTCACCCATCCCGACTGCCTGATCCGGATCGCTGACAGCTCGACCTACTGGTTGACGGAGTCGTCCGCGACGACCGCAAACGCTGACTCTGCGCCGCCCCGGAGCGTGCGGATCGAGCTGCAACATGGCCAGCGGATCATCATCGAGGCGGCTGAGGAACGTCACCCGACCTTGGTCGGCGACGTCCACATCATCGGCAGCCCCAATGCCGGCCTGGTTTTGAATGGCTTGTGGATCGCTGGTTCGCTCACCATCGAAGGCGACTGTGACCTCCACCTGGTGCATTGCACCCTGCGGCCCAACCCGAACCAGGCAGCGATCAGCGTCCGCGAAAGCGGTTCCGCCCCGGTGGCCCTCACGGTCAACCTCGAACACTCCCTGATCCTTGGGCCGATCCGCCTGTCGACCCACATCAACGGCCTGCGCCTTTTGGCTTCAATCGTCGATGGCCGTGGCGCGGAGGAGGCCGTGGCGATCGGCGGGGCGACTCCCGAGACTTTTGGGCCGGCCTCGACCCTGATCAACTGCACGCTGTTCGGCAAGGTCCAGGTCGATCAGTTGCCCTTTGCCGAAGGCTGCATCTTCGTCGACCTGGTCGAAGTGAGCAAAACCAGCTTCGGCGAAGTTCGGCACAGCTACTTGCCTCTGGGTTCGACCACCCCGCGCCGCTTCCGCTGCCAGCCGGACCTCGCCGCCGAAAGCGCCAAGAGCAAAGCGGCCCGGGCCAACCTTCGGGCGCGCATGGTCCCGTCTTTTACCGCGGACCGCTTCGGTGATCCGGCCTTTGCTCAGCTCAGCCAGCGCTGCCCAGCTGAGATCGCTACCGGCGCGATCGACAGCTCCGAAATGGGTGCCTTCCATTTCCTCTACCAACCCCAACGCGCCGCCAGCCTGCCGCAAATCCTCGACGAATACCTGCGCTTTGGCCTGGACGTGCGTTTGAGCTTTGTCACCTGAGGTTCAGGCGTTGCCCAGGGACAGCATGAAAAGGACATCGCCATGAAAGGGACGCTGCAAGGAGATTTCTCCCGCTTCGTTTTCGATCGCCGTCGCCATGATCGGGCCGTCCTCATGCAGCAGGGGCGGGTCCAGCTCGACGCTGATTGGAACAGCCAAGCGGCGATCCTCGACTATCTCGAACGCACCAGCCTGGGCGACTTGATCGGTCCGAGCGGGGCGCCCGCCGTGGCCCCCGGGTTTGCCTTGCACGCGCAAATCGGGCTGACCTTCGACGGGGTCGACGACTACCTGCGGATCGGCGGCGCGCGGGTTTCGACCTTTCGCAGCGCCAGCGGCATGACCCTCGAACTGAACGTGGCGCCACGCCTAGGCAGCGCGGGTGGCACCCTGATCAGCCGCTGGGCGCGGCCTGAAGCCACGGATCCCATCCGCAACCTGTTCGTCCTCGCTTTCCGCGACGACGGCTCCCTGGTTTTCGAACGCGAAGGCGTCGAACAGGTCGACCTCGAACGCGATCACCCCAAAAAGCTCGCGTTCGGCCGGTTGCAGCACCTGGCCATGGTCGCGGACGCAAACGCCACCCTGATCTATTTGGACGGCGAAGTCGCCGCCTGCTTTCGCGGCGGCTGCGGCTTTGACGAAGCAGAATCCTCTTTCCACCTCGGCGCGCACTTTCACAAGAACCAGCCGACCCGCTGCTTCGCGGGCTTTCTCACCCAGTTTCGCGTCTGGTCCGCGCCGTTGAGCGAAGACCAGATCCGCAAGCTTGCCGCCGGCGCCGAGCCGCCCAGCGCCATCCCCAGCTTGCTCGGCTGGTGGTCGTTCGCCGACGCCAGCGAAACCCGGGTCGAGGATCGCACGCCGCACCACAACGCCGCGGTTCTCGGGGGAAAAATCCCCGAGCAGCGACCGGTGCGCGAAGTCAAACTCGAAATCGGCCCCGGCCGCTTTTACGTCGACGGCATCCTCTGCGAAAACGAGGCCGCGGTCAGCTTTGGGGCCCAGCCGGACTTTCCCGGCGCGGACTTGCCCCAGCCCGGCAGTGGCAGCGACCTTCACCTCTTCTACCTCGAAGCGTGGGAGCGGACCATTTCCGTGCTCGAAGACCCGGCCATGCGGGAAGTCGCGCTCGGCGGCCCAGACACCACGTTGCGCTCGCGCGTCGTCGCCCAAGTCAAGTCCCTGCCGGTGTCCGGCGAAGTGGTGTTCCCGCGCCCGGCCGGGCGCTTTCCCGAATGGCAGCAGCTACTCGCCAAAAATCAGCAGCTGGGTCAGCTGGTGGCGCGGCTCGAACCCACTGCCGCCGAACTCGGCAACCTGCTTTACCGGGTGGAGATCCACAGCGCCGGAGCGCTCTACGGCTCCTTGCGCAGCAGCGACCCCTACAACCCCGCGATCCCGGTCGACAGCGTGCTCGCCCTACGCCAAGACGAAACTGCCGCGGCGAGCGAACTCGATCTGGGCTGCGAGCCCTGGCCAGCGGAACTCCGCGACTGGCAAGCCGGCGATACCGTCGAGGTGTGGAGTGACCTCGCCAAAGTGCGCAGTCTGGTTGAAGGGGGTCCGCCTGTGGGCATCCTCACCCAAGTGACCGCGATCGAACCTGCCACCAAAAAGCTGACCCTGCGCGGTCCGCTCGCGGACTGCGCCAACGAGCCCAGCTTGCAACTGCGCCGCATCGCCACCTTCAAGTGGTCGCGCACCAACGCCAACGCCGCCTACCCGATCAGCGAACACAACCCCGGCAGCCCGGTGGTCCATCTCGGCTACTACGGCCGCGAAGGCATGGATCTCGAACCAGGGCAGTGGGTCGAAGTGGTCGACGATCACAGCGTGCTCTGTGGTCACTCCCACCCGCTCAGCCAGGTGCAAGCGATCGACGACTTCACCTTGCAAGTCACCCTCGATCCCCCGCCGCGCGGCTCCGTCGGCAGTGACCCCGCCCTCCACCCCCTCCTGCGCTGCTTTGATCACAGCCCGACCAGCGGCCTGTTGAGCGGAGGGGCGATCGTGGCGCAAGGTCATAACGCTTGGCAGCCGCTGGAAGCCGGACTGCAAGTTCAGTTCGTGGGCAGCGGGACGTATCGCGCTGGCGATTATTGGTGGCTCCCCACCCGCACCCTCACCCAAGAACTCGAGTGGCCGGGCGAGGGAACGCCTCTAGCCCAACCGCCGGCGGGGATCGCCCGTCATTTTGCCCCGCTCGGCCTGCTGCGGCTAAGCGCTGGTCAGTGCGAGGTCATCGACTTGCGCCAGATTTTCCAGCCGAGTTCGTCGGGTGCGGTGAGCAAAGCCGGGGATGTGATGGACGGTCCGCTCGAAATCCGCGCCGACCTCAAAGTCCTGGGCAATGCCCAGGCCGACACGTTCTACGGCGGGCTCGGCACCCCGGCCATCGTCAACACCCACCACCTGGTCGATGGCGCGATCACCGCCGACAAGATCGCCGCACACATCGGGGTCTTGCACCCCGGTTTCTGCATCTTGAGCCCAGACCCCATGCCGCCGCCGGGCTACGTTGCGACCGGGGTATCCCTGGATCTACCCCTGCCCAACCCGCCCTGGGTCAACCAGCTGGAGATTCCCAGCGCAGCGCCGACCCGGGTTAAAAGCGTCGAGCTCGCGGGCAAGATCTACAGCTTCGCGGACGATTGCGAAGTATGGGTGGTGGACCCGCAAACGCGGACCTGGGCCAGCCGCTGTCCTTGCCCCTACCCGCGGCGCGACTTTGCCGTGGCAGCGCTCGCCGGCAAAATCTTCCTGGTCGGCGGGCTCGACACGGTCGACCGGCCGATGCCCAGCACGCTCGAATACGATCCGCTAGCCGACGTCTGGACCCAGCGGGCGGACCTGCCCACGGCCCGCGCGGGCCTGGCAGTGGTGGCATGCCAAGACAAACTCTTTGCGCTCGGCGGCCTGCGCTCAACCTGGCTGGGCAAGAAAGTCACGGGGCGCGTCGAGGTTTACGACCCCTCAACCGACACTTGGTCCAAGCGGCGGCGGCTGCCCCACGCCCGTTCCGGCCTGGCCGCGATCGCGATCGGCCACAGCCTGCTCGCCATCGGCGGCGAACGGCGGATCCTCTTCGGCCGTTGGGGTCGGATGCTCTCGCGGCTCAACCAAGAATACCTGGTCGCTCCCGACCGCTGGACCCGCGAGCGCGCGCCGCTGCCGGTCCAGCGCAAAAACCACGGCTTGGCCCAGATCGGCAGCCAGATCTTCGCGGTTGGAGGAATCGCCCCTTTTGGCTGGCTCGACGACAACCTCGCCTACGACCTGGGCACCGACACCTGGCAGGCGTCCACTTCCCTGCCGCAGCCGATCGACGCACCCGGCATTGCCGCTAGGAACGGCAAATTGTTCGCGATCGGCGGTCGTCGCACTCCCGACGCGAGTGCGGTTTTGGTGCAAGAATGTGCCCTCGCGCTGCGCCTCTACGTCTACCGCTTCGCGCCGAGAAACGTCGCGCTCAAGGCGGTGGTTGAGGACGGGGGATGGTGAGCTTCAGAGGCGCGTGGCGACAAACAGCCCGACGTCAACCGTGATGTGAAAGACGCCTCCTTGCCTGGCCATGGCCGCTTCGACCGCACGGGTGATCGCTTTGCGGTCGCTCTTTTTCAACCACTCGTAAGACAGCGCATAGTCGACGACCGGACCCGCTTCGGTCACCGCGAGAGCGTTGTCGAAGGGGTGGAGGGTGATCGGTGCAAACCAGCGGCTGAGCTCATCGTTGCCGCTTTCCAGCACAAACTCCGGAGCAGGCGGTAGCTCGGCAAAGGCACTGACGATCTCGCGCAGCTCCTGCAAGTGGGTGTGGCCCAGGGTGGTGGCATAGAGGACGCCGCCAGGACGCAGCACGCGATGGATCTCGGAAAGCGTGTGCGCCACGTCCGGCACGTGAAAGAGCACATGGTTGGCGATGACCGCAGCGAAACTACCTGCCTGAAACGGGAATTTCGTGCGCAAATCGACCACTTCGAAGTGGAAAGCGAGGGGCAAGTCGCGCAAGTTGTGGCGCACGGTCTCGAGCATCCCCGGCGAAAAGTCCGATAGCGTCACTTGCCAGTCCGGGGCCAGACGGTCGCGATTTTCGCTCCAGAAAGTTCCCGGACCACATCCGACTTCGAGCACTCGGGCGCCCGCGGGCAAGCTCAAACGGTCGAAGAGCCAGCGTTGCCACGGCTGAGGCTGCGTGCTGAAACGCTGATACAGAGCAATGCGGACGTCGACGTTTTGCGACGTTCTGTACTCTTGTTCGAGGGCCTGCGGGTCTATTGGCGGCATGGGGCACTCCTTAACCTTAGGAAAATACCTTAGGAAAATACCTTAGGAAAATATCTTAGGAAAATATCTTAGGAAAATAGCCCAGGAGAATAACTTAAGAAAATAACTCAAGAAAATGCCCTGGGAAGGAGGGCTTCCCAGGGCTGGGGAGGGGATACGCTCTGGGGAGGGCTTCCCAGGGCAAGCGAGTGGGAACTAGATTACGGGCAGGTGGCGAACGCGAGATTGTCGTTCACCGCAACCGCCAGGTTCAAGTCAGGATTGGAATAGGTCTTCTCCTGGCCAGTCCGGGTATCGCGGACGCGGATGGTGTAACCCACGTTGGTCGCTGCCGCAGCAAAGACCCAGTAACGGTTGTTGATGTCGCAACCGTCGAGCACCTTGACCAAGGCTTCGGGGTTCTCTTGGTTGAAGAACCAGAAGAGACCGCCGCGGCTGACATTCATCGCGTCGAGCGGGACGGCGTGACCGAGGCCGACTTGACCACCGCCCAGCGAAGTCTCGTAACGGATCTGCACCTCGAACCGACCCCCGATGCACAGGGTGTTGGCGTCGGCGATGCAAGGCGTGCCGTCCGCATTCTCTTGACCTTCACCCGACCACAAAGCCTGGGCGTAGGCGAACGCTTGCTGACCGATCTGCCGGCCCATCTCGCGCGCCCGGCGATCACCGTCTTGGATGTGGATACCGCCGTAGAGTCGGGAAAGGCCCGCCTCGTCCGCCGCTTCGAGCATGGTGTTCCAGCGCAGGGTCACGGTTTGCGCCGGACCATCTTCGAACAACAAGGTGCCGGGCACTGCGATGTGCTGCCCCATGAAATCTTCGACGCCGTCGCGATCGAAGTCTTCACCCAGCTTGGTAACCCCATCATAGAGCGCGTCCGAGCCCGTGATCCCGAGCAGGACCTCGCGGCCCGTGCGGCTGAAAGTGCTGTGGCCAGACGTGTACTCAGGAAAGGCGGGCGTGACGAAAGTCAGCGACTGATACGGCCGCCAGTTCTGCCCCATGATCGTCTGGGTTCCCTGGTTGGGGCCGCCCCAAGCCTGAATTTCTTGGTTGAAGTACTTGTGGCGGATCGCTGAGGCCGGGCGGATCGAGTCATAAACGCGCTTGACGTTCCAGGCCGCGATGCCCGCGTCGAGCAAACCGCCGTTGAGCGCAAAGTACATCTTGATGTCTTCGTCGATGCCGTGGCCGTCGCGGATCGAGAGGCCCTCGGCCAGCTGGTTCCAGTGACCTGGCGGGGTCCAAGTCTGCGGACCGTCCGCCCAGAACTCGGCAATGACTTTCTGCTCATCAGTGAGGTTGGCGCTGATCTGCAACACTTCGTCGAACTGCTGATTCCACGCCTCGTCGTTGGTCATCTCATTGCCCAGGGCGTCCACGTAGGGAGCGTCCGAGCCGAACTGCGGCGGCGCTGGCGGCAGGAACTGGTTGCGGCTGGTCATCGCAAAGGTACGCACCGCACCCCAGTGCGGGGTGAGGAACCGCTGGTCGGTGTAGGTCGTGGGATCATCGTTATCGAAAATCGGGTTGCCGTCACCATCGCGCAGGGTACCGTTCGGGACGCGCAACGGCTGCCAGTGGTTGGCGTTGAATTCAGCCCCACCCGGCGCCTTGGGCGACTCGGGGTCAGCCGCGTTGGTCGGGGTATAAAGCTCAGGGAAAATCGCGGAAGGGATCTGGACGAAGCCGTTGTTGGCGTTGGAACCGTCCTGCCGGCGATAGTCGATCACGGCCTGGGCCGCCATATTGCCGATCCCCGCGGGAGTGGTGATGTCCATGCTGTCGTTTAAGGGATAGCCGAAGCTGAGCAGCATCTCGCGAAAATCCGGTTCCTGGTTGGGGAAGACGTTGGACAGCGCGCGGTAGGCAGCGTAGCTCAGGGCTGCGGCCTTGTTGATATCGGTGTGCTCAGCCACCGGACGGCGGAGCAAGCTGCCATGGCGGGTGCTGAGCGCCACGTCGTCATAGGCGGCCCAGGCATCGTACATGGCGGTCGAAACCAGGTTCATCCGCCACGTGGTCGCGGTCGGTGCGGGGGGATTCTTGGCGATCGCGCGCAGCATTTCACGGTTCCAGTCGGTGACCAGCGATTTTGCCGCTGCGGGTTGGCTGAGCCCAGCGCCGAGCAAAGCGACCAGGCAAAGGAGGGCGAACAAGCGATGACTTTTCACGGTTTTCTCTCCTGACTTGCAGCCTGCCGGCGCAGGCCGCGACTCAATAGGTGATGAAAGTTCTAGGCTAAAGAGCCCGTTGCTGACAACGCTCAACCGGACATTGTGACTGACAAAACGCTGCCAGCGAAGCGGCGATTCATCTGACAACTCGTCTACAGCTCGTCTACAGCTCGTCTACAGCTCGTCTACAGCTCGTCTACAGCTTGACCTCGAACCGTCAGCGGCCAGAGCCGAAACGCCGATGCCGCTGTCGCAAGCAAGGGCCGTTCCATCCCGCAGGAACCGGCCACTGGCCTTCCGGCCATCACCGCGGAGTGCAAAAAATACGCTGATTACGAACGGACTCTGGGTTGACAGCCTGCTGCTGCGCCTCTCGGCTGGAGCCTTCATCACTTCGCTCACCATAGATCGCAGCAGCGCATCATATTTTCTATGAATCTAAGGGAGTACAACTCTAGCCTACGGCTGGCTCAGACCGTCGCCGTCTTGACCACGAAATGGGCGATCAGGCTATGCCGCTCATACGACAAGAGGTACACGTGCAAAGTGTTGGGGTCTTGCGCGTCGCGGTGCATCACCGGGCCGTCGATGGCAAAACTGTGGTGGTCGATCCACTTGCCAGAAGCGTCGAGCAGGACGCTGACGTAGGGGCTGGCAGCGGGCGGATGCTGGACCAGGTCCTGGTAGCTTTG
Organism: uncultured Thermoanaerobaculia bacterium; assembly: GCA_964499975.1. GTDB lineage: Bacteria > Acidobacteriota > Thermoanaerobaculia > Multivoradales > J023 > CAZCOV01. The sequence continues at coordinate 18,237 of CAZCOV010000049.1, forward strand.
GGAAAAGGGCGGCACCCCAATTCCCATCGGCATGTAGAGCCCTTTGGGGTAGTCCTGCACGGCGAGCTGGGGGAGTTTCGCCAAATCGAACCCACTGACCACGAAGTGGAAAGACTGCCCCGCCACCTTACTGCCGAACACCAACTCCAGCTCGTGGAGCGGCTCGGTCGTGGCAGGCGACACGATCTCGCGCAAAACCGCCCCCTCAAGACCGTCCATTTGCGCGTATCGGTTGCCCCAGGGACGCGCCACGCTGTAGCGTCCCGGCGGAATGAAGGAAGCGAAACGGACGGCGTTATCGGGGCGAGAGAAATCCCCCCAGGTCACGATGTTTTCCGCGAGGAAAGTCCGCCTCTTGCGCAGCTGTTCGCCCACCGCAAGGACCTTTTCTGCGGGGTCGAACTGGGCAGGAACTTCGCGTTCGGTGCGGACTTGACGCAGCTGGTCAAGGGGTACCGGGGTTCCAGCCGGGTCGACCCAGTGCTCCAGGTAGTACCAGTGTTTCCAGTAAGGCAGTCCGGTGTTGTGGGTGAACAGGCGGGCATAGTGACCGCGCGGGAAAGTGAACCACCCCTGGTAATACAGGGCCTTGCCACTGCCTTCCCGGGCGAACAGCTGCACTTCCCACAGCCCCGCATTGAGGCAGTTCTTCGCCAGCTCAGCGCTGACCAGATTCGCCTGCTCAAAACCATCGCCGCCGACCAGCTCGACTTGCGGTGACGTCGCCTCGAAGCGGACCTGCTGGCGATTCCACTGGCGGTCGGTGAGCGCAATCCGGCGCAGATCCGCGTGGTCGCGGGTCCAGGCCGGCAGGCTGGGGGTCATCAAACTGACGTCGACGTCGTGCAAAGTGAGCTTGGCGATGTGGGGGTGCTGGGGTTCGAAAACGAAATCGAAATGGGTGGCGCCCTTTTGCACCAGGACGAGTTGCCGTCCACGGTACTTGCCATGGTGCGGACTGCGATCGGCCGGATCTTCGGGGTACTCCGTGTTGGCGAGTTCGCGCACCGGGATCGTCATCAGCGGCGCGGCTTGATAGCGGAAATGAGTGCGCAGCCCAGCAGCCAGCGCGCCGCCGACCAAAACCACTCCAGCCACTTTGAGACCGAACACCCAGCGTTGGCTTTCGCGCACGCGGGTAGCGGGGCGGTGTTCGGTTGGGGGCACGTCTAGCGGGGTCGGGGAGGCTCCTTGAAGTTGCGGATCTGTGAGGCTTTCTGCCATGGACATGATCGCGCTCCTGATTCCTGGTAGTGAAGATTCAGCCCACGCGGATCCCGGTGCATGCTCAGATGCCGCCGACGAGCTAGTAGGCACAGACGTTCGAGTCGACGTCTCGCGTCAATGTTTCGAGTCGATGTGACGAGATTGCTGGGCAGCGGACCGGACGCTGACCTCGGCAGACGCCGACTTGGTACAGGCTAAGCAAGGCCCATTCCAGGGTCCACACCCTACCAAAAACCTACTTCAAGAGAATAAACTCTTCACAGCGGGGCTGAATTTCTTCTGAAATTCTTCTTTATCGAACATTCCAGCAGGCTGTGGCACTGACCTCCGTTCATGAACCCTATGAGCATTACCCCCCGCAGCGCACGGTGGATCGGTCATAGAATCTATGCAGGCTAGGTTCTTCAGATCCTCCACGCAGTTCCGATTGGAGCGTCCAACTCCTTATTTTTAAAGCAGTTCGCCCGATTCTTGGGAGATCCGGGCAAGGGTGGAATGCCTCTTGCTTCGACGGGGACGTCCGGTGAGTTGCTTGAAGCTTGAATTTCTTCTGATCTTCTCGACCCCTCCGCAAGTCGCGATCGAGGGATGGCGGCAAAAGCAGCTCGACCACGTAATCGCTTATGGAACAACTAGACGAGGAGCAAAACCAACATGCCATCCACACTTTCAACCAAGATGATTCGCTCCAGCATTTGCCTGGTAGCCACCCTCTTCGCCGTCGTCTCCGCCCCGCTCATGGCCCTGGACCTGAACGGCTTCATGCCAGCTGCGGGGGAAGGAGCGGTCGCCTTCTCCTACACCTCTGAAAGCTATGACGAGTTCTGGGTCGGGAAAATGAAGGTGGCTGACCCGGGCGTCGGCGAAGTCGAGACGGACAGCATTTCGGTCTGGTTCACCTGGGGCTTTTCCGACAAGCTGGCCCTGGTGGGCAATCTCGCGCACGTCGATGCGTCTTCGGACGGCTTGGGCGGCTTCGGTGACTCCGGCCTGCAAGACCTTGACGTGCTACTCAAGTATCGCCTGCTCGATCGGAGCAACGGTGGCAGCCGCCACACCCTGACCGGTGCTGCTGGCATCCACACCGCGGTCGAGGACTACGAAGCGAACTTGCCCGTGGACCTGGGCGACAACACCACCGACGGTCTGATCCGCTTCATTTACCAGTTCGAGCGTGGTGGCTTCTACCTCTCGCAGCAGGTCGGCTATGACATGCGCAGCGACGACGCCCCGAACGGCTTCCCGTTCGCCACGGAACTCGGGTTCACGGCTGGGCGTTTGACCTGGAGCGGCTTTTACACGCGCTACATCGCGGATGGTGGCACGGACATCGGAGATCCGGGGTTCACTTTCCCGAGCAACAAGGATGAGAACGAGCGCATCGCGATCAAGCTGTACGTTCGGGCGAACGACCGCTTTGGCGTGGCGCTCTCGACGTTTGACACCCTGAGTGGTCGCAACTCCGGCGACGCATCGGGCTACTCGCTCGGCCTCGTCGCCTCCTT
>CAZCOV010000049.1:20978-23423 GCA_964499975.1 uncultured Thermoanaerobaculia bacterium
AGTTTCTCGGTTCTTTTCCGCTGCCCCGGGGCCCCTCCCCCCGGGGCTTTTTCTTGTCTGCCACGCTAGGCCCGAGAGGCCAGGGCAGCCAGGGGTCGGCGATAAAATCCTTGCTGGCGACTCGGCCGATCTACCACCGCGCACAGACCAGGTGATTCGAGACCATGTGTTCTGCTCGTTTCAAGCGCATGCATGTAGTCGAGCTGGGTCGTGGTGCTGCCGTTTTTGTCGCGCTCATGACCAGTGAATTTGTGGGTGAAGCCGTCTTGCTCAGGATGGGTGGCTTCTTGACCGAAAGGAAAGTAAGTGTGGAGCCCGACCTGGACCCCGTCGCTGTCGGTGATCTGGCGGGGAGTGCCCAGATGATCGAGGTGAAAGTGGAAGGTGGACTCGCCGCTGCTGATCTGGCCCGCCACTTGCGGCGTGACCGCGGCCAGGAGCATGCCGTCGCGGTAAACCAGGTCGCGTTCCCAGGTCCACGGACGTCCCCAGATGTGCTCGTAGACCCGCAGCACCTCGCTCCTGAGCCCGCGCAGGGTCCAGGTTTCCTTGGCCACGCCGTTCGCGCAGACCTGGCCCGCACAGTCGAAGGTCAAGATCCGCTCGTCGTCGGGACCGTAGATGAAAACGCGCGCTTGGTCCGCGCTCGTTTGCAGGTACTTGGGTTGGTTGAACGGGTCGTAGGTCAGCTGGCTGGTCACCCCGCCGACGGTGATGCTCTTCAGGTTTCCCGCCACGTCGTAAGCCGCGGCCGTGAGCCGGTTGGTCGCAGGGTTGACGCCTAGGTTCTGGGTGACTCCGTTGGTGACCAGTTGGGTGAGGTTGCCGAAGTCGTCGAAAGTGGCGGTCTGAAACGGGGTTTGGGTACCCACCCGGATCCGTCCGCTGACCAGCCGGCTCAGCGCGTCGTACTGCTGCTTGAGCCCACCGATCTCCTTGAGGTTGCCCGCACCGTCGTATTTGAGCAGGCCGGAGTCCCAACCCCCCAACACGTAGAAGCGGTAAGGACGTTCGAGCCCGTCTGCCGGGTTGATCTCGGCCACTTCGGTGAGGCCGTTCGCGTGCTCGATCTGGTGCAGGGCCCCGCCTGCCTGGTATGCGACGCTGCCGGCAAAGCCGGGGACGGCGGTGAGGAAGCCCAGGTCGTGGTGGGTGTCGACCTGCCGGGCGGGGTCGCGGTCGACGCAGAAGTGGTGGAGACACCGGGGGTAGTCGACCTGGCTGAGGTTGCCTTGCGCGTCGTGGGCGAAGCCGGTCTTGAAGATGTAGTGGGTCGGACCCAGCTGGTAGCTGCTCTGCCGACCCGACACGCGCCCGCCGGGTCCTTCGTAGGTGTAGGTGTCCTGGATCACCACCGGGAGGCTGCCCGTGGGCGACAGCGGGGAGATGATGTCGACCCAGTTATAGCGCTTGGCCCGGACCAGCTTGCCTTGGCGCAGGTCGGAACCCTGGTTGCTCCGCGCGTACTGGAAATCCTTGAGCGGACGGCTGCCGCCGCTGCCGTTCGTGACCTCGTCGACCGCGATCAAACGGCTGGCGGGGTCGAAGCGGTAACGCAGAGCAAAATCGAGGGTGCCGCGGTAGGTCCGGCTCACCGGGTTGCCCAAAGCGTCGTAGGTCGCGTCGATCCAACCGTTGCCCGAACTGCCGATTTCGGGATGCCGTTCGCTGAACAACAGGCCGCGGTTGTCGAAATTGAAGAAGCGTTCCTGGCCGCATGACGATGCGCCGCTCGCGTCGCTGCACACGTGGCGGACCTGGCCCAGCACGTGGTAGCGGTAGCGCGTCTCGTTTCCCGAACAAGTCCCGCTCCAGGCCGCGCTCTGACCTTCGCACAGGCTGGTCAGCCGACCGAACTCGTCGCGCGTTTCCGTGGTGTAGACGTCGCTTTGGGTGCCATCCGAACCGGTCGCGACTTTCTGCCGCCGGGACACCGTGCGGTCGCCCTCGTAGGTGAAGAGCGTGGCTGGGTTGGTCGGGTGGTTGGGCGGATCTACCCGGCCCACCCGGCCGAACCGATCGTAGGCCAAGAACTCCGTGACCAAGGCCGCATCGCCCCACACCGAACGGGTCAAGGGCCAACCCAGCGCGTTGTAGGTGCTGTAGCGCACCACCGTGGTCGGTCCCTCGGCGGTGGGGATCTCCCGCTCCTCGCGCACTGGCTGGCCCAAGCCGTCGAAGGCCGCGTGCGACCACGCGAGCGGCGCGCCCGCGCAGGACGTCGCTCCCTCCGCGCACTGAGTGAGGGTCAGGCCCGGTTCGAGGTTGGGTGACGACGTGGTCGGCAACTGGTAGGACGTGTGGGTCCAGGCACTCCCACTCGGCCGCTCGCTGGTCAGCCGGCCCATCACGTCGAACAGAAACGTCGTCGCGACTCCGGACACGTCCCGGCTCTGCTTCACCAGACCGGTGCGCAGGTCCACGTCGAAATCCGCCACCGCCAGC
>CAZCOV010000050.1:0-23332 GCA_964499975.1 uncultured Thermoanaerobaculia bacterium
AAGCCCTCATCGACTTGGCTCATAGATGTAGGCGGCACGCGACCGACACGCTCGGTAAGGAACGACTTATCGATAGTGATGACTTGAGATACGTTGGCCACCGACGGCTTCGACAACCCCGTGCCTTGCAATGGAAGCCGAACATTGCCTGGTGCATCGGCAAGCCGCAGATTTGAAGTGATGACCACCGCAATAATGGTATTGATTCGGCTCTCGTTGAACGAGTTCGCCGAAACGACGAGATACGGCCTGCGGTACCCCGGCCCAGAGCCGGCCGGATCGGGCATGGACGCCCACCAAACCTCACCCCTTCGCATCACCACTTCTCACGCCCAAGGGAGCACGATTGAATTGCGACCACCTCCGCTGGAAGTGACGACTCCTCGCCTTCAGGGCCATACACTTCATTAAGCTTGGAAGTAATTAGGTCTTCGCGATACTTCTCGACCAGACTCACCAAAGCTCTCGCGTAAAGCTCGCTCCGGGACACGCCGAGGCGAGCCGCTAGCTTCTCGGCAGACTCGAACACACGATCGGGGATGGACACGGCGGTTTTCATGGACGAAGTATAACAGAAGTTATACCACCTCCTGCGCCACCAGCAATCGGAGCTGGTGCGGACCTGCTATGAACGGGTGCTCCGCTTTCTCGCCGATCCGCCCAGCCCTGAGGTCCACGACGCAGCTTTCCGTTGCCTGCTGCAATTCACCCCGGTGACCGCCACTCAGCTGGAGCCGCTGTTCGGCTCGCGCTGAATGGCTTGAATCCTTCGTTGCTTCTTTTTCGGTAGCGTCCCAGGCCAGCACCACCCGGCGGTGCTATACTTTGTGAGCAACGAAGGATGGAAGTCATGACTGCATCTGCTCGGAAAATCCTCCAAGAAGCCCTGTCCCTACCCGCTGACGAGCGAGCCGTGCTCATCGATGAGCTGGTATCGAGCCTGGATTGTCCGGATCATGGTCTCGATCAGCTATGGGCGAAAGAAGCACAAGATCGGTTGCGCGCGTACCGTCACGGTGAGCTGCAAGCAATTCCCGCCGAAGAAGTTTTTGCCGAATTCAAATATCTTTGCTACTGACATTGCATCTCCTCGGCACGATTGAATATTGACAGGCCAAGCATCCTGATCTAACCTATCTCCGCAACCCGCGAAGAGAAGCGCTTCGATAAGACCGTCGAAGCGAAGGATCTTCTGAAGAGGAGAAAACTATGCTTAAATCTCGCGTCCTTATTGCCCTCGCTGTCTTCAGCCTGCTCTGCCTGCTGTCTTTCGGGGCCAGCGCCGACGAAGCTGCAACTCCAGCTGACGCCACCGCTGCAGCGGTCACCGACTTGACCGACACAAGCTCAAGCCCTGAGTCGGATCTCGATTTTTCAACGGACGAAGCGCAGAAGAGTTTACTGTCAAGACCCACTGCTATCAAGGCATTCTGTTCTGCTACGGCATACTGCGCGGATGGAAGTACCGTGTCATGCAGCTACACAAGTGGTAGTGTTAGTTGTAGCAACGTAAACAGCGACTGTGACTCCGCTCAGCAGGGTTATGCTAAGTGTGGATCGACCTATTACTACTGCCCTTACTGCGCATATGGATGCGAAGAGAACTCGTATTGTTCGGGTCGCTTGGGCTGCGGTGAATATGGTTTATGTCTGAATCATACATGCCGCTGCTCATAATTATTATGATTAGTTTGATTAGTTATAGTTAGAGCTCACACCTACGACAGCTTCGGGCTGGGGTAGAGGCGTTCGACCAGGAGTTTTTCGATCGGGAAGGCGTAGTTGTCGTTCGCACAGCGCCAGAGCGACATTTGTTTCAAGGGCCACTTGAACCAGCGCCGCGGTCCGCCAGCGAAGCGGTTGTAAAACTTGAAACGTTCGATCTGTCGCATTTTTTCCGGGCTCACCCACGGACTGGCGGCGCCGATGAAGTCGAAGTCCGCCCACTCGTCGAGCGTCTGGGGCAGACGGTAGCCGCTTTGGACGACCTGCGCAGTGATCGGTGAGCCCGGGTAGGGCTTGAAGTAAAACAGCGGAGTGTCAAAGTCGGGACTCATGGCGCGCAGCCGCTTCATCAGGTCGAGGGTGGCCTGGACGCTCGCCGCGCTTTCTTCTGGAAAACCGACGATGAAGGGAAAAATTGCCCCCACCCGGTAGCGACGACAGAGTTCGGCCGCGTGCAGCACTTGCTCAACCCGGATGTCTTTTTGCATCCAGTCGAGCATCTCCTGCGACCCGGACTCGACCCCGATCATCGCGCGGCTGAACCCCGAACGCACGCACAACGCAAAGGTTTCTTCGCTCAACCGCTCAGCTTGGTCTGCCCGCAGGGTGGCGGTCCAGCGGAACGACAGCCCGCGGCGCAAGATCTCTTCCGCGATCTCGGCGACCCGCTGACGGTAGGTGAAGAACGTCTCGTCTTGAAAAGCGAGCTCGGTGAACCGGTAGCGCTGCCACCAAGCAGCCAGTTCCGCTCCCACCCGCGGCGGGCTGAGCGCGACGAAACGCCGCTTGAACACAAAAGGATCCGCGCAAAAAGCGCAGCGAAAAGGGCAGCCGGTCGACGAGATGTAGTCGAGCTGGCGCTGGCCCTTGAGCGCGAAATAGCGCTCGACCGGCAGCAAGGCGTAGTCGTGGGCGGGAAGATCGTCCATGGACTCGAGCTCGCGCGGCGGTGTCTGGACCACTTGCGCGCCTTGACGGAAGGCAATGCCGCGCACGTCCCCCAGGTCGGCGACCGCACTCCCTGAAGCCAGGCGCGCCACCAGCTCGGCGAAGGTGCGCTCGCCCTGGCCCTGGACGCTGAGCGTGACGGCGGGGTCGGCCAGCACTTCCCGCGGAAAGAGCGAGGGGTGCCAGCCACCCCACACGACCGGCAAGTCCGGACGCACGGCTTGGACCGCGCGGCTGACCCTGAGCGCGTCGCGGATCGGCGCCCCGGTCAAAACCGAGATCCCGAGGCACAGCGCGCCAGGGAGTTGGGCGAGGACCGCACGCACCGGGTCTTCCTCCAGCCGGCCATCGATGATCACCACCTCGCAGCGTGTGCGGTCCACGGCCGAGCCCACAGCCAGGAGGGCCAAGGGCAGGGTGTAGAAGACCGCACGCGGGTTGTAGAGGATGATCTTTGGACGCATGGCTCTCTTTCGGCTGGCACCTTTTCAGCTGGAAGCCTGCGGCGTGGGCTCGGCCGCGGCGGCCGGGGTCATGCCCGAACTGAGCGGCCCGATTCCCTGGTGCGGCAAGCGGGCAGCGCGCTCCAGCTGCCAGCGCTCCCAGGGCAGGGTCAGCTGGTGGAAAAGGTAGGCGGCCGTCCGCCGCAGGTGCGAAGGCCGCCAGGTGCGCGGCTGGCGCAGCGCGGCCGCGAGGGCGGACAGCGCGCGCGCGGCCCGGAATTCCTTGTTAATCACCCGCCACAGCCGGCGGTAAAAAGCCGTGGGAAACGGCCCTTGGTACATCATGTCGAGGTCTTGCGAGTCGACCCAGTTGCGCTTGCTGCCGAGTTGCGCTTGCACCAAGGAGTAAAACCGCGTTCCCGGCAGCGGGTAGGACACGGAAATCCCGATTTCGTCCGGCGCTGCGCGGCGTACCATCGCCCGGGTCAATTCGAGGTCCGCGCGGGATTCGCCGGGATAACCGAACTGTAAGAAAAAGCCCACGCGCACAGAAGCCGTCCGGAGCTGCCGCGCGGCCTCTTCGATCTGCTCTACCCGGGTGCCCTTGTCCATCGCGTCGAGGATTTTTTGCGAGCCGGATTCAGCCCCGATCCACACGGTCTCGGCCCCCGCTTGCCGCAGCGCTTCGATTTCCCCTTCCCGCAGCAGCAAGTCAGCTCGACTCAAGCACTTAAACGGTGTCTTGCAATCCTGGGCCAAAACCGCTGCGGCGAATGCCGCAAACCAACCGCGCTTGAGCCCTAAGATGTCGTCGCAAAACCAGACGTGGTCAGGACGGTAGCGCTCTTTGAGTTCGGCGAGCTCAGCCGCAACGCGGTCCGGGCTGCGCTGGTGATAGGTCTGACCCCAGATCGGTTTGGCGCACCAGTTGCAGTGGAAGGGGCAACCGCGGGTGGTGACCAGGTTGAGGGAGAAGTAGCCGTGACGCCGCAGCCACAAGCGGCGGTAGTGTTCGAGCTCGACCAAGTCCCAGGCGGGAAAAGGCAGGGCATCGAGCTCGCGCAAGACCGGCCGCGCTGGCGTGGTCAAGGGCTGCTCCTGACCCACGACCGCAGGAGCGAGGGTCAGCCCGAGGATCTGGTCGAGGGACCCGGTGCTCCGCCCTGCGAGCTGGTCGAGCAGCTCACCGAGCGTGACCTCGCCTTCGCCGTGGATCACAAAGTGGGCGCCAGCTGCGAGGTAAAGCGGCGCGTGATCGCTGGCGTCCGAACCGCAGACGATCACCGTGGTCTGGCGCTCGCGGGCCATTTGGATCATGCGCAGCCCGGCTTGGCGCATGCGCAGCAAACACATTTTCGAGAGATAGTTGAAGTTGTCCTCGAAGAGCACGGCAAAACGTGGTCGCGCGGCGTCCAGGGCGGTTGCCCACGCGGTTTCGTCGTGGGCCAGCATGGCATCGAACAAGCCCACGCCCCAACCCCGCGCCCGCAAGTAGCTGGCCGCGTACAGCGTACCCAGAGGTGGATAGGGCTGCATCGCGCGCCACAGCTTGGGGTCAAAGCGCAGGTAATAGGACTGCCCAAGCAGGACCTCGCACTTGGCTTCACTCATGGACGCCTCCGTAGCGCGAGGCAAAAAGCGCGGAGTGACGCGACACCGGAGACGCCTCAGAGTCAGCGTCCGCATCGAGCAAGCGCGGAAACCAGCGCGCCACCAGGGCGGCAGCTTGCGGGTCGTGGCTGAAGGCGGTCGTCACTCGGTCGCGGAGGGCCCGCGCCACGGCTGACGCGTACCCGCCGCGGAGCAGGAGCTGGCGGTCGGGACGGTAAGCTGCTGCCAGGTGGGCTGGCTCGATCCCGTGGTCACGCCACCTGAAGCGGTAGTACGAAAGGAGGGCCCGGTGTACCCGGCGTTCGAGCCAGGCGCCCCAGCGTCCGCGCAGACCCGCGGCGAGCAGGCGGGTCAGACGGTGCTGGGGCTCGGCCCGCAAGAAGCGTTGGCGTTCGCGCAGCCGGTCGCGCCCCGCTGCGGTGCGCGGATCGAGCTGGGGCAAGAAATCCGCGATCCAGGCGTTTTGCGCGAGAAAGTCCTGGTAGGGGTCAGCGCCCCACAGCGGCACGGCCTGGACGATCTCCCGCGCGGTGTAGAGGTTGCGCTCCGCGAGTTCCAGGCAGTCGGCTTGCAGCAAAAAGTTGGGGCAAATCTCCGTGCCCAACCGCCAGCGTCCCAGCCGGCGGAGCACCATGGTCATGGCCTGGACCAACCATAGACGTCCTGGGTCGGTGATCAAGAAGAGGTCGAGGTCGCCGTCCTGATCGCCATTTTCCACGGCTTGCGAACCGCACACCGCGACCATCCGCAAGAAAGGGACCCAGCCGAGCCAGACCGCAAAGCGCTGGGCCACCTGCCAGCGGGGCTCGGCCAGCGCGTGCCGCTCCTGATGCCGGACGAGTAAAGTTTCGTGGCCGCGCCAGCACACCAGGCCCTGGCGCACGGTGAGCACCTCTTGCGTGAGTTCGGCCAGACAGCTGTCCAAGGCGTTCCGGTCGGGGCACGGTTCAGGCAGAAAACGGTGCAACTCGTCCACCCTGAGCGCAGCGCCAAACACGTCGCTGTAAAGGACGGTCAAGCACACGCTGAGAGCGAGTTGATGGGCAGCGGCGGGTGGTGCAGCAGCGAGCGCCATGATCGATGGTTCTGTTCTGCGCCCAAAGCGCAGCTTCAGTCTTGCAAAGAAAACTCGGCCACAGCCGAAGTCATGGTCTGCGCGACCTGGTCATAGGCGGCGACCGCCACCCGGGTCGCACGCGCGCCCATCAACAGCGAAGCGCCGAATCCGACCAGCTGACCTTTGGCCGCGCTCATCTGCTCGTTGGGAATGCGCAGCGGCAATTCCCCGGCCTGGACCGGCGAGATCTGACCCAAAGCGTCAGCCACCGCGTACATCAGGCGCACTTTGCCCTGGTGGACACCTTTGCCCGGCACGAGCACGACGTTGTCGAGGGGAATTCTGACCAACATTTTGAGTTCGAAGAGGTCGTTGGGCAAGGCTTTTTTCTCCCCCAACTGGATCGCGATCCCGAGCGGATTGTCGGTGACTTTCACCACCAAGGCAGCGAGCACTTGCTCGCGTAGCTGGTCGTCCGCGGTCTTGAGGCGATAGCTTTGCGGATGGCGCACTGCGAGGCCGGGGCGGCTGACCTTGACCTTAAGCGCGCGTTGACCCGACTTGCTATTGCGTGGCTTGAAGCCCAACGAGTAGTAGGTGTCGAGGGCATCGCGCAAGGTAACCAGGTTCTGCTCCAGGTGTTCGCCGCGCTGGAAGACCTGACCGCCGGTTTCGGCGGCGAGCGCAGCCACCGACTCCCAGCGGACCGACTCGCGTTCGGTCGCTCGTTCCGCCGTCCAGCCAAAATCCTGCACCACGCTCGCTTGCGCGGCTGACTGCGCTGAGAATTGTCGACCACCCCCACCGTTCAGGGCAAAAAAGGTCACCCGATTGGTGTTGGCCAGGGCCACCACCTGACGCAACGCCGCAAGTTCGGTGCTGGCGCTGATGCCGTCGCTCAAGTGCAGGACCACTTTGCGGCCGGGCAGTTCAGCGAGCGCGCCGATGAACTGTTCGAGGACTCCCAAGGAAATGCGCGCCCGCGCCAAATTGCGTTCTTCGATGTTGCGGAGGTCGCCTGCCAGGCGGCTCTGGGAACCTGCAGCGGCCATCGAGTCGGTGTAAGCATGGGTGGCTTCATTGAGCCAGCGCGAGATCTCAGCGTCCTCGTCAATGCCCGACGGGCGATCGCCTTCGATCTGCTGCAGGGTCGCGGCCAGGGCTGCACGATCGCGGGTGAACCCTTGGCGCAAGCGCAGCCGCGGTTCGGTCGAAACGATCATCACTTGATCTTCGGGACGCAGGCTGCGGTCGAGAAAAACGCGAAGGTCGTCGAGCAGGGCCTTGCGGGTGTGGCCGCGCAAGTTCTGGTTGTCGACGAAGACCACCAAAAATAGCGGACCTGCGGGCGTCTCGCCAACCGTTGGCTGGGGCGGCGCTGGCGGGGGTGGCGCTGCCGGGCCGGAAACGCCCGTGCTGGCCGGCGCGGGCGCTGCATAAACCGCGAAATGGGTCAGCTCTACAGGCTTGCCGTCCTCGAGCACCACAAAGTCGTCCCGGGTCAAGTCGGTGACCGGCCGGCCGTCTTGGTCGGTGACAAACACCTCCAAGTTGACCACTTCCACTTCGACCACGTCGGTAAACGTCTCGCGCGGGGCTTCTTGCGGCCACGCGGCTGACCCACTGCAGCTGAACCAGAGAATCCAGAGCGCAAGGCATGGTTTGCTGGACATAGGAGCCCTCGCAAGGGGAATGACATCCATGAGCGATCCCCTACGACTCCAATCTATCCGATCGAGCGCGCAAATCAGCAACCATCTTCGAAGACTGCTAAGTCATCCCGCGTCAGGTCGGTGATGGGGTGGTTGATTTTGGCCTAACTCCCAGGCGGTTCTACCCACGCCGCGGTGTTTTCGGCACAGGTGATGGTCGAGGTTCCCGCAATCGCCCAACGACCGTCGGGCAGACGGCTGGCCCAGGCTTCGGTACCCGCAGGGAGCTCGCCGTTGGGAGTGCTGCAGTCTCTGAGCAGGACCGCCGGCCGTGGTCCCCAATGCTCAGCTGCAGCTGCCAGCCCAACGCAGGTCAGAGCACCGAGCAGCGTCGCCACCACAGTCAAGCGCGGCAGCCGCGAGCCCAGCAGCAAGACCACCAGCGCCAGCCAGGAAAGCGAGATGGCAGCGAGGTGCAAACCGGACGCGAAGCTGCGCAGCTGGCCGAGCAGCCCGGCTGGCGGCAAATTCTGACTGCCCAAGGTGCGCCGGGCGAGCCACAGGTTTTCCTGTTGCCAGAGATCGTCAGGATCCGCACGGCGATACCACAAGATGGCTTCGGGCAAGCGGCCGAGGTGGTGGAGGGTGGCCCCTAGGTTGTAGGTCAAGGTGGGGTGCGGGTCTGCGGGTGAGTAGCCGCGCGTGTAAGCTTCAACCGCGGCTTCGAATTGGCCTTCGCGGAATAGCCGATTACCCTCTTCCAAGGCTTGCTGCGGCTCGCTTTTGACTTGACCTTGCATGAGGCCGGGCAGCAGAACCGCGAGCAGCAGAACCACGAGCAGCATCAACCCGGCCGGCAGCCCTGCGGACCGCTGCCACCACTTCCAGGCACGGCGCCTGAAAGGGGATCCTGCGTTCGCGCTGGCCAGCACTCCTCCCCCCACGTCAACGCAAAAGGCGCGCGAGTTTGCGCGAACGGGTGAAAAGTTCCTGGCGTAACTCGTCGACCGACGACAGCTTGGGCGCATAGCGCAAGTAGTGGAGGTCGTCGGCGAGCCCGACTAGGTCGCGGGCGGCTTCAGCGGGTGTACCTTGCACGGTCAAGAGCTCTGCCCATTGGGTGCTCGGGGTCCCCAGCGGAATCGCAAAGCGGACGAGCAAGAACTGCCGCCACGCATCTTCTATGCGCGCAGCGGTCTCGCGCGGACGCGGGTCTTTCTCGGCGCTTGCGAGGTCCGCCAAAAGGCGCTTGCTCGCTTGGCGGAGCGCCGGGGTGTGGGCTCCCCCACTGCGCCGCTTTTGCCAGACGAGCAGCACCGCGATCAGTCCCCACGGCAAGATCAGGGCCCAAGGGGACAGCAGGCGGGAAAGCAGGCTCGTTCCTGGCGCGGGCAAGAGCGCGGTCCGGATGCCGTGCAGCTCGACTTTCTCGCCCGAGTCCTGGGTCAGCTGGGTGGGACCTTGAGCGGTCAGGGTGAGCGACGCTGAGCGCGCCACCTGGTAGCGCTCGCTTTGGGGATCGAAATAGGGTAGTTCGAGCGGTGGCAGCGTCCACTCCCCCGGCCGTTCCGGCACCAAAACAAAGCTCCACTTCTGCGTGCTGACCACGTTCTTGCCGCGCAAGCCCTCGTCGCTTTGCTGCTGAGGCGGGAAGACCTTGAGCCCGGCCAGCTGCGGTAGCTGAGGCTCGGGAATGCCCTGGAAATGGCCTTTGCCCTTGATTTCGAGGGTCAGGGTGGTGGCCTCTCCCACGGTCAGACGGGTTGGCGTCAGCTGGGCTTCGAGGCCGAGTTCACCCACCGCGCCTTGAAAGCCTGCGGGCGCAGCAGCGGGCAGGTCGCGAACCCGCAACTCGACCGCGTTGCTCACCCGGGTGACTTCGCGGGTTTGCGGCAGGAGTCCACCAAAAGGCCCGGCATCGTCGAGAAAGCGGGCAGCCATGCGGGCGGTCACCGGCTCCAGCTGATAGGTCCCGGCCCGACGCGGGAAGAGCGCCCACTGCAGCAGCTCGACCCGGCCAAAACGCTTGCCTTCGAGATCGATCATTTCCGGCTGCAGCTGTTCGGGTTGAGGGATTTTCTGCACCCAAAAGCCCTTGAATTCTGGGAGTTCGACCGGATTGATCGAGTGGACGTCGGTTTCCGTGTAGAGGTAGAGGGTGTAGGTCACTTGCTGGCCGACCCAGGGGTCTTGCGGTCGGGCTTCGGCGCGCAGAAAGATCTGTGGGGGTTCGGCAGGACGCTGGCTGCGGGGTCGCCGACGTTCGGACAACAGCCCGGCAAAGGGATCCTCGTCGCCGAAAATACTGCCAAAGGGATCGCTGGGTCGCCCTCCCCGCCGACGGCTACGCGGCGGCGGCTCGGCCACCACGTCCAAGGTCTTGGCCGCCAATTCGATGACCTGGTCGCCCGCGTGGACCTGGATGTTGCGCACGCTGGCCTTGCCTACCGCGAGGGGCTGCAGCTGCCAGCTCAGGGACTGCCCCATGGATTGCGCCCCATTGACGATGCGCAAGCTGGTCGACTGGAAGGGGCCACCCACGACTCGCAAGTTGTCGAGCTCGAATTTGGGGTCGAGCCGGAATTGCTGACCGCCAGCAACATCCACCTTGATCTCCAGCACGGCTACCTCGCCCAAGCCCAAAACATCCGCAGGATCGAGGCGAGCAGAGGCCTGGAGGTCCTGCGCCTGGGCTGGGATGCCAACCCAGGCGAGCAGGGTCAACCCGCACCCGAGACGGGCGAGGTCGCGGTTGAGGCGCATCACCAATCCTTCTTTCCGGTGGCGTTTTGTTGCATGGCGGCCAGGGCCTCCTTCTGCCGCTGCTCGCGTTCCATATTCTCGACCGCTTGCAAAATCGCAGCAGCTTCTTCCGCGCTCATGTCCGGCAAATCTTGAAACTGCGGCAAGGGTTGTTGCTCCTCTTTGCCGGATTGCGGCGGTTGCGGTTGCTGTGGGGGTTGTTGCTGCGGGTCCGGCTGTTGCTGTTCTTGCTGCTGTTGATTTTGCTGTTGCTGTTGATCTTGCTGTTGCTTTTGATCTTGCTGCTGGTCCTGCTGCTGTTGATCTTGCTGCTGGTCCTGCTGCTGTTGATCTTGCTGCTGGTCCTGCTGCTGTTGTTGATCTTGTTCTTGCTGCTGATCTTGCTCTTGCTGTTGCTTTTGCTGCTGTTCCAGCTGACGCCAGGCGAGTTCGAGGTTGAACTTGGCGTCGGCAAAACCCGGATCAGCGCGCAAGGCATCTTCGAACGCAGTGATCGCTCCACGTAAATCCTGACTGCCCAGGCGGGCGTGCCCCAAGTTGTAGTGCGCCAGGGACGCGATCTTGGGGTCTGGGGCAGCTCCCGCGGCCGCGAGGAGCTCTGGCGCGTCAGCCCGACCTGCTTGCAGATGAGCTGTCCCCGCATTGTACTGTGCGATCGGCGCTTGGGGTGCGAGCCGCTGGGCTGCGTCGAGGGCGGCCACCGCCTGCTCGGCCGCGCCTTGCGCGGAAGCCGTGAGCCCGTTGCGCGTGCGTTCGATCGGGTTGAAGAGCAGGCGCTCTAACCAGCCCGGCCACCCAGTCTGAGTTTCCGCTGGAGCGGCAGGCGCGGGGGACGCAGGCACGGGCGTCGGGGCGGGCGGTTGCGCGAGCAGCGGCCATGCGGTGAAGAGCAGCACCAGGGCGGCCCCGGGACCGCGCAAGGGATGGATGCGAAGGATGCCAAAGATGCGATGTGGCAAAGCGTCGGACATGGCGCAAACCTCACCTGGCTGCTGCGGGTTGGTGACGGAAAGGTGACCAGCAAAGGTAGAGGCCGAGGGCCAAAATCGCCACGGCCATGGGCCATTGGAAACGCTCTTCTAGGGTGTTGACGGTCTCGCTCCCCAGGCTGCGTGTTTCCATGGCCTGAATCCGCTGCAGGATCGGGGTCAAGTCGGTGGCCGCGCTGGTCGCTCGCAAGTAGACTCCACCCGCCTCGCGGCTGAGCTTTTCCAGGGTTTCTTCATGCAATCGGCTGACCACCACCTTGCCGTCCTGGTCCCGCTTGTAAGCGATCGTGGCTTGGGCGGCGGTAGCCGGCATTTCCAAGGGCTTGCCTTGCGGCGTCCCCACCCCGATCGCGTGGACCACCACGCCCTCTTCTTGGAGCTTCTGCCCCGCCTTCTCCAGGCTGCTGCCATGATCTTCGCCATCGCTCACCAGGACCAGCGCGCGATGTTTTTCACCGTCGGCGCTGAACAAGCTGAGCGCACGCAAGAGGGCGGGCGCGAGTTCCGTGCCAGGGGTGGGCAAAGACCCCGGCTGGACCGCATCGAGCACTAGGTCGACCACCGCCGCGTCCACGGTCAGGGGCACCATCACCACGCCATCGCCTTCGGCTTGCACCAAGGCAATGCGATGACCGGGCAGGGCTTCGACCAGATGGCGGATCAAGGTCTGCCCCACCCACAAGCGCGACGGCGCCACGTCCCGCGTGGCCATGGACAGCGACGTGTCGAGCACAAACACGATGTCGATGCCTTGCCGCTCGACCTGCTGTTCGGTGGTGCCCCAGCGGGGCCGGCTGAGGGCGAGCCCGGTCGCCAACACGGCGAGCCCCAAGAGTCCGACCGAAAAGCCCAACCGTCGCGGGTTGAAGCCGGGAAACAGCCGGTTCCACAGGCCGCGCGCTGCCCACGCAGCCAAGTCGCGCAAACGCCGCTGCCAGCACCCGTAAGCGATGAGCGCGGTGAGCGGCGCGGCCAACAACAACCACAGCCAGTGAGGAGCAGCAAAGTCCATGGCGATCTCCGTGCCGCGCTCGGTGGCTAGGGCTCGACCGTCCACCCCACCGCGGCCAAGCCGAGCGGCAAGAGGAGGAAGGCGAGCGCTGCCCAAGCCAAGGGGGCAAAAGCTTCCTTGTAGCGGATGTAGCGCTTGACCTCGAGCGGGGTCCGCTCGAGCTGATCAATCTGCGCGAAGATCTCGCGCAAGCCGGCCGGGTCCAGGGCCTGGAAAAACTTGCCCTGGGTGCGCTCGGCGATTTTTTGCAGCAGCGGCAAGTCGACCTCGACTTCCATCATCACCCGCCGCGTTTCGGTGTGACCGGTCAAGGGATTGCGCACGCGCATTTGCACGGGGACCGTGCCCGAGGTGCCCACCCCGATGGTGTAGACCTTGATCCCCAAGCCTTCACACACCGCGGCCGCCGAGTCCGGATCAATCGCGCCCGCATTGTTGACCCCGTCGGTGACCAGCAGCACTACCCGGGTCTTGGCTTGGCTGTCTTTGAGCCGAGCCGCGGCATGGGCCAGAGCCAGACCAATGGCCGTGCCATCGGACAAGGTGTTGAGTTCGACCGAATCGACCAGCAATTGCAGCATGTTGCGGTCGGTGGTGAGGGGCGCTTTGGTCAGCGCGCTGCCCGCGAAGATCACCACCCCGACCCGGTCAGCCGTGCGCCGACCGATGAAGTCCTTGACCACGCTCTTGGCCACTTCGAGGCGGTTCAGCGGCTGGAAGTCCTCGGCCGCCATCGACCCTGAGACGTCGAGCACGACTTGGATGTCGATGCCTTCGGTCAAGCTCTCCTCGCGCGCGAGCCCTTCTTGCGGCCGCGCGACCGCCACGATCAAAAGCGCCAACCCGAGCAGGCGCAAGTAAAACGGCAGGTGCAAGCGCCAGACACCGCGCACTTCCGCGGGTACGTGGCTGTAGGTCAAAGCACCTCGGCTACGTCCCCGGTGCTGCCACAGCGCGAGCAGCGGCAGCAAGCCCAGGAGGGCGAGGAGCCACGGGTCTTGGAAGTGCGGCCAGGTCATGCGCTCACTCCGCCGGGTTGTGGGGCTTCGGGGGCTGCTGACGGCGCGAGCAGCCGTTCGAGTTCGCGCGCTAGCTCAGGCACGGCCGCCAAGCGGGCGGAGATCACTTCGAGCGCGACTTCCTGCCGCGCGAACTTGACCTGGTCGCAGTCGCGCAGCAAGCGCAGGGTCTTCTGGTGCAAGTCGTTCGGCACGGCGCCCTGGCGCAAAGCCCGCTGAATTTCGCTGGTGGTGCTCTCGACTCCGGGGAAAGCCAAAGAGCGGCCGAGGTAATCGCGCATGGCCAAGCTCAAGCCGGTGTGGACCGGCTCGGCACCTTGCTGCGGCTGGAGCTGGCGCAAACGCTCGAGCAGTTCGTCCAAGGGGGCCAAACGCGGGCGGAGGATGGCCGCGACCCGCTCGGGCTGGGCCAGCAGTCGCGCGAGGTGCCAGCAGGTCAGCGCCAGGAGGATCCCCAAGGCCCCGGCGGTCACGAAAAAGCGCCGATTTTCCGACCACGCTTGCAAGGCCGCGGGCGGTTTGGGTTCGGGCACGGCTTCGCTTGCGGGCAGGACCGAAGTTACGGTGAAGCTCAAGCCTTCGGGCAGCTGGACTTCCGCTGTGCTCTTGGCGAGGGGTACCGCGATCTTGAGCGGCGGCAGGCGCACCGCGCCGGGACGAAACGCGGTCAGGGTGACCTGCTGCTTGTAAATTCGTCGGCTGGACTGGTCAGCAAAGGACTCGACCTCACCGCTGGCCAGAACTTCCGCACTCCCCCACCGCTTCTGCCAGGCGGGAAAACGCGGCATGGCGCTGGGCGCTTCACCGTCCCACACCAGGGTGATTTCGGCCAGAACGCGGTCGCCGACCGTGATCTGTGTGGGCTGGAATTCGACTTTGGCGATGCCGGGGACGGTTTTGGGGGAAGGAGTTTTGGCTGGCGGCTTGCTCGTGCCCTGGGCCAAGGCCGTGGGGCTGAGCACCACGAGCAAGGCGAGCCCCGCCCGCCACCTGCCGCGCTGGTTTAAGCCGCTCATCGCGACAGCCTCCGCCGGCGTTCTTCGAAGAAGCGGATCAGCGCGCTCAAGTAGGGGCGATCGGTGCGCACCTCGAGGTAACCCACGCCGAGTTGACGAATCCAGCGCAGCAGCTCCTCGCGCTCCGCACGGCAGCGAGCCACGTGGGCGGCGAGCTGACGACGGCCCGCGATCACCGCCAGGCGACCGCTTTCCGCATCGCGCAGGACCACCGGTCCGGTAAGCGGCGGCTCGTGATCTTTGGGGTCGACGATCTCGAGCACCACCACGTCATGCCGCGCGGCAGCAGCTTTGAGCGCGCGGGACAGCCCCGCGTTGAGGAAGTCCGAAAGGATGAACAGCACGGACCGCTGCTTGAGCGTTTTGAGCAGCCCCCACAACCCGCGTTCGAGGTCGGTGCCGCCGCCGGCTTCGCGGGTCAAGATCTCGCGCACCAGGCGCAGCACGTGGGTCCGCCGACGGTCCGGGCGGAGGAACAATTCGAGGCGGTCGCTGAGCAAAGCAGCGCCCACGCGATCCTGATTGCGCACTGCGGCAAAGCTGAGCAAGGCCGCGAGCTCTGCGGCGAGCTCCCGCTTGAGAATGGCGCGCGAGCCATAGTTCATGCTGCCGGAAACATCGATCGCGAGAAACACGGTCAAGTCCCGCTCCTCGATGAAGCGCTTGACAAAAGGCGCGCCCATGCGCGCGGTCACGTTCCAGTCAATGGCGCGGATCTCGTCGCCTGGGGCATAAGGCCGGACTTCGGCAAACTCCACCCCGCGCCCTTTAAACGCCGAGTGGTAGTCCCCGGCAACGCCCTGGTCGACCAGACGTTTGGTCGAGATCTCGATGTGTCGCACCTTGCGCAAGAGGTCCGCGGGCAGCTGCGGTCGGCTCGGCCGTTCAGCTGCTGGCGGCTGCCGCCGGATCCAATTCAGTCCCAGCATCGAGCGATCCTCTCGCCGCGCTCAAGGCACTTCGAGCCGGTCGAGCAACCGGCGGATCAAGTGGTCGGTGGTGATCTCTTCGGCTTCGGCTTCGTAAGTGGCGACCAGGCGATGGCGCAAGACGTCGGGGGCGATTTCCTTGACGTCTTCGGGGATCACATACCCGCGACCGCGTACCAAGGCCAAGCCTTTGGCCGCGCGCGCCAGAAACAGGGTGGCGCGCGGTGAAGCGCCGAGCGCCAGCAAATCCGCGAGGTCGTCAAAGCCAGCGGCCTTGGGATTGCGGGTGGCAGTGACCAGGTTGAGGATGTAGCGCCGCATCTTGGCGTCGAGGTAGACCCCATCCGTACTGCGCCGCAGTTCGAGCAGGCGCTCGCGGCTGAGCACGGTCTGCGCGGCCAGGTCAGTTGGGACCAGCATGCGGTTCAAGATCTCCTCTTCCTCCGCGCGGCTGGGATAGGTCAACTTGAGCTTGAGCATGAAGCGATCCACCTGGGCTTCGGCCAAGGGGTAGGTGCCTTCTTGCTCGATCGGGTTTTGCGTGGCGAGGACGATGAACGGCTCCTCCAGCGTATACGTGGTGTCGCCCAGGGTCACTTGCCGCTCCTCCATGGCTTCGAGCAGGGCGGACTGGACCTTGGCGGGCGCACGGTTGACTTCGTCCGCGAGCACCACGTGGTGGAAGATCGGACCGCGGCGCGGTTGAAACTCGCCGGTTTTTTGGTTGAAGATGAGGGTGCCGATCAGGTCAGCCGGCAGCAGGTCCGGGGTGAATTGAATGCGCTGGAACTCGAGCGCTAAAGTCTTGGCCAGGGTCTTGACCGCCAGAGTCTTGGCCAGACCGGGGACTCCTTCGATCAGCAAGTGGCCGCGGGTCAAGAGGCCGACCAGCAAGCGGTCGATCAAATAATCTTGACCGACGATCACTTTGCGGATTTCCGTTTCGACCTGCTTGAGCGTCAGGGTCTCGCGCTCGACATCGTGCATCAAGGTTGCCGTCCTGCTGTCCATCATCGCCCTCGTCATGATCCCGGCTGCACAGTCCGGGGGGTGGCAAATCTCCTGGTTCCGGGAATCTGGCGGCTCCCGGCGTTTGGGGTTCCCGTCTTTTAGCAAAGCTAGTGCCAGCGACGAAACCCTGGCGATCGCAACTCTGGGCTGCTCTCTGGGCTGCTATCCGACGATCGCAGCTGCGTTAAGGCAGCCTTACCTCCCACAAACAAGGCGCCATTATGGCGCAGCCCTGACACGTTGGGAAGGCAACCCATGCGCCATTGCGCACCATTTATTGCCGCCGATCGTTCAGCTAGAGCTAGAATCTGACGCAATGGTCACGGCCAAGCGGTCTCACCGCCCTACCCCCTTGCGCCAGACGCAACGCTTCTTGATCCTGGTGATCCTGGTGTACTTCTTTGCCGGCACGGTGAGCCAGAAGCTGATCCCCGGCGTGGATGAGATTTTCCCGCTCTTTGGCTGGTCGCTGTTTTCAAAAATCCCCAATCAAAGCCGAACCTACACCGTCTGGATCCACGAACACGATGGACGCAAGCTCGACCCCCCGCTCGAGTTCTTGCGCGCACCTGACGCGGTCGTCACCGGCAACCGCTACATCGCGCGCAAGCTCATCCAGCGGCTGGGACGGGCCCACGAGCAAGGCGACATGGCCGCCGTTGCGGGCCTGCGTCAGCTATTCGAAGCCAACTACTTGCACGGCAAGGTGACCTACGAGCTCAGGTTCGAGCGCTATCAGCCGCTCGAGAAGTGGCGGACCGGAAAGAGCCAAGACAGCCGCACTCTGGGTCAGTTTGTGCGCGGTGAGGTCCCATGACCCGGTCTCGCCTCGACCGACTCGCGGTCTGGTTTCGTCCTCGCCGCTGCGCCGCAGAAGTCGCGGCCACGGCCTTTGCTCAGCGCGCTCTCCGCTTTTCTGCGGCGCAGTCCCTGATTTCAGCCTTCTACGCGGTGCTCTTGTTCTTTGCGGCAGACAACCTCTATTCCTGGTCCGGCTACTTGCAAATCACCGACTTGACTCCGCGCTGGCCGGTTTTCTGGTTGCGCTACATTGACCCGGCAAGCGGGATCGCTGGCATCTTGGGCTTCCACCTCGCAGCTGGCTTGCTCGGGGTCACTTCAGCGCAGCACCGCTGGGCGCGGGTCCTGGTTTTTGTCGCCTGGCTGGAGTTCTTGGCCTTCAAGTTCTCGTTCGGGTCGATCAACCACGGGGACCACCTCAGCGTGCTGCTCAGCTTCCTGCTGATCTTCTTGCCGACGGGCTGGCGTTCTTACCCGGGTGCCAGCCGCCGGGTCCAAAGCGCTACCCTGCTCGCGTTTGCGGGTTGTCAGATGATGATCCTTTTGACTTACAGCATGGCCGGGATGTGGAAAGTCGGAGGAGTGGTCGAGCAATGCCTCAAGGGCGAGGTCCACTACTTGAGCCCAGACGGGCTGGCCCAGCAAATCGCCGCCAAGCTTTTGTCCGACGACACCACCAGTATCCTCGGCCCGTGGTTCATTACCCACCCCTGGGTCGGCTGGCCCTTGGTTTTGGCCGCGCTGTACTTGGAGTTCTTTGCGCTCTGGGCCGTGCCACGCCCGTCCTTGCATGCCAGCTTTGGCCTGGGCTTGATCCTGCTCCACCTCTTCACTCACTTGACCATGGGCGTGGGTTTTGCCCAAAACAACTTGTGGCTGGCACTCTTCTTGGTGTTCTCACCCTTCCGTCCGGCTCGGCCGAGCTGGCGGCAAATGCTGCGCGACTTGCCCTTGCTCGGCCGTCTGGCGACGCGCTTCTTGCCCTCTCCAGGAAAGTCGGTGCATGCCTTGCCCGAGTAACTGCTCAACTCCTCCGGCAACGTCACGCCGCGAGGATCCCGTATAGGAAGCGATCATGCAGAGTTTCGCTGGTGAGACGCCAAAAGCCGAGATCAACCGGCGCAGTTTTCTCAAGTATGTGGGGGCAGGCGCGACGCTCTTCACAGGCCTGACTCCGCTGCCCTCCTGGCTGCCGCAAGCGGATGCTGCGGTTCACCCGCTCGACCCCTGGACTCACTCCGACGGCACGCCGCTCTGGCAGCCGCCGCCTTACCCTGTGCCGCTCCCGGGCGACCCCCAACCAGCGGCCACCGACGCCCAACGCCTGGCTCGCTATGAGGTGGTCGATGACCTGGTCTTGCCGTCGGGCTTTCGCTATGAGGTCCTCGCCCAGTGGGGCGACCGGTTTGGACCGCCAGATCAGCCCGACCGGCAGATCGTGTTCGGCTACAACTGCGACTACACCGGCCTGTTGCCAATTCCGGGCAGCGATCACGAGTTCTGGCTGCTGGTCAACCACGAGTATGTGTCCTTGCGCCCCTGGCTCGCAGCCCAGGCCGAGGCCGGGGTCAAGCTGCCGGAGCTGCGCTTGCGCCCGGCTCCGGATCAGCCCGCGCTTACCTACGGCATTTTTTCGGTCGATGGTTTCGCTTTTCCCGGTAACCGCATCGACCTCGCCCACGCTGAGCTGCCTGCCGCTGTCCGCGCGACGTTGCGCCAGCTGAGCGATGACGGACTGGCCGCGCAGGGAGTGTCGATCCTCCGCGTCCGCCGCCGGCCGGACGGCACGTTGACGGTCGTCCACGAAGCCACCGACCATCGCCGGATCAGCGCCCAAGGCCATGCCAACATTGCACTCGGCCCGGACGGCAAACCGCCTTTCCGCTTCACCGGTCCCACTGCCCGGTGGCTCGCAGAGGCGCCGCGCGGAACTTTCTGCAACTGTTCGGGGGCGACAACCCCGTGGCAGACCTTCTTGTCCTGCGAAGAAAACTTCCACTACCAGACCGCAGAGGACGTCACCCCAGCAGGCACCTGGGTTCCAGAACGGCAGATGTGGTTTGAAGGCGAGCCCTCGCTCATCGATGGCGTGGCTCAGTTCAGGATCCCTGAGCCCGCCATGCTCAATGGCATGGGCTATGCCGCGTCGACTCCGCTCGACGGCCGCCACTATGGTTGGGTGGTCGAAGTCGACCCGGAAACCGGTGCGCTCCAGAAACACACGGCCTTGGGTCGTTTCCGCCACGAGAACGTGGCTTTACGCTGCACGCCTGGGCGTCCGCTCGCTGCCTACATGGGCGACGACCGCCGCGGTGGTCACATCTGGAAATTTGTCAGTGCGGAACCCGTGGTCGATCCCGCCGACCGCAAATGCAGTGCGCTTTTGACCCAAGGGACGCTCTATGTGGCCCGCTTCCACCCCGACTTCACGGGCGAATGGATTCCGCTCACCCCGGAAACCCCGCTGCGCCGGCCCGAGCCAGAACACTGTCCCACCGAGCACTTGCTGGTACCCGCCCGGCCGGTGGGGGGCGCGGTCGCAATCGGCAATATCGAACGAGACCACCCAGCGCTCACCGTCGCTGCCTGGCAGGCCATCGTCGAGGCTTTCGCGGGCAAACCCTTTGCCCAATGCACCTTGGGCGACCTCGTCCGGCCGGAACTGGCGAACGGTCGGGCGGCGGCGCGCGAGGAGCAGCTCGGGGTGATCCTGCTCGATGCTTTTCTCATGGCCAATGCGGTCGGTGGGACGCCCACTGCTCGCCCCGAAGACCTCGAAGTTCACCCCCGTGACGCCAGCGTCTACATCGCCTTCACCGATGCCACCGACAGCAGCGAAGGCTCGCCTGACCTGCGCATTTTCCCGGACTCGAAGCGCGACAACTCACGTCAGTACGGCGCGGTCTTTCGCCTGGTTGAAACCGGCGGCGATCCGGCCGCGGTGCGTTTCACTTGGGGCAAGTTCATCAGCTCGGGCGAGGTGGCCGAGCATGGGGGTGGCTTTGCCAACGCTGACAATTTGGTCTTTGACCCGCAAGGCAACTTGTGGATGGTGACCGACATCTCGACCACTGCCCTCAACTTCCCCACCAGCCGTTCGCGGACGGATGGCACCTACCCTGGCGGCAAGCAATTCCCTGGGGTTTTCGGCAACAATGCGATGTTCATGATTCCCACATCCGGGCCCCAGGCCGGGGTCCCACATTTGTTTGCGCTCGGCCCCATGGAATGCGAGATTTGCGGTCCGACCTTTGCCCCTGGCCCCACTCCGGACAGCTACCAGTTGATCGCTTCGATCCAGCATCCCGGCGAAGAAAGCGGGGTTCGTCGCGCAGCTCACCCGACCCGCGTGCAGCAGCACCTGATTCACGACCGCAACAACCAGCCCTTCACCCAAGAGCGCAGCGTTCCGCAAGGGAGCAACTTTCCGGCGTCCCAGCTCGACCGCGCGCCCCGCCCAGCGGTCGTTTGTATCACCCGGACTCGCGGGTAACGGTGCTCTGGTGGGCCGTCACGGCTCCCGCGCAAACAAAACATCGACGATGTCCCGGCGGCGCCACTCCCCGGCTTTCTCGAAATAAACATGACCCCAAAAGATCAGTTGATTGCGGTGCTGATCTGCGACGACCAGCGCGCGATACTCGAGTGTCAAGGCGGCAATGCCGAGCGAGTGCAGGCTGCGCAGTTCGTCCGGTGCGACCCTACCGTCATGATCCATGTCGACCCAAACGGATAGCTCGGTGAAGATCGGGTCTCCCGGGTCGATGAAACCATTCTGGTTGCCCGCGAAGCTGTCGAAAGCAAACAGCGCTTCAAAACCATTGCGTGCCCGCGAGCCATCGGGCAGCGGCGTCGAGTCGCCGAACAGTTCGCTGCCATCGTCGATGTTGCCGTTGCCATTGCGATCGAGGGCCAGGAAACCGTCGAGGCGCCCGGCGTGGGTCCACGCGATCTGGTCCAAAGTGCCATCGGCGTCGATGTCGAAACGGGTCCCGGCAGCAGGAGCGGTGAGCTCGAAACTCACGTCGTCCAGGTCGATCAAAAGCGGTGAGCAGCCCAAGTCTGGAGGATTGCAGCGCGCGCAGTTGGGATCCGCCTGGCACTGATCCTCGATTTGCTCTTGTGGCGTCTGGTTGGTGCTCGCCACCCGCGCACACTCCTCGCCCCTGACCCTGCGATCGATGTAATCCCCAGTCCGGGTCATGGCAACTTGGCTCATGATGAAGCCGTTACAGTCGGTGCTTTGATCAGTTAACCCAAGCAAATGGCCCAGTTCATGCGCCACAGTATCCTCAAGAATGTCGCTGCGCAAACAATTGACGGTCCTAGTACCGTCCTGAGATTTTGCGTACTGATATAGGAGTACATCATTACCTCGAAAGCCGCCACATGCCGTCCTGTTGTTCGGATTGAAACCGGGTTGATAGCGAACTTTTACCGTGCGACCGGAGCCTGCCGCTTCCGTGAATTGAGGAAAACCGTCGAATTGAGTGCTGTTGCAAGTGGGAGCATTCCAGGCTCCATAGCCTCGTTTGAACGCACCACTCAAGCTCGCGTTGAGACCGACGGGGATAAGCGTTACTGCATCATAACCAACTATTTGGCCAACCGCTCGATTTGAAGATACGCACTGGGATTTAAGCGGATCTTTTGCAATAGCAAAGAATGTAAGTGCCAAAGCAATAGTGATGGCCCCTTGCTTCATGGCAAGTTACCCCCACCAGAGCGAAGGAGGCGAAGAAGGTCGGCACGATCCACTGGGAAAGGCTGGGGATCATTCTCGGGGCGAGGCCGGAGGAAAATGGCAGGAAGGCTAAGCTCGCCATCTGGCTTGATCACTACGATGCTTGTTTCGTAGACCAAATTGAGGTAAGGTTCACCTGCTACAGGTTTGTAATAACGCGGGACGGCCAGCAGGACTTGATCTCCCTTGATGGGAATATGAGAAGGGTAACGCCTATCGGTTTTGCAGATCTTGAACGACCCAGCAGTAAAGTTGCCGACCGGGAAAAAAAAGTAATAGGACGGAAGGCTGAGCTCGCCAAGAAATACTTCCTCCGGAGCAACTTCGAAAAGCTGGCCGGGTTCGCCACGGTCGAAACCAAAATCGCTATCAACAATCGTTCCGATGAAAACAACGTCGGATTCGCTGAGTAGTTTCTGGAAACTCGAACGGTCAGGCGGATCGACATGCGAAGTATAGAATTCATCAAACGTGATACACCCATCATGGATCTGAGGCGGGTCGGTCAGGCTCTCCTGCAGCAATTCAGCGTTCTGAGGATGAAAAAGCTCTGTCCGGACTTTACCATCGGGGCCAATTGCGACAGAATGGGAAACCCAAATCGGATAAGTCGTATCCATCTTATCGCTGTCTACGAACAGAATCGAGGGAATCTCAGCGATCAAAGCATTGGGCAAGGACAGGGCGAACAAGAGCAGCAGGAGCAGCAGGCAAGGCTGTTTCTGCTGTCGAGTTCGCGGGTATCTGGTGATCATGGCGGGTTCTCCTTTTGGGTTTGCTAAATAGCTAGCTAGCTAGGCTCCTGGAAACTCGGCGCAGGAAGACGCATGGATTTCGTCCTGGGGAGTTTCCTTCAGTCCATACCGAGAGGAGCGACCCCAGGCCCCGCGCAGGCCGCGCGCAAGGCTCGAGCAGCGGCGTGGACTGCCGGCCGCGGGTCGAGAGCGCTGGCGGCGCGGCGGAGGTCCTTAAACAGCGGTTGGAGCGCCGCTGGAGCCTCGAGGGTCTGGCACAGCTTGACCACGGTCTGCTCCACGTGGTCAGCGGAGCGGCAGTGCTGGGCGCACACGGCTGCGAGGTCAGCGGCCGCTGCTGCTGCGTCTTGCGGCATCTCGAGCTCGGTCAGGATGCGGACGATCCGTTCGAGGCTCTCCCTCGCCTTTGCGGGTGAGATTCGGCGCAGGCGCAGGAGGACCATCACCTCCACCCAGCGCAAGCGCGCCCGCAGCAAGCGATAGCCCGGATGCTTGCGGACGATCTGCCGCGCCTCACCGATCGTGGCCAGGGCTTGTTCGAGGTGGGCGTCACTGTCATGGTGTGAGGCCAGCCACGCGCTGAGGTTTTGCAGCGCGGCAGCGTGGTAGTGGCTATCCCAGTGGGGGATGAGCTTGAGCGCGGTCTGGAAATCTTCGAACGCCCCGCGCTGGTCCCCGCAATGGTGGCGGGCGACTCCCCGCATCAGCAGAGCTCGGCCCTTGCCGCGAACATCGCGGGCGCGCTCAAATCCGCAGACCGCGCGCTGGGCCAAGGAACGCGCTTCAGGGTACTGGTTGCGGAAGAGCGCCACTGCAGCCCAGCGGCGCAGCACCTCCGGGCGCAGTTTTGGGCAACC
>CAZCOV010000051.1:0-13309 GCA_964499975.1 uncultured Thermoanaerobaculia bacterium
GAGCCCGCCCGCCGAGATAGATGTCGGCGCAGCCGGCGATTTTCCTCTCGGCGCCTTCCGCCTGGTCAGCGCCGGGGGCCGCGAAATCGGCATCCTGCGTGAGGCCGGCGGCAGGGTGCATGCCATCCGCAACCACTGCAGAAAGGAGCGATTCGATGGCTCCAAGCATCGCGATGGTCATCGCCGACGGCATCAGCTCGCGGAGCAAGTCGAGCGACCACCCGAGCGGAGCGCCCGAGGCATCGGGCAAGTGCCAGGGAACGGTGGGCAGAGGTGGCAGGCGGGGAATCCCAGCGAACTCGACGCCGTCTTTTAGGTAGTGAAAACGGCTGGCAATCGTGGCGACCTCAAAACCGGGCCACCACCGCGTGAGAGTCGCTGCCGCCACCGCGGCCACGGTCAATCCCATCAGAGGTGCAGGAACCGTGCGGTTGATGCGGGGCCACAGCAGGAGGGTAGCTAGCGTCAGGACTCCGATCGTCAGCTCTGAGACGCGCCAGCTGGGCAACGCGTGGATCAGTACGGCAGCTCGTTCAAGGAAGGTATCTGGCCAGTGGTCGACCGTGAGACCGAAAAAATCTTTGACCTGGAGCGTCGCGATCACGATGCCGATACCAGCGGTAAAGCCGGTGGTGACCGGAAACGGCACAAACTCGATCAGGCGGCCAAGCCGGGCAAGCCCCATCAGCATCAGGATCAGACCCGCAAGCAGGGTCGCTAGGAGTAGCCCGCCAAGACCATAGCGCGCAGAAATCGGTGCCAGAACCACGACAAATGCAGCGGTTGGACCTGAAACCTGAACCCGTGAACCACCGCAAAGCGCGATGATGGCTCCGGCCACAATCGCGGTGTAGAGTCCATTTTGCGGGGGCACCCCGACCGCGATCGCGAGCGCCATTGAGAGGGGAAGCGCGACCACTCCAACGACGATTCCCGCCAGCAAATCAGCCTTGAACTCGCGCCATCCATAACCGTCGCGGAAAGTCTTGCGCAGCGCGATTGCCGGCTGAAAATGCAGCGGCAACTCTAGCGTCTGATGGATTTGCGGCGCATCGCGAGAACGATCTGGCAAATGGTCAGCAGGCTTGTTCATCGGTTTTATCGGTGAGGACTAATTGAAACGTAAGACTGCCACGGTGCGATCGTCCGCCGGCAGGACTCCGTCCAGGTGGCGGTCACTGGCCGTGAGGATTCCGTCCGCGAGCTCGCGCGCCGATGCCGAAGCAGAGGCTAAGTGGCGCAGCACCGCCTCAAGGCCGTCGTCGCCAAACGGTTGGCCCTGAGAATTGCCAGCTTCGCGAATTCCATCCGAGGCCAGGACCACCACATCGCCGGGTTCGAGGTCAAGGCAGACTTCTTCATAGACGACGCTGGCCAAGCTGCCGATCGGTAAGCTGGGAAGCGCGATCTCGCGGACCTCTCCACGACGAAAGAGCAAGGGATACGGCAGCCCGGCGTTGGCCACCACCACCCGACGTTGTCCCGGATCGCAAAGCAGCACGCCCAAAGCGAGAAATCGCCTTTCGAGCGCCCGCCGCTTGAGCTCCTCGTTGAGGTAGGTGAGCAGACAAACCGGCGAGCAGCGGTGTTCGGTGACATAACCGCGCAACATGCCCGCAGCCAGCGCTCCGTAGAGAGCTGCTGCCGTGCCCTTGCCGGCGACGTCGCCCACCGTGACCAGGGTCCGTCCGTCATCGTAGGACAAGACGTCGTAGAGGTCGCCGCCGAGGTGGCGCGCTGGCGTGTAGGCAAAAGCGATCTGCAGACCCGGAACCCACGGCGTGGTCCGCGGCAGGAGCAGCTTCTGCAGCTCGCGCGCCGCTGCCAGATCCTCGGCGAGTTGGCGCTCGTCGGCCCGCAAGCGGGCATAGAGGATCGAGTTTTCGAGCGCAATCGCGACAAACGATGCGAGCGTGGCGAGCAACTGTTCATCACCCTGGGAAAAGGCATCGAGCGCGGTACTTTCGAGGTTGAGAACCCCGAGCAAGCGCTCCTTGAACAAGAGCGGCACGGCCAATTCTGAACGGATCGCGGGGTCTCCGCAGTCGGCATAGCGCGGATCGCGGTGAACGTTGGGCACGCGCACCGGCTGGTGCAAGGCCGCGACAGTCCCGCAAATACCCTCGCCCAACTTGAGGGTGGTCTTGCGACTGCTCCCTGGCAAGAGACGCACCGTGAAGGTCGATTCCAGCTGGTGGGCGACTTCGTCCCAGCGCATGACATTGAACACGTCATAGGCGATCAGCTGCCGGACGCGTTCGGCCACCCGCTGCAGCAGCAGTTCGCGATCGAGGATTGCAGTGAGTTCACGGCTGGTCTCTTGGAGGACTGCCAGCGTCTGAGTATGACGGCGCAAGTTG
Source organism: uncultured Thermoanaerobaculia bacterium (assembly GCA_964499975.1). Lineage (GTDB taxonomy): Bacteria > Acidobacteriota > Thermoanaerobaculia > Multivoradales > J023 > CAZCOV01. The sequence continues at coordinate 2,361 of CAZCOV010000051.1, forward strand.
GCCCAGAGCCGGCCGTTTTCGATCGCGCTCGCGAGCTGGCCGGCGAGCAGTTCGAGCAGGCGGCAGCGATCCGGGGTGAAAAAGTTGGTCGTGTGACTGCCCACGACCAGCACTCCGCTCACGCCATGCTTCGCCGCGAGCGGCAGCACTGCCTGGGCCCGGACCTCGGCTTGGGTGGCGAGATAGCGGTGATCGCCGCGGGCGTCGTTGGCGATAATCGAAACGCCGTCGCGCGCGACCAAGCCTTCGAGCCCCTGCCCTAGCCCAAAGCGCCAACTCGCCACTTCGGCGGGCAAGCCCCAGGCATACAAGGGCTCGAGCGCAGTGCCCACGTCGTCGAGCAAGAGCACGGCAAACGTGTCATAGGCGATCGAACTGCAAAGCCGTTCAGCCACCCGGGCCAAGCCTGACTGGAGGTCGGCCGCAGCGCTCAAATCTTGCACAGCCGCAAGCAGGCAAGACAGCTCAGGCCAAGGATCGCGCTCTAGCTCCCCTCCCCCACCAGCTGCTCCCAGCACCGAATTGGCAGATCCACTCATGCAACCATGATATCGCCGACTTGTGCTCGTCAGCCAGGTGCCAGCCAGGTGCCAGCCACCTCTCAACCAGGGGGTGCCGCCCCGGTACCAGCCAGGTGCCGTCAGGCAGGTGCCAGCTGATCCAAGAATCGGTCCAAAAATCGGCTGGCACCTCGCAGCGGTCGTCGAACCAACTCTGAGCACCAACAGAGATCTTGGTGATGTCCGCACTACAGAATGATTTACTTCTATCTAGGGGCAAATCGGTGGACCGCCAAGCGGGTTGGCGTCGAAAAAGTTGTGCGGGTGGAGCTCGAGCCCGAACCAGTGGGTCAGGGTGACCGCCCAGTTGCCCTGGCTGTCCCGGTCCTCCGAGCTCGGGTGGTGGTGGGCCGAGGCCAGGTACCAGAGGACGATGTCTTGCTTCACCACACTCTGCCCGTTCAAGTAGGGGAAGAGGTAGGCGCCGGGGTCCTTCCAGGGTACTGCCCAGCCGGTGTCCTCGGCGGGATCCCAGCGCGTTACCCAGAAATCGTGCTTCGTCCAGTTCTCGTCGTGACGCGCGGTGCCACTGCGCAGCGGCTCGAGCGCATAGCCGCGCTGTTCTCCGGCTGCGTTCTTCGCCACGTCTTCGACTAGGAGAGAAGTGAACTCAAGCGGATTCCAGTCAGCGAAGCCTTCTTTTCCATCGTTGAAATGCTCGTGGCGATCGACGGCCTGCAAGGGTGAGCCGGACGGATCGGGTTCGAGGTGCTGGCCCAGCAATGCCGTGTCGCCCGCCGCTCCATTGAGATCCATGTCGATCCGCCAGAGCACGTCGTGCATGTGAGCGACGGTGGGCTGCTCAAGGTTGTTGTAGCCGGTAGCTCCCACCCGCATGGTGAGGGTGCCGTCGTCGCGGAAGCCGTACTCGGTGATGAAGTCGTAGTTGCCGGCGTCGAACACCCCCCAGAGTGCCAGTTCCTGGCCTCGGCGCACAAAAGAGCTGGCGTCCCCCTTGCACAGCCAGGCAGGACCGCGGTCGCGGCACTCCGCTACCAGGGTGGGGCCGAAGCTCGCATCCTGAGCCAAGGTGATCAGGGCGCCGTTGGGTCCGGCGTCGCCAGAGGTGACCGTCCGCCGCCATTGGCTCCAGTCGGCGTACTGCGTGTCGTAGAAATGCGGGTCGCCGGAGTGATAGGGGGTGAAGATCTCGGCCGGACCGGCGCGATGGAGGATCTTCCGCCAACCTTGGTTGAGCTTGCGCAAGTAGACCGGCCCGATCTCGTAAGCCTTGCTACTCTGGCTGCTCGCGGAGCCAAACTGGGTGGAGTAGACGCAGATGCGCCACTGGATGGTCGAGAAGGTCTGGAGCAAGCATGCCCGATTGGGGCCTAGCGGACAGCTCTTTTCGTCGCACTGCGCGAGCGAGCAGACAGGGCCGCCAAGGATAGCGTCGTCATCCGACGTCTGCAGTTCTGCGGAGCCTATCTGCGGTTGCAGATCCCCGAGCAGCGGCAGCAGGGGCTCTTCTTCGGGCAGGGGTGGGACCTCGATCGGAAGTTTGACCGTCGACGGGTGGCCAACGGGGCCAGGTGCCGCGGCGAGCAGCGTCGGCAGCATCAGGCCGAGCACGGCGACAAGACGTGGGATCGCGGATCGTAGGATGCGCATGAGAACCTCCTGGGTAAGTCGGTGTGGGCAAATCGCCCACCGCTGCTCCTTACAGTCCGAATCCGCGCCGGAAGTTACGCTCCATGACGAAAATGACGAAAAAAGGCGGCCGACCCCGGAAGGCCGGCCGCCTGGGACGAGCCGGGGTGGGTTACTGCGCGTTCATTCCGTGGCCCCCCCAAACCACCAGGTGACGCGGCCCACCTCCTCACCGCGCCAGAGCTGGCGGATGGCGAGGCTGTGGCCGCGCAGCAGGGTCGCCGAGTTCGCCTTGACCTCGAACGAGGCGGCAGCGTGGAAGCCGGGGGCGAGGAGCACCCGGCCGAAGGTGATGCGCGGGCGGGTGGGCAGCGGCAGCAGAGGCCCGGTGCTGCTTTCCAGCCACGGCTGACGCTGGCGCAGCTTGGCGCTCAGGGCGTCGGGGACCTGGAGCTGAATCTTCACCCCGGCCGGTAGACGCTGGATCACTTCGAAGTCGAAATAGCGGGCCTGATCGGGCGTGCCCGCGATGAAGAACTCCAGCGGTTTCAAAGCGCTCAGGAGCTTGGGGACGGTGACCGGGTGGACGTTGCGCCAGGCCACGCCCCGACTCCGCAAGAAGGCGCGGAACTTTGCCCAGTCGAAGTACGGGGGACCAGGTGGCAGGCCATACCCGTGGTCGAAAACGAGCGCGTCCGGGGACGCGTCCTGCGGGTGTTGCACGGCCAGGAAGCTCAACGGTTGCTTGGCGCCGAGGACGCTGGCGGGCAGTGAGGTCTGCCACTTGTCCATGGTCTCCCACACGGTGAGGGTGTCTCCCTTGGCGATATCGCCCAGGGAGACGGCACCGATGGGCGCCCATCGCTCCGGCGTGATGAGGGTGGCGGCCGGGCTGGCGAAGAGCCGGAGCCTGACGCCCTTGCTCACGCTCCCACCGCGGTTGCGCAAACGGACGTAGAGCCTGCTGGTTGCCAGGTCGGTGGAATTGATCGCCGTGCCCGGTGCCGGGATGTTGGCCCGGGGCCCCTCACCGAGGTTCGCGCTCGCCTTGTTGGGATCCCCGGCCCAGAGCAGGACGTCCGGGCTGGAGCCGATCTCGTCGCCCGCAAGCGGCGGCGAGCCATCGTCGTTGACGTGGCGGCGCAGGTAGACGTCGGCCACCAGCTGCAGCCGGCTGCGGACGATGGCATTGAGGTCCGGCATGACGCCGATGTGTCCGGGAACGTTCCGGCCCTGGCGGGTGCCGGTAGCGGGGTCGGCGAGCAGGGCGCGCAGGGTGCGGGGTTCGAGCCGTGAACCGGCATGCTCCTGGTGCAGGGCGGTGAGCAGGGCAGCGGCGCCAGCGATGATCGGTGCGGCGCTGGAGGTGCCGGAGAATTTGTTGGTGTAAAAGTTCGTGGCGGCGGTGCCGGCAAGGTCGCCGTAGCCGCAGGTGGTCACGGTCTCACCCCAGCCGAAGCAGTCGAGGCGAGAACCGTAGTTGGAGAAGGGCGCCCGGTCGTGCGGGAGGCTCGAGCGGGCGGCACCGACCAGGATCGCCCCCGAATCGCGGTAGCGCGGATCGCCCCGCTTGAGGCTCTGGCCGGTGTCGGGATCAAGGTAGCGGTCGAGGTCGAATCCACCGTTGCCAGCGGCCTCGACCACGGTGATGCCCAAGCCCACAGCGAGACGGATGGCGTCGAGGTCGGCGGCGTCGACCTCGGTCGGCAGCAGGCCGCGCTGAACCTCGAGCAACAGCACGTCGCCAGGCTGAAGACCCGGCGGCGCGTTGGTGGGCTTGTTGAGAGGATCGAGGGTATTGACGATGGCGGCTGCGACGTGACCGCTGGTGGCCGCGAATGGGTGAGGCGATGAGCCTTCCTGCTCGTCCTTCGACTTGTAGTGTGATGCCAGGGCGAACCGGCCGAGGTCGACGACGGCGCCTTTGACGTTTTTGCCCGCCGCTGCCAGTTGCCCGAGAACGGCGGTTCCGTGGTGACCGGAACCACCTTCGTCAGCGCGGTTGGCACCGGAGAAAAGTACCGCTGAAACGAGCGGCACCCCCTTGTCGTTCTTGAGGTCCTGGTGGGTGAGGACCCACCCTTGTTCGAGATCGCAGACCGTCAGCTGGGCGGTGCCAGCGAGTTGCTTCCAGGCCCAGGAAGCGCCGATTCCCACCGGGGCGTCGTCGAGGTAGCCCTGGTCTTCAGCGAAGGCGAGGCCGCCGGCCTGGTGGGTGAGCTGGGGATCGGTGGCGGCAAGCTCGCGGTAAGCCAGGTCCACCTCGGCCAACGCGTTGAGCTGGCCCACGACCTCGTCCACCAGATCGGGGTAAGGGCGCAAGTCCACCCGCCAGTAAGCGACGAGGCTGTGGAGTGGACGGAAGGGACTGGTGGCAGTTCGCGCTTCCAGTGCCCAGATGTCGCTCAAGGTCCGCTGCCGGCTCTTGCCCTTGAGCTCGATGAGCGGGCGTGAGACCAGCACGCCCGCCAGCGGTCCGGACACTGCCTGCAGCGCGCCGGATCCCAGGGTTGCTGGTTCCACCTTCTTGATCGGTAGCTCGAGCACCGCCTTGAGCCCTGAGAGCCCCAGCTCTTCGGCGAGGGACCAGAGGTTGAGGGCGGTCAAGGACACGATGCCCGGCGCGAGGCGCACGATGACAAAGCCGCTGTAGGCGCTGGCGGCCAGGCCCGGACGCTGGGCAGCGGGCTTTTTGGCTTCCGCTGTGGCACAGCAGCAGCAAGGGGTCGCTGGCGGACCGTTCCACGCGTGGACGGTCCCCACCACCCCGGAAGCGTAGCCGCCGGCGGGGTCTTCGACTGGCGCGATGACGTAGTCGGATTCCGGGTCTTCGACCGGTGCGATGACGTAGTCAGACTCCGGGTCTTCGACCGGTGCGATGACGTAGTCAGATTCCGGGTCTTCGACCGGTGCGATGACGTAGTCGGACTGCGGGTCGGTGCTGGTACGGCCGCGAAGCTGAGCGGCACGGCGCTGCGGCACCGCAGCACCCTCGATGATGGTGATGTGAAGGCTCCTGTTGCTCATGGTCTCTCCTTGTGGCTGCGGACAACGCGACAAACGACCGCGACCCCATCTCACAATCCCATCCCGAGCCGCATGGGTGCGCTGACCGCCTCGCCGCGTCAGTCGGAAAAGGGTGGCAGCGGTCGCCAATCTCCCAGGAGCACGAATCCCGCCCACTGACCGGGAAGGCGGCCCGCTTGCCGCAGCTCGCGCTGGGCCTCCTGCAGTGCCCGCGCGGGGGGCCTGCCGTGGTGGAACAAGCCGCGGTAGAAACGCTCCATGAGGTCGCGCGTGCTGTGATCCTCGACCGCCCATAAGCTGACCAGCACGCGGGTGGCACCCGCGTAGAGGAAAGCCCGCGGCAGACCGCTGACCAGACCCTCGCCGGAGATCTGGCGGCCAAGGGCGGTCGCGCAAGCCGAAAGCACCACCAGCTCCGCGGGCAGGTCGAGGTCGTAGATCTCGTGGGCCGGCAAGTTGCCGGCGTTGGGTTGACCACGGGAGTCGAAAGCGGAGAGGGCGAGCGAAGAGAGCAAGGGCTGCTCGGCGTTGAGCACGCCGTGAGTGGCGAAGTGCAGGATGCGGAAACCCCGCAGGGCTCCGCTCAGGACCGTCTCCCGGGTAGCGTCGAAGCCAGTCTTGACCAGGGTCTTGCCCGGGGGCAGCCCGGCGACGAGGGTCGCGGCCTCGGCTGCCGAGCCCGGGAGGCGGCGGAGGGTCTGGAGGGAGCCGATGCCGTTGCCGCCGGTCGGCGCAGTGCGGCCTTCATTCCCGCGGGCCAGCCGTTCGTCGGCAGGGTCGTACACTGGATCCGCCACCACCACGAGCCAGCCGGGGGCAGGACGCCGCCCGGCCAGCCGGCGTTGCTGTGCCAGGAGCGTCGCTGCCGAGGGCAGGTAGACGATCTCGTGGGCGTCCGCCAGGGCGGGTGCCGCCGAGCAGACGGGATGGGTCGGATCAGGGAGCGCGGCAAAAGACAGAACCTCCAGCGCACCGTCGGGCACGATCACCAGCCGGCGCTGCCCGAGCTGCTCGGCCACCGGCCCCAACAGCATCTGGCTGAGCTGGCAGAGGACTGGCGGGTTGCTGCCCGGCCACTCGAGGCTCTGCATCCAGCGGACGGATTCGAGCACCAGGGGCTCGATCTCGCGCTGGGGCGGCAGGCGTGCGGTGAGCAGCGCGTCGCGGGTCACAACCCACAGCGTGCTCGCTGCCGCTCCCAGGCGGTACTCGAGCAGCAAGGTGCCGTCGGCGAGGAGCTGCTGCGTGGCGGCCAGGGTCACGGGACCTGGATCGGCGAGCGCGGCGGAGCGGTGACTGTGCCGTCGGAGCTCGCCGCGGACGGACTCCAGCTCGCCCGCGGCCGCGTCGACCGCCTGCCGCAAGGCCTGCAAGCGTTCGGCGGAGACGGAGTCTGAAGCTGCTAGCCGCTGCGACTCGACAGCGTTGAGGTGGAACTGTAGCGTGCGCTCTTGGGCTACCAGCGCGGGCAGCGCGCCTTGCCGGATGCCCACCCCGGCCTCGGCCAGCAGGTCCCGCAACACCCTCGCTCGCGCTTGCTCGGCCGAGATCCAGGCCTCTTCCTCGGCACCCGTTGCGAGTAGCAGGTCGATGTGGAAGTCGAAAGCCGAGCGGGCGCCGGAGAAGAAGGACGTGCGCAGGTCTTCGCGCAGCACCGTGGGGCGCACGCCTTCGAGAATGGCGAGCACATTCCGGCTGGCCATGAGAGCTGCCGACTCGTCGTGTGCATTGCGGGCGACCCGCGCGGTGCCTGCCTGGCACTCGGCGGTGAGCAAGCGGTCCCCCTGGGCGGTGAACAGCGCGGCGCATCGCTCGTAGCGGGTCCGCGCTAGGCTCAGCTCGCCGCGCCCTGCCGCGAGCTCAGCTGCGAGGAACACGACGGTAGGCTCAGTGCGGGGACAAGTCTGCGCTTGGACGGTCGCGAGTGCAGCGTTCAGGCGCAGATCGGCGGCCGGGCGGTCGCCCTGTGCCTCACTTACCAGGGCGAGCCGCGCCAGGAGGACCGCACTGCCACAACGGTCACGGTCGGAGCGCAGCGCCAGCGCCGCTTCGTAGTGGCGGCGGGCCTCGTCCAGCTCACCCTGCTCGAAAGCGAGACGGCCGAGCTGGCTCAACGTGCGCGCCTGGTCGCGCTCCTGCCCCGGCCCCCAGGCATCCCGCGCGGCCAGCAAAAGCGCTCGCCCGCGCGCCGCGTCGTGGAACGAGCGAGCGTGGAGCACGCCGAGGTTGTGCAAGGTGGCGGGTCGCAGGCGCCGCTCGTCTTGGGGCCACAACTTCAGGGCCTCCTGGTAGCCATCGAGCGCCGCTTGCAACTCGCCCTGGTTCTGGTGAGCCTGGGCCAGGAGGTGCAGGGCCTTCGCCTCGGTCCGTGGGTCGCTCGCCTGATGTGCCAGCGCGCGAGCGCGGGTCGCTTGCTCGGCTGCGGCTCTGGGGTCAGCCAGCGGCAGCAAGTTGAGGGCGATGCCCGCGCGGGCGATCGCTTCCCACCGGGGATCTGAAGCGAGCGCGAACGCATCGGCAGCCTGGCGATACAACGCGGCCGAGCGCGGGTACTCGCGGCGGTCGTAAGCATGCCGGGCGATGCGGCAGACAGCCTCGCCTTCGAGCGCCACTTCGCCCAGTTCGTGCCAGACCGCGCGCGCCTGCTCCCACGCAACGGCCGCTGCATCTGGCTGCAGGCGCAGTTGGCGCTCGGCCGCGGTGAAGCGCTGATAGGCGTCGGCGCTGCGGCGGTCTCGCGGCGTGGCGGGTCGCAACACCTCGACCCGGGCGGCATAGCGACCGCGGTGACTATCGCCCAGACCGCGCACCACCAGGGTGTAGTCACCGGGCTGGGCGCTGACCCCCAGGATCAGCTCGGGGCCGAGGTCGTTGATCAGCCGGTCGGCGGTGACGACGAGCGAGCCGTCCGGGGCTTCGAGCGCGACTGCGGCGTCGACGCCTTGCTGATCCACGACCAAGCGGAGGAACCAACCTGGCTGCAAGCGGAGTCGGAAGCGGTGGACCTCATCGGGGCTCAGCTCGGCAAGGACGTTTCCACCCCCGGAGCGCAGCTCGCTCGGTGGCCAGTTCCGCGCTTGCGTTGCGCTGGGCTCCGCCCCCCGGCAGCCGGTGATCAGCACCGCTGCAGCAGCGCAGAGCCCCAAGCATGCCCGTGCGGCCCGGGCTCCCCAGGGCGTGGGATAGTGGTCTCCCGACGTCGAATCTTGCGCTGGGCGTCGCCTACCCGCCATCGCGTTGCGCGCCAACCGGCAGACGGATCTCAAAGCGATGTTCCTCCAGCTCGCGGCGAGGCTCGCAGCCGAACAGTCGGAGGGTGTAATGCCCCGGTTCGCCGTGCAGCAGCAGCGTGACCCGCCCCATCGCGTCCCGTTCGAGGCCATTGATCGCGTAGTGGTCACGCTCTCCCGGTCCCGTCAGCGCGGCAGCGTAGACCGCGCAGCGGTCGGCCGGAGCCAGCACCAGACGCAAAGGCGCGCCCGGGGGAAGCTCGACGGTCGACTCCGCAGCCGCGCGGAGCCCGGCCGCGAGCTCGAGGCTCGCCAGGTTGGCGACCGGGCGGTGCTTTTCGAGCTCGAGCGTCCACACCCAGGCTCCGAGGCCCACGCTCGCCAGCAGCAGCGACGCGGCAATGACCCAAGGGAGCTGCTGCCGCTCACGTGTCCGCGGCGCGGTTCCGGGCAAACCAGTGCGCAGCTCCCGCCAGCCGGCCTGTACCGCCAGTTGCGGTGCGTCGTCCCCTTTCGGCGGTTGAGCTTGCGCCAGCTCTTCGAGGTCGAGGAGCATGCGGGCAGCAGCCGGACTGGCCACCAGCTGCCGCTCAAGCCGGGCCGCGGCCACCGGCGGCAGTCGACCCTCGAGGTAGTCAAGGACCTCTTCCGGCTCGGGTTCAGGCCCACCGCTCACCCGGCTCAGCGCCTCAGCGGTGAGCACGGCGTTGAGGGTTTCTGGGTCGATGGTCGGTCGGGCCATAAGGTCATACCTCCAGGTTGTCGAGGGAGTAGTCGGCCAACTTCTCCTCGAGTTTCTTGCGGGCGCGAAAGAGGTGAGCCTTCACCGTCTCGATCGAGAGCTTTTTGACCACCGCGATCTCGCGGTAGGGGAGCTGGTGACAGAGCCGCAGCGTCAGGCAGTCGCGCATCTGCTCGGGCAACTCCACAACCGCCGCCAGAAGGGCTTGCTGACGCTCCAGGGCGAGCAGGTCCGCGAGCTGGCGGCCGGGTGCCACGAGGGTGGTTTCCGGCTGTTCCATGGCGTCTCGCGAGACCACCACCCCGGTCCGCTTCGCGGTCGTGCTCACCCGTAGCCACTTGAGGTAGGTGGTGGTGGCGACCCGGTAGAGCCAGGCGGCGAAGCGCTGACGGTCCTCGTACCCGTCCAACCCTTTATAAATCCAAAGGAAGGTCTCTTGGGTGAGGTCGAAGCAATCGTCGGGTGACAGGCCCTTCCTGGCAAAGAAGCGGCGAATGGCATCGAAGTAGGTCTCGTAGACTAGGCGGAAAGCGCTCTCCCTGTTGTTTCCTTGCTGGAACTGCTGGATGGCGCTCGCGATTTGCCCTGAACTCCTGGCATCCGGCGGCTCATACGAACCGGCACCTACGACTGAGCCAGACGCTTCTTCGGTCATCAACTCACCTCGGCAGGTCGGAGCACTCGCGGTTGCAGGCACTATTCATCGGGATCACGGTCGAACGGTCACGCCTCCTACTTTTTTCCCCGCGGTGATTCTGCCACGAACGTGCTGGTCTTACTCTTGTTCTGGCTGGACGAGAGGACCTGCGCGTTGCTGAAAGCATTGTAGCCCGAACGCCCCTTCTTCGGTACGATGTGGTCGATCTCAGGAGCCAATGATCTGGAGCCTTTCAGGAGATCTATCTTGTCCAAATCAGAGCGCAACTTGCTTGTATTCTGAAGATAGTTGACCCTCAGGATCATCTTTCGCTGCTCGCGGTTGAAGGTGCCGCCCGGCCCAATTTTAAACTCCGATTCTTCCGGTGTCACACCGAGTGCCCCCCGCAACGCGACGTACTTTGGTGGATCATTCAAGTAAAGATAATCGAGCGCTGCATATGGGCGTTCGGTACCAGGGTCGGGGAGATGGTTCGACTTGAACCCGTCGCTGTTTTCAAGCTTCCATTTTTTTGTTTGGATAGATTTGTTCGCCTGGCCCAGGATTCTTTTGGCCCTGTTTGGATTCGCGATCTGGTACTTGGGCGGCTTCGCCGCGTAGAGATCCATGTTTAATGTGCTGTAATCTTCCCATGTCCTACCGCTCCTCTTAACCTTAGTCTCAAATATGGTCGGCAGCCCACCTTGGCCAAATTGGACCTCGACACGCATGTGCGTGATTTCCTTTTTATCTCGGATAGCTTGCTCCTGTCGACGCCACTCCTTTCGATTGAAGCCCGCGGTCATCCACACGACGTTCGTCTTATCATCGTCTGCTCCCCCGAGAGCCAGACCGATGACGTGCCCGCGTTCGACGTGGTCGTCGGGGGGGTTGGTAGCCGTGGCGGGGGCTCGCTTGGGTTTCTTCAGTCGTTGAAGTTGCTGCTCAAATGTCCGGGGTTCAAATGTCTGGGGCGTGGGGGCGGGTGTTGAGCTTCCCTCCTCTCGCTTCCTCTTCTTCGAAGTTGTGCTACTCCTCCTGCTAGTTCCGGGCTTCGGGCTCTCGCTGTTGAACGAGTTTTGCCGCTTCCTCTTTCTGTCCATCTCACACCTCCTCCGCCTCGATCACCAGGTGCGCCGCCCGGAGCGCCGCGCGCGCCCGGG
>CAZCOV010000051.1:13409-23129 GCA_964499975.1 uncultured Thermoanaerobaculia bacterium
CGCCCGGGAGCGGTCCGAAGATCAGATAGAGCCCGATGCGGGTGACCTGCGAGCTCCGGCCCACCAGATTCCGCGCAAAACCCTGGCGAGCGAGCGGGATCTTGCACTCTGGCCCGCCCGCGATCAGCTCGGCCCAGCCCTCCGCGCTCGCGGCGGCGACATCGACCCAACCGCGAGCGCGGAAGGGCGGCAGCGAGCGCATCACGGCTTCTCGGTACGCGTCCCCGGCGTCCCGGAACGTGGAGCGGATTTGGAGCACCACCTCGCGCAGCGCGGACAGATCGAGCCGCTGTGCGCTCTCGGGGATCGCGAGCTGATAGCGGCCCACGAGCGGCGCCCCCTCGAACGCCTTGAGGTTCGCCGTCGTCCCGGAGGTCGTGCTGAACGCCGCGCGGACCGGGCTGAGGTGCCGGCCCAGCGCGCCTCCGGGCGCCCTTTCGCGCCCGAGCAGGAAGCGGGCCGTCTCGATGTCCGGCTCCCGCACCACGCTCCCCGCGAGCTGGGTGAGCTCGCCGTGGACGGCCTCGCCCTCCCAGCCGCGGAACTGCAGCTTGATCTCACGGATCCGGCGCAGGTAACCCCCGGGGCGCAGGCGGGCGAAGGCCTCCTCGCGGAGGTCGAACACGCACGCTCCCGCGGTCTTTAGCGCGATCACCGCGAGGGGATGGAAGCGGCTGAGCTCCATCACGCATCCTCCTCCTTCTCCTCCTTCCTCCTCCTCGGGCTCCCGCTGCAACAGCTCCTGCTCCATCCGCGCGAGATCGACGTAGAGCTTCTCCCCGGCGAGCAGCCCGCGGCGCTTCGCGTCCCAGGCGCCGGGCGAGAGGAAGGTCGCGTTCTGCCCGGTGAACGCGACGACTTTCGCCTGCGCGGTGCGGGCCGCGCTGTCGGCGATCTGGTAGAGCTGGTAGTAGAGATCGCCGAGGGTGTCGGTCATCCACTGGTAGAGCTCGGCGTTGGTGAACTTGCTCTGGTAGTACTTGTCGACCTCCTGCCGCTGCTTCCAGGTGGTCCCCTCGAGCGTGTACTGCATCTCGGCGATCTCGGCACGCTTCTCCGCGGCCGCAATCTCCGCGTCGAGCTGCTCCACGTCATACCCGGCGAGCCTTGCCTCGAACCGCCACTCCTCAGCGCGGCGCTCGTGCTCCGCCTGGGTGGTCAGGAGGCCGGCCGACTCGCTGTAGATCGTCGCGACCGAGTCGTAGGTGGTTGCGATGGCAGCGGTGCCCGGTCCATATTCCATACCACCGTTGGCCAGGCCGAAGATGTTGGGGACCAGGTAGAGCGGCACCGAGATCGCGTTCGCCGTGGCCGCCGCCGCCCGGTGCGAGAGGCTCAACCCCGAGAGCGCCAGCGCGGCGTTCTCGCGCGGCGACAGCCCTTTCTTGTCCAGCACCTCGTAGTGCTCTCTCCGGTACTGCGCCGCGGCGCGTGAGCTCCTGAGCGCGTCGAGCGCCGCGCGGGCCTCGTTGACCTCCTCCGCCCGGATCTGCCGCATCTGGTCGGCGAGCACGGTCTCCTGCCCCGCCTGGAGCGCGGCGAGCACCGTCGCGTCCCTGGACTCGAGCGCGCTCAGCAGGGACCGCCCGTATTCCATGACCATCTGGGCGAGCCACATGGCCGTCTGGGTGGAGTCGTACGCACTATCGTAGAGGGCCACCCCGGCGGGCGAGGCGCTCGTCGAGGCGCTCGTCGATCCCTGGCCGCCCGCGGCGGGCGCGCGGACGAAGTCCATGGGATCGACCGCGGGCGCAAAGAGCGGGAGGCGATTCGGCGCGCCGGCGAGGTCGAACCCATGACGGATCTTGAACAGCCGGTCATCCACCGTGTCCCAGGTGTTCGTGAAGTGGGGGTTGTCGGGCACGCCGAAGTAGACGCCCTGGACGACGACGCTGCCGTTCGGATCGTACTCCAGCGCCGGTGTCGACGATGAACGCCCCGAGCTGGTTGCCGACCGGGATGACGGTGGGGTGGTCGCCGGGGGTGGTGAGCAGGTCTACGCGATTTCCGCTGTTGAACCAGCCGAGCACCATCGGTGACACGCTCGCTTCGCCTTGAGCCGCCGCCAAGTAGTTGATCGGGATCCAGGGGGCATCGCAGGGAGAATTGCCGGGCGAGTAGATCTCGGCCTGACTCACCTTGGAGTAGTTGAGGGAACGGTCAAGATAGAGCCCCCCGGCCGTCGGCAAGAGGCCCATCGATTGCGGCGTGCCCGAGTTCTTGGGGAGGATACCGACTTGCGCCCAGCTCGCCTGATCGGGCGGATCACCCTTCCCCCTCGCGTAAAGAAGCAGCGTCCACTCGTTCTTCCGAGCGCATACGCAGTACCAGGTACCCTGCCAGTACGCTAGCTGCGAGCTCGCCTGCGTGACCGAGGCTTTGTAGATACTCGCTCCATCCTGCCATTTTCTTGTTCGCGTCCGGAAAGACGCCCACGAGGCACGAGGAGAGTGGGAGCGCGTTGGCCGCCGAGAACGATGCCCCGGTGAGCAGGCTGATCTTTCCAGGATGGTCGACCACGTCGAGCGCCGAGTACTTGAGCGACGCCGGGCCATCCATCGCATCGCTCCATTTGAGGCCCGTCACCACGGTCTGGTCGAGACGCAGCACGAAGAGGAACGGATCGCAACTCCCCGCATAGTCTCCGTACTGGACGAACAGGGCCGGCGCCTCCTGGTACGTCGTCGGGACGACATACGGCCTCCGCCAGATCAGATTGCTCGCCGGCACGACGTCCGGCGCCAGGTCGATCTGCGGGAAGCCCGACTGCGCCGCGCCCCACGTGCCGTCGGGGCTCTTGACCGCGTATTGCAGCTTGACCCTGAAGTGGCCGCCGCCGATCGTCCCCTCCTCGGGTGTGAACACGGCCTCGGACCAGAACAGGTAGAGCTGGCCGCGGAAGACGACCGGCGTCGCGTAGTCCGCGCTGATCTCCACGCCGATCCGTTTCCAGGGCGTCCACCGCGCCGCGGTTCGCCGGCCGTCCGCGCCGAGGGCTACATCGTAGGTGCGGTGGTGGTAGACGTAGGGCTTTGTCGTGGTCCGCCCGATGAGGTGAAATCGCCCAATCGTCTTGCCCGGCGCGATCGTGTAATCGCTGGTACTTTCCTCGGTGTAGTAGGCCCCCACCGTCCGCAGGGTGGCCACGGACACGAGGCCGTCGAGGTAGCCCCGGTAGAGCTTCTCCGCCTGCTCTTTGGTGATGTCTGCCCCGTTCACCGCGTCGAGCAGCTCGTCGAAGAGTGGGGTCTTGTCCCGCCGCAGCTCCGGCCTGAGGTAGTTCTCGGGGTAGAGGAAGACCCTGCGGTTGGCCTCCCAGGTCCGGTAGCTGTCCATCCAGCCCCAGCGCCGGTTGGAGATCCCGAAATTCGTGACCCAGGGCTCCAGGCCCAGCCGGACACGCTGCACGTACTGCTGCAGGCTCAACGTCCCCTGCACGACACGGCTGGTGTCGGTCTCGGCGCCCATCGCGACGTCGACGAGCAGGTAGTCCGAGAGGTTGTCCTGGTCGAGGACGCGGAATCCGTGCGGCTGGGTCACGCTGTCGATCGCGGGGATGGCGAAGATCTGGAGGATGCTCCGCTTCATCTCCGCGATCCGGCCCCGCAGCTGGAGCGCCGCGTCGGCATCGCTCCCGGCGATCGCCTGGAGCAGGGGGGTCACGCCCTCGCCCCCGAAGATGAAGCCGTTCTGGTTCAGCGAGCGGAGGAGCTCGATCCCGAGGCCGTTGTCTCGCGCCACGTCGAGCGCGCGCGCGACGTCCAGGATCGCCGTCAAGGCCGGCGGTTGCGGCGAGCGCGCGGCCAGGGCTGCGAGCAGGACCTTCACCTCGACCGGATCCCAGAAAAAGAGGCTGGCGAGCGCCTTGGTGGCCTCGTCCACCGAGGGGCTCGAGATGCTCGACGCGCGCAGGTAGACGAGGAGATCCGGGACGCTGTCCGGATATTGCAGCTTGAGGAACAGGTAACGGGCGAGGGTGTGGAGATCATCCCGGTTCGGGATCAACAGGTCGCCTTCCGCGCCCCACCGCCCAGGCTCTTCATTGCCGCGGTCACGGCCTCCCCCAGCGTGGGGTACTGCGCCGGCACGCGCAGTTGGACCTCGGGGAGCATCGCGAACAGCGCGGCTCGGCAAAGGCCGCTCTGGGTGAGATACCCCTCGTTCACACAGAACTGGAAGAACTCCGCTGACGCCTCTTGATCCATGCCCGGCGTGATGAACGATTGGCGCGTGACCCGCACGGGTGACACGTCACGGCGGAAATCGGCGCGGAGCTCGGGGAGGTTGTTCGAGAAGCGCTGATCGAGGTTCTCCTGGTAGGGATCCCCCGGCGGGTGGATCGTGGAGGGATCGGTGATCAGGAGGTTGAGGTTCGCCGGGCTGATCTTGGCCTCCCCGGCGATGCGATGGGCTTCGACGAGCTGCAGCAGATCGGCCGGAGCAAAGGTCGGGCTCGTCGGATCGCCCGCGGGGGCAAACACCGGCCGCGATGGATCGACGCCGGCGAAGGTCAAGAGCTCGAGCAGCGCTGTGATGCCCATCCGGAGCAGCGCGGTCAGGGCACGGAAGTGGAAGAGCGCGCTCAGGTTCGCCCAGTCCACGAGGAGCGTGGCCGGCGGTTGCCCCGACGTGCGCAGATACGCCGTGTACGCCACGACCTGACGCAGCTCCGCCGTGCTCCACCCGAGGCTCGTCGCGATCCGCCGCGCGACGACCGCGTCCGGGTCATCGCCCGCGGGGAGGGGGACCTCCTCCGACATGACCGGCGTGAAATAGGCGCCAGCGAGCGGAGGTCGGTTGTACACCACGTCGAAGGGCGGCAGCTCGCCGCCCTCGCGCCCTCGCCCGTACGGCTTCAAGTACCCGAAGAACGCGGTCAGCTCGCCGATCCCGGCGCCGGTCTCCTCTTGCAACGTGGCCAGAACCGCGAGGCGATCGAACGCGCCGAGGTCGGTAAAATCCGTCGTGTCCGGTGGCAGGATCGTGTAGAGCGCCCAGTCGAGCTCGGCGAACGTCCAGTCGAGGCGGCGCGCGAGGCGGACGAAGCGGTTCACGTGGTCGAGGTTCCCCACCGTGAGGCCGACCATGCCAGTGTCATTTTGGCCCGTGAGGACCTCGGTCTGGACGAACTCCTGGCCCTGGGAGGTCGTGCAGATCACCCCATCCTGCACCACGGACCCCGGGAGGTAGGCTTTGCTCCACACCACGGGATCGCCGTCGAAGGTGCCGGGCGGACGATCTCCGGCCCAGTTGTCGAAGCTCTCCTCGTTCGTATGGCACAGCGGCCAGTCATCGAGCAGTCCCTGCGGCAAGCGGTCGATCGGGGTCTTTTTCGTCAACGGCGGAACCGAGAACCCGACCGCCACCGCCTCCGGAGCGAGCGCCTGCTCCCACACCGATAGGTCCGCGGCGGCCACCACGGTCGGGTTCGTCCCCCCGTCCTTTTTCCGCGCCCGGACGCACTGCGAGCTGTAGAGAGGGTGGATCGACGTCGAGGCCCAGCTCTTCGTGCCAATCCATTCGCTCGTGTTGACCCCGACGGGTGCGCCGTTCACGTACACGGTCAGGCGGGCACCGTCGTACGAGGTGGTGAGGCACGCCCAGCGCCCCACGAGCGCGGGAGCCACGACCTCCAGGATCGGAGTCGTCGGGATCTTCGCGGTGTTGTCGTAGTAGGAGACGGTCAAGGCCCCGCCCGCCTGGAGGTCCCAGACCAGTTCGTACGACTTGTCCGAGCTGCTCATGGCGAGGATCGTGGCTCCGGCGGAGAACACAACCATCCAGAGCTGGATCGTGAAGGCGGTCCCGCTGAGCTCGGATCTCGCCTGGAAGCGGGCCTCCCCCTGGTTCACGGAGCCACCGGCGCCCAGCGTGGGAACCATGCGCCCGACCGGCGCGTAGACCGTACACAGCGCGAGAGCAGCGAGCTGCCCGGCGTTGACGTAGAACCCCTGCCACGGCTTCGCCGGGACCTGCCCCCACGCCGTCTTCCCCTGCTGGATCCCTACCGCGATCTCGGAGAGGCTCAGGTTCTGATAGACCAGCTCCCGGAGCCCGTCGAGCGTGAGCCCCGTCCAGCGCGCAAACTCGGCCGCGCGGAAGGTGTAGCTTCCAGCGGCCTCCTGGACGAGGACCACGTTCTCCTCGTCGAAGCTCGTGAGCCCGTAGTACGGGGCCAGGGTGTCCGGATCCAGGATGGGCGTGCTCAGCACTTCGAAGTCCCCGAGCCCCATGCCGAGCGTCGAAACGCCGGAGTACACGCCCGGCTCCCCGAAGGGCCTGAACGCCGCGAAGACCTCGGGCAAGCTGAGATCCAGCTCGTCGAACGCGAGCACCGCGGACTGGACCTGGGTATCGAAGGGTACGTCGAACGGGTAAATGGCGCGCGCCATGGCGGCGTAGACGTCGTAGACCGCAGCCCCGACGTTGACGCCCCGCGCCCCCCGGCCCACACAGGGCGAGGTGTTGGTGAGCTTGAGGTAATTCGTCGTCTGAGTGCTGGTCTCGGCCGTGGTCGTGGTGCCCTGGAAGCCCGGCTCGGCGGTGAAGCTCGTATCATCGAAGAAGATCCGCGGATCGCGCGGGTCACCGCCCCGGACGTCGCAGTAGCTCAAGTTGACCACCGCGAGGTTTCCCTCGCCCAGGTTGAACAGCGCGCCTGCCGCGATCTCGGCGTCGGTCCACAGGATCGAGCTCAGCAGGGTGAAGGTGGCAGAGCTCCCGGTGGCAGTCGCGGCCAGCATCGCCATGGGCGCGGGCGACGCGTCGAAAAACGTCGCGTTCTTGCTGGTGATCTCGCCCGCGGCACACCGCACGGCCCAGCCCTCGGTCGACGTCGCGCTCGTGCCATGAACGAACAGTGTGTTGACGAGGGTCAGCGCGCCGCGCTCGACGACGATCGCGGCGTCGTGGCTGGCGCCGGTGAACCCGAGGTCCTCGATCGAGACCTTGGGCGCGATGATCGTGAACGCAGCCCCTGTGCTGCAATGGAACGTCACGCCCGAGGCCCCGGCCTGCAACGTGACGTTCTTGGTGATCCGGAGCGGCGCACGGACCTTGATGTCGTTCGCGCCGTCATCGTTGAGCACCACGAGCAGGTCACCGTCCACCGCGTTGTCGAGGGCGTCCTTCAGCTCGTCATAGCCTCGGCACAGCTTGACGTTGGACGGCGTCTGCTTTGGGGTGAGCGGCGTGGTCCCCGCCTGGGTGAGGAGCGGGAGCTGCGGCGCCAGCTGGAGCAGCGTCGACTCCAGGATCTCGCGGCTCAGATCGGCCTGTGAGATGAGGTTCTCCACGTTGCGGATCGTGAGCGGCAAGTTCCATAGATCCGGCCGCCTCGCCTGCAGCGTCAGCGCGGGGGGGATACCGGTGGCAGGGCCGCCTCCGCTCGCCGGGACATAGGGGTTCTGCGCCGTGATCTCCTCGTCGATGAGATCCATCAGGTCATAAAAATAGGCCCCGGCGCCGAAGATGGACATCGCGTCCGGGGTGTCACGGATCGGCGCCTCGCCGAAGAGCGTGGCGTAGTGCGGCGGCGTCGCCTCACCTGTCCCCGCCGTGCCCTGCACGGCCCCCGAGCTGGTCCACTGCGTCGCACCGGTGGGCTCTACGCCCCCCTGGCCGGTGGACTGCATGGCCTTTGGGCCGAAGAGCGCGCGCCGGTGCTGCGAGACCGACTCGCGCAGCTGCATCCACTGCTGGACGATCCGGGCAAAGGCGCCGCGCGCCCGCGCCTGGATCGCCCGCGCCGCCTCCGCCTCGAGGACGCCGCTCATGTCCTCCACGAACCCAGCTGCCGCGCGGCGCGCGATCCCCTGGAGGGAGCTATACCCGGCCTCGATGATCGGGTACGCGACGAGCGGATCGCTCACTGCATGACGCAGCCGCGCCGCTTGGCGCAGCGCGTCGGTCACCAGCCTGCGGTCCAGCCCCTCCCAGGCCCACTCGTCCAGCGACGAGCGCGGGACCGTGTGGATGTCGAACGCGGGGTTCTTGGCGAGAAACGCAGCGAGCGCCTGGGCCTTGGGTGTCGTCGTGGCCATGATCCGGCTAATTCGTCAAAAGGGTGCTAACTACAATACATCGTTCAACGAGTATGATCTAGAGAGGGCATGTCCCGATGCAATTTCTCACTGGATCTTCATTCTTCAGATGCCAGTCCGAGGGTGGCTTCGCAAGCCTGGGGCAGGGTGTATGATTCTGAGTATGAGCTTGAATATAAAGCTGAGCTCAGATTCTTCTTTGTAGGAGCTCCTTCATGCAGAAGATCATCGGTGTGACCGACCTCCAGCGACGCCTCAAGACGGTCCTCGACGAGGTGGCCGAGGATCACGTACCCTATGTTTTGACCCGTGGCAGCCAGCCGCGAGCAGCGCTAGTGCCCTACGAAGAGTTTCTTCGTTATCAGGAGCTCGAGGAGGGCGAGGTCATGCGGCGCTTCCGGCGTCTTCGCGCGCGGATGGCTGAAGCCAGCGCCAGCTTCAGTGAGGACGAAGTGGCGACCGAGATAGCGGCGGCAAGGGCGGAGCTCGCACTGGACGGTTTGCCGTGATGCAAAGGATGACAAATTCCTCGACGTGGCGGAGGCAGGCCAAGCCAACGCCATCGTTTCTGGAGACGAGGATCTGTTGGTGCTCAATCCCTTCGAAGGAATCCCTATCATCCAGCCGGTTGGCTTCTCTCCATGCTGGGCTGAATCTTCGAATCTTCAAGAGGATGGCACCGGCGACCGCTACTCGAACATGGGCCGAGTCGGGAAAGAGGTCCGCAAGTCGAGCGGGCAGCCGGTGACTGAGGTTCTGGTCGAAAAGGAGCTTCACGCTGCCGAACCAACAAGGTGGTGGTCCCGGTCGGCGGCGTAGGCGAGTGACGCACGGATGTCCTCAAGCGTGAGTTCCGGGAACTCCTCGATAATCTGCTCGTTGGTCATCCCAGCGGCGAGCCAGCCGAGAATGTCGTAAACAGAGATGCGCATTCCCCGGATGCAGGGTCGTCCGCCGCGTTTGCCGGGTTCGATGGTGATGAGTTCTCGGTAGTTCATTGCGGTAGGTTACGGCATCTGCGTTCTCGGGGCAAGGCGCATGAGCCGCCCAACGCAAAGCTCAGCGGACCCGGCGTGCGAAGCGCGCCCGGGGCCCGCTGCAGCGAAGGGTTCTGCGGAATTTTTGGACAGGCTGCCTTCATGCCTTTCTTCCCTGGTTCGATCGTCTGGAACAAGGATACTCCAATCGGGATCGGATGAATAGCCCCAAATCTGGGTTTTTCACCGTGCTCGCGCTTCGACCGACCGAAGACGGTGCGAGTGGGGTCACCTCGGCTCCGGGCTCGAATCTGCACCGAGATTTCAGCCAGCTACCCGGCCCTGCCTGCGGGCCCTGCCCCTGCAAGCCGATAACAGGCCAGATCTCGAGCTGCGGCTCGCGTCGTCCCTTGGAAGAAGGCAGACGGAGCAACGGGCGAAACCGGTTGCGGTTCGCAGCGCGACGCGGCATCAGCAATCGCGAATACAGCTGAACGGGCTTGCGCTGATCGTTGAACTCGCAAGCTTCCACTGCTGCCGTGGAACGCCAGGACTGGAGAACCCCAAAAATTCGATAGTCAGCCCCCCCACTCTGGCCGGAACTCGGTGGCCCTGATCGACGTTCAAGTGAGTTTGTTCTGCGGCTCTCTCAGAGGTTCCGGCTCATTCTTCGACGATTTTTTCGGGAGCCGAGACGGTTC
>CAZCOV010000052.1:0-22772 GCA_964499975.1 uncultured Thermoanaerobaculia bacterium
TGCTCGAACTGGCGCCGAGCATCGTATCGTCGACCTCGAATATCTCGCCGCAGAAGACGGGGGGTTCGAAGAGGGAGGGAAGAAAGCACAAGTGAACCCGATTATGGGCGCTCGGCGATGATGTGAAAGCATCGAGCTATTCGACGGTAAGGATCTCGGTTGCTGGCAAGCCACTCTGCCCGGTAGATCTCTCTAGGGTCATCTGCAACGGGCTTCTCGGTGAGATGGTCGGTAAACACACCAATTCCTTGCCAGCTTCGGATTCTAACCCCATCGGCTTCGAGAATTTTCGCCACCTCTTCGCGAGTGCGTGGGCGGCTTGGGGCGTACCGGCTGGCGAACGATTTGCCTTCGAACGGTTTGCCTTCTAGGATCGCTGCTGCCTCCCGCCAGCGGCCTTGCAACCCACTCCGCATGGCATAGCTTTCGAGATTGACACAGAGCACAGAGATGAGACCGCCGCCCCCACGCACCAGATCTACCACGCTAGACAGCAGCGGGCCACATTCTGCTTGATACATCAATACGCTGTGGCAACAGGCCAAGTCGAATCCTCTCCCCACTAGGCTCGCTGCCTTCTCTCCAGGACCTAAGACCAGCTCGACTCTCGATGCGACTTCTTGGGTTTCGCGCGCCAATTTATCCCGAGCAATCGCAAGCATTCTCGGGTCGAAGTCTACAACGACTACAGAATGACCAGCCCGAGCTAACAAGATTGCTTGTAGCCCATATCCACCACCAACATCGACGACACGCTGCGGATCAGGAGGCATGTGCATAAGCAACGCGCGAGTGACCACCTGAAACCGGACAGATCCTGCCTCAGGTACGTAAGCATCAGCGAGCTCTGCTGCACGCCTGCTCCAGAAATTCTCTGTCATAGGCCTCCAGGACTGGAAAACAGCTTGAGGCCTTCTCCTGTAAGGATCCCGCAGCAATCGTCGATCTCCAAGTCCAGCGTCTCAGGCGAAAACACGTCTTCATCGCGGGAATTGCCCGGATGGAGCTGAGCGGAAGGTACAACGAGTTCTAAGTCCAGCGGAGCATCTTCGTCGTCCACCCATACCATGCCACCCTTGGCGATGAGGTCCAAGTGGATAGCGCACTGATAGCAGACGATACCCGGATCTTGGTTGTGCTGACCAAAACCGAGATGAACGCCAGGTCGGCGCTCATTGATATGTGAATTCAGGGCGATCGCTTCGTTGACAGCAAAATTCGTACCAAACCCAAGTTCTCCTACGTTATAAGCGCAGTGAGTTTGAAAGCATTCTTCAAGAAAGCTGCTCATCGCACGATCGGCGCATTCGTACTTGACCGCCCGCCCATCTTCTATGTATACGGTTACTGGGTAGTCGTGGAGGCGGGCGTCGCGATCAGTGATCGCATTGACATTGAACGCGAAATCTGCAACGAACACTCCTTCGATCGACGCGGGGAATGTGGCGACCTCTCCCGCTGGAAGAATCATGACACCTCCTGGACGAGCTACCCCGCGATTACTAATCCAGCGATGCTTACTGTCGATTGTAACTTTGAAATCTGAGCCGCCTTGCGTCTTGATGTGCAGTCGACTTGCGTTCATGCAGCGATTGAGAATGGCAGTGTTCCGAGAGGATAGCTCCTCCGGTAATGCCTGCAAGGCAGTAGAGAAGAGGGTGGAGCAAGCACTGATAGCGCGCAAAACGCGCGCATTCTTGTACTCCGAGGTGCCAATGGCAAGAGCGGTAGTGTGCGACATTGTATCGCGCTCAAAGGTTAAAACGATAAGGCGACCGCTCAGCTCAGCCAGGGGCGGCAGAGCTGCCCTCAGCCGCTCGGGGAAGCCCGCGTCCCTAAGAGGGGCCATCCACACCCGCCTAAATGGGATTCCGCGGAGGGCGAGCGCCGCAGAAACCCATGTTGCTGACTCGGAGCTATCGGTGGTGTAGAGCACGACGACAAAGTCGTCAATGCGAATCTTGGCATAATTGTCAAGGAGAGACTGGACACCGCTCCATACTTCTGAATCAATTGAATCAATCATCTCCATCCTTTGCTCTCTTCAATAGGTGATATGTCGATCGAACCATAATCCGAAACATCTCCTCAGCCTGTTAGATGGGGATGGGCCTGGGGCATTGATTGCCTAAGTGGCTGGGGGAAATTCCGGCGGTCTGGGAATTTCTACGTTTGCTAAGCGGAGATTGAAATTACAAATCATTGCTATGATTGATGTAGTGGCATAAACATTTTGGACCACAAGATGCTGAGCGAAACAGGTACCTCAACGCCAAGTCCTGGGAGGATGTCCCGAGCAAGTCTGCTTCAAGTTGACCAAGCAGTAAATCACTTCTAGTCGCTGAGCGCAACCGGTGAACTCACCCGGGAATCGAAGCTCCATAGGAGCTATTGGTCAGCCACAGTTGAGTAGCTAATCGTCCAAGCGGTGGTGTTGCCACCGGCCACATGGTCAAGGTCAGTGTCCTCGATCTTGTGATTCTCGACCTCCTGGTCGATCTCTTTCTTCGCTTGAGCGATGGCATCGCTCAACAGCTCTTTCGAGTCCTTTTCCATAGCCCTACTCCTTTTTCAGGTTGGGTACTCCCTTTATTGGGAACACCCAAAAAATACTAGCGTTGAATGTGTGGCGTGTCAAGCAGAAGAAATCCAGGTCTTAATCCGAGTAACTATGGCCGCTCTAACAACCGAGAGGAAACACCCATGTATCAGAGAGGATCTTGTATTATACTCAGGCGATCAGTTCAGGCGATCAGTTCGATATTGCTGTTGGTGGATAGCGACCTGCACTTGGCGATACTCGTTGTTTCCCTTTCGAAGCAGAAAGCCACGGTCCACCAGATATTCGACTAGCCCCTCCTTTCGCGCTAAGATGACTTGGCGGCTAAGAAGGCCGAGAACGTGCGGTGCTTGTTCGGGGCGAAACACGCTCATCGAGCCGTGAAATGTATTCCACAGCACCAAGCGGCCGTCTTCAGCCGTGGCTCGGACGTTGTAGCGGGAAGGGACCCAATGCTGGACAGGCGCGGCGAAGGCCCCTGCAAGTGGGGGTGGGGCCTGAAGGTCGTGTGGCGAACTTTGTAGAATGTCAAACTTGCCACTGAGTCCCAACGGCATGAGAACTCCTTTCGTCCGACTTCTGTTCCGGTCTGGAAATGCGAACTTGGCGCTGGATCAACTCCCAAGCTGCCAACTGACTATGGGTCAGAAGGCATTTTCTTCAGCTAGACGAATCATATGCTTAACCATCGAGCATGCGGCTGTCAAGGCCATCCGCCAAGAATTCGGACGGCATTTTGTCTAGCAATTGTGGCCGAAGAGACTGGACGAAATCGAATGGAGAGGGTTGCGTGACGCAGGAACAGTCGGGGAAGTCACAAATAACCCAACGCCCGCAGCTGAGCCTCTTCCTCCGCACTCAACACAACGACGTCCCCTGGCTTTTGCCGTTGGGCCAGGAAGTGGGTGAGGACCCGCGCTAGGTCTGCTTCGACGGACGCGCCCTGACCCGAAAGGTTCTGGGTTTCTTCAGGGTCGTGGGCGAGGTCGTAGAAGTAGGTGCCGTCTTGAACTTGGAAGGTGTCGGTTGCGACAAAGTATTTGTGGGTGCGCGTGCGGACCATGGCGCTCTTGCCACCTGCGTGCTCGGCAAAGACGAGACGACGGCCAGGTTGGGCACCGCTCGCTATGGGTTTGAGGTCGTGGCCGTCGTTGGGGGGGACGGCAATGCCGGCAGCGGTGAGCAGGGTGGGAAACAGGTCGAGGGTCTGGACTAGGGCTGGTAGCTGCCGCCCTTGGGCCGCGCCTGGCCAACGGATGAAGAGGGGAACGTGGACGGTGGTGTCCCACAAGCCGGCGTGGCCGTAGAGGATGCCGTGCTCTTCTAAGTTCTCACCGTGATCCGCCACAAAGATCACAATCGTGGTCTCGTGCAGGTGACGACTTTTGAGGAAGTCGAGCAGGCGGTCGATTTGCCGGTCAAGGTAGGCCACTTCGCTGTCGTAGAGGTCTTTGTGGCCGCCGTAGACGGGATCCTTGAAGGCCGGACGGCCCAGGGCTCGGAATTCGCGCCAACTCGCCACTGGCGCGATGCCGGAGAGGGTTGCGGGCTGCAGGCCGAGGGCGTAGGGCAAGGGCGGGGTGTGCGGGGTGTGGGGATCGAAGAGGTGAACCCAGGCAAAGAAGGGTCCGTCTTGGGCGCTGATCCACCCCAGGATCAAGTCGATCGGCAACTCGCCAGCAAAGGTGCTCTGGCTGAGGCTTACCTCGGCAAAACCACGGCCTAAATCCGCAAACTCGAGATGCCGCGCCGAGAGCACGGCGCCGGTTGCGTAACCCGCCGCGGCGAACAGCTCGGCCAGGGTCTTGGACTCGGCCGCAAGGCGGGTGTTGTTGTCGTAGACCCCGTGGTGCTTGCCGTAGAGCCCGGTGAGGATCGAGGAGAAGCTCGGGTTGGTGGCGTTGAAGGCGGAAAAGGCGTGGAGGAAGACGTCGCTCTCGGACGCCAGCCGGTCGATCGCGGGGGTGAGCGAGGGCTGGCGACCATAGACGCCGAGGGCGCGGGCGCGCAAGGTGTCGACCCCGACGAGCAGGACGTTGGGCCGCGGGTCGTCATTTTTGCGCGAGGGGACGGGGGCGCGGCGATGGTACAGGGCGGGGCTACCCCAGAGCGCCACCGCCGGCTCAGCTGGGTTGGCAGCGGGCGGGGCGGGGGCGGTGAGCTCGGGGGCCGCGATCTCTGTGGGGGCCGTGATCTCTAAGGTCAGCTCGATCGTCTGGCCGGCAAAAGCGGTCAGCTTGAG
Source organism: uncultured Thermoanaerobaculia bacterium (assembly GCA_964499975.1). Taxonomy (GTDB): domain Bacteria; phylum Acidobacteriota; class Thermoanaerobaculia; order Multivoradales; family J023; genus CAZCOV01. The sequence continues at coordinate 4,803 of CAZCOV010000052.1, forward strand.
GTCGACGGTGGCCGGCGGCGGATCGACCGCGGCTTGACCTTGGACGCGGTGAGTGACGGCCGGGGTGGCTGCGTCCACCGCACGCACAGTCACCTGGTAGAGGCAAGCGCAGGGCGCGGGTTCGTGGGCCAGGGGAATGAAGGAAAAGAAGGGGTCTGAACCCAACTCGAATCGCGCGACGAGACGGGTTCCCGCGAGCTGGACCAGGGCGTGGATCTCGCCGGCGGACACCATCGGGACTTGCTTTTTGTCCCAGGCGCTCACTTGGGCGAGGTCGCGCACTTCACGCAGTCCCAAGGGTACGGTGATGCGCTGGACTTGCCCGGCCGGCTCTCCCGTCAGGGTCAAAAGCCGCGGACGGGCAAACCACAGGTCTTCGCGGTCCCACGGCGCGGGCGGCTTTTGGCAGCTGAGAACGAGGCAGCTGAGGACGAAGCAGCTGAGGGTCAGCCAACGTACTGGACCACACATGCGGGTCTTCTCCGGCGGTCCGACCGTCAGCGCGCGGGCGCCAAGTAGTGGTCGAAGAAGTCGGTCAGCCGACGGAAGAAATCTTGCTGCGCCGCGGTCTCGAAGGTTTGCAGGCTGTGCCGCTGGTTGGGATAAAGCGCGAGCTCGAAGCGGACGCTTGCGCTGATCCAACGCGCGATCAAGTTGTAGGTGTTCTGCGGGTGGACGTTGTTGTCGGTGGTGCCATGGACGATGAGGAGGGGATCGCGCAGTTCGGCCGCGTGGGTGAGCGGCGAGGACGCGGTGTAGCCCGCGGGATTGTCTTGCGGGTGGCCGAGGTAGCGCTCGGTCCAAATCGCGTCGTAGGTGTGCCAGTCGGTGACCGGCGCGCCTGCCACCCCAGCGCGCCACACGCCCGGACGTCGCAGGAGGCAGTACAGCGTGTTGGAACCTCCGCCGGACCAGCCCCAGAGCCCGATCCGCTGCGGGTCAACCCAGGGCTGCTGGCGCAGGAATTCGACGCCAGCCAGCTGGGCCGCCAGTTCGAGTTCACCAAAGCGGCGGTGGAGCTGGTCTTCGCCGCGCTTGCCAAAGAAGATCGAAGCGCTGTTGTCGAGAGCAAGGATGACGTAGCCGCGTTCGGCCATGAGTTTTTGCCAGAGGTAACGACGGTGAGGCGCCCGCCAACGGTTCTCGACGACTTGCGAGCCAGGGCCGCCGTAGTGGTACATCACCACCGGGTAACGGCGCGTCGGGGTCCAGTCCCGCGGTTTGAGCAGCTGGGCCGGCAAGGCCACACCGTCCGGGCCGGGCACGGTGAGGAATTCCCAGGCTGGCAGCTGTTGGGGGTCGAGGGTGCCAGGCGTTTGCGGCAAGCGGCGCGGCGCGGGGTCAAGGAGCGTTGTCAGTTGGCGGAAGCGCTGTTCCGGCGGGGTGTCGGCGCTGCTCCGGGTTTCCACCCAATCTCCGGACGGCGCGACCAGGGCCTCATGCCAACCGGGTTCATGGGTCAAGCGTTGCGCCGGGGTGCCGTCCAGGTGGGCTTGAAAGACGTGGCGTTCGGCAGCGCCCAAGGTCGACGTGGCATGGGCGGTGAATACCAAGCGCCCGGCTTGCGGGTGGACCGCGTCGAGCGAGGTCAACGACCAGCCAGCAGGGGTCAGCTGGTGCATGAGTTGCCCGAGCGCGCTCATCAGGTACAAGTGACGCCAGCCGCTCCGCTCCGAGCCCCACAAGAAGCGGCCGTCGGGGAGAAACGTGAATTCGTCGCCGAGGTTGACCCAGGTCGGCCAGGTTTCGCGCAACAGCTGGGAACAGCTCCCGTCTTGGGCGCTGCAGAGCAAGAGGTCGAGCTGATTCTGGGCGCGGTTCAAACGCTGGATCGCCACTTTGTCCCCGGCGGGATGCCAGGCCACCCGGGCGAGGTAGGCCTGGGGATCTTCGCCCGTCATGAGGGTCACGGTACGGCCGCTCGCCAGCTCCACGACCCGGACTTCGACCCGCGGCAGGACCCCGCCGGCCTTGGGATAGCGTTGGGCATCGACGGTCGGAGTGAGCGGGCGCGTGTCGACTAAGGGATAGACCGCGACCGCGCTGTCGTCGAAGTGGTAGTAGGCAAGGTGCGTGCTGTTTGGGCTGAACCAAAAGCCAGCGGCCGTGCGGCCCCAGATCTCTTCCCAGTACACCCAGTCGGTCGCACCGTTCAAGATCAAGCCGGGCACGCCGTCCTCGGTCAGGCGCTGTTCTACCCCAGAAGCGAGGTCCAAGAGATAGAGGTCGGGGCCGCGCAGGTAGGCCAAGGTGCGACCGTCCGGCGAGAATTTGGGGTCTGCTGGCGGATCCCCGCCATGGGTCAGCGCGCGCGCCTGACCGGTTTCGAGATCGAAGAGCACGAGCTGGTGGTCGACGGAAAAGAGGGCGGCCTGACCATCGCTCCGCCAGCCCTGCCAGCTGACCGCGCTCGCGTCCTGAGCGCCGAGATCCGCAGGCCGCAACAGGATGCGCGGCGGTACGTCCCCGCGCGCGTCGTCCAGCCACAGCCCCCGATCGCTCTCCGGTCCTTCCGACCAGAAATAGCTGAGCTCCCGCGTCTGCGGCCGCCAGGCCAGGTCTTGGGGTTGGCGCGCGAAAGTGCCCGGGGCAAAGAGAGTCGACATCGGATCAGCCAGCGCTCCCAGCGTCCAAGCTGCAGTCCAACAAGTTGCAGTCCAAAAGGTCAGTCCGACCCAAGATCCTCTGCGCATCCGCACGCTTGCCATCACCCATCTCCTCGTCCTTGGTGGGACCTTGATCGCCGATCCCAGCGAGGTGAGTTTAACCCTCGAACCGACCTTTGGGGCAAGCGGTGCGGGGGCTTTTCAGAGTCTGGTAAAGTCCACGCATGGTCGGCTCGCGAAGGAGGTTCGTGCATGCAACAGTTTCGGACGAGCGCACGCTGCATTTTGATCTGCATCTTGATCCTGGGGTGGAGCACCGCAGTGCCGTGGGTGAGCCACGCCCAATCGCCCTTGGCGCTGCCCCCGGGCAGTGACCAGGCCACGGCCGCGATCACGGCCGCAGACCTCACGCGGATCGTCCGCAAGCTCGCGGGCGATGAGCTGGAGGGACGTGCGCCGGCCAGCCGCGGCGACGTGGAAGCGCGGCGGGCGATCGCCCAGGAGCTCGCGGCGCTGGGGCTCGAACCGGGCGGCAAAGACGGGAGCTGGGAGCAGCCGTTCTCGCTCCTCGGAATCACCGCGGAGTCGCCCAAGACCTGGATCGTGAGCGGCAAGGACGGACGCGAGGTCCAGCTCGCGCATTGGGAGGAATGGATTGCCGGCTCAGGCGTCCAGGCCGAAACCACGGCGATCGCGGACGCGGAGCTGGTGTTCGTCGGATATGGCATCACCGCGCCCGAGTATGGTTGGGATGATTTCAAGGGCATGGACTTGCAGGGTAAGGTCCTGGTCATGCTCAACAACGACCCGGACTGGGATCCCGCGCTCTTTGCCGGCAACCGGCGCTTGTACTACGGACGGTGGAAGTACAAGTACGAGAGCGCTGCGCGGCAAGGCGCGGTGGGAGCGATCCTCTTGCACACGGATGCTTCGGCGGGTTATCCCTGGCAAGTGGTCCAGAGCTCGTGGGGGGGTGAACAGTTCGAGCTGGCCGCCGGCGCAGAACCCCAGCTCAAGATCTGGGCGTGGGCCACGGAGAGCGCGGGCCAAAAGCTGTGCGCGCTCGCCGGACACCAGCTTGGAGACTTGGTCACGGCGGCCAAACGCAAAGATTTCCACCCGGTGAGTTTGGGGATTCGCACGTCGCTCGTGCTGCCCAGCCGCATCCGCCGCGGTCTGGAAACCGCCAATGTGCTCGGACTCCTGCGCGGCAGCGACCCGCAGCTGAGCCAGCAAGTGGTGATCTACACCGCCCACCACGATCATCTGGGGCGCGGTAAGCCCAACGCCTCGGGAGACGATATTTATAATGGCGCGCGCGACAATGCTTCGGGCGTGGCTCAGGTGTTGGCCACGGCCAAGGCGTTTCGTGCCCTGCCCCGCGCGCCCCGACGGTCGATCTTGTTCTTGCTCGTGGCGGGTGAGGAGCAAGGGCTGCTCGGTTCCGCTTACTACGCTGCAAATCCCACCTTTGCGGCCGGCCGGATCGCGGCCAACGTCAACTTTGATGCCGGCAACATCTGGGGACGGACCCGCGACTTGATTTTTCTCGGGCGCGGCAAGTCGTCGCTTGACCCCCTGGTCGAAGCCGCAGCCGCGCAGCAAGGGCGCATCGTGGTCGACGACCCCCAGCCCGACCGCGGCTTTTTCTACCGCTCGGATCAGTTCAGTTTTGCCAAGATCGGCGTCCCCGCGCTTTACCTCGACGGCGGCAACGACTTCCGCGACGATCCCCAGGGCAAGATCAAGCAGCAGGCCGAGGCCTGGGAAGCGGCGCACTACCACCAACCGAGCGACGAGATCGACGCCTCGTGGAATCTCGCGGGCATGGTCGAGGACACCCAGGCAGGATTCTGGTGCGGGCTGGCGGTGGCGGAAGCGGACGCGCTGCCGTCCTGGAATCCGGGCGACGAGTTTGCGGCCGCGCGGGCAGCCGCGCTGGCGGCGGTGCGCTGAGCCAGGTAGGGGGGAATACCGATCTTCCCCCGCAGCCCTTGATGAGGTGAGGTCTTGGCGGGATGCGCATCCTCCACGTTTACAAGGACTACCCGCCGGTTTTTGGGGGAATTGAACACCACCTGCAACTTCTGGCCGAAGGTCAGGCCGCGCGCGGCCATCAGGTCACGGTCCTGGTGACCGGACCCGGACGGCGTACCACCCGGGCAGAAGAGCGAGGGGTCGCCGTGATCCGCGCCGGACGCCTGCTGACCGTAGCTTCGACTCCGCTCAGCTTGGCTTTGCCTTGGGAGCTCTTGGGCCAGCGCCCGGACGTCACCCACTTGCAAGCCCCTTATCCCCTGGGTGAGGTCGCACAGCTGCTGGGCGGGCGCAGCAAAATCACGGTGGTCTCCTATCAAAGCGACATCGTCCGCCAGCGCTTCCTCGGGCGGCTTTATCGTCCGCTGCAACAGCAAGTCCTCGCGCGCGCTGACGCGGTGCTCGCGAGCAGCGCGAGCTATGTGACCACCTCACCGCAGCTCCAGGCGGTCGCGGCCAGGTGTCGGATCGTGCCGTTGGGGCTTGACGTGGCCCGCTTTGCCCATCCGGATCCCTCCCAAGTGGTGGCGCTCCAGCAGCGTTTCCCTGGACCTTTGCTGCTGTTTGTCGGCCGGCTGCGCTACTACAAAGGGTTGGACGTGCTGATCGCGGCCATGGCTCAGCTGCGCGCCCGCTTGCTGGTGGTCGGTCGGGGAAACCGGGAGGCGGCCTGGAAGGAGTGCGCAGCGCGCTCCCCCGCAGCAGACCGTATCCACTTCGTGGGCGATGTTCCAGACGGCGAGATGCCAGCTTATTTGGCGGCAGGCGACGTGTTGGTCTTGCCTTCCACTTTGCGCAGCGAAGCCTTTGGCCTGGTGCTGCTCGAAGCCATGGCCGCGGGCACCCCGGTGGTTTCAACCGACTTGGGCACGGCGACCAGCACGATCAACCGGCATGGCGAAACCGGACTGGTGGTCCCGCCCGGGGACGTGGCTGCTTTGGCGCAGGCCCTGGCCTGCTTGCTCGCGGATCCGCACCTGCGGCAACGCCTGGGGGAGCAAGCCCAGGCGCGGGTGCAGCGCGAATTCACTCACGATCGAATGGTCGAGACCGTGCTCGGGATATACGCCGAATTGCTCGCGGCGAGGCGGTAGTGAGCGATCACGCGCCGCAAGGTCACGGCTAGCGGAATGCGTGGCTCCCACCCGATCAAGCGGCGGATCCGGCTGAGGTTGGGCTGACGGCGGCGCATATCCTCGAACCCAGGTCCATACGCGGTTTCGTAGGGGACGAACTCGATCTGGGACCGCTCGTCCTTGCCCTCCTCAGCCGCTGCAAAATCGACCAGTGCGGCGATCTGCTGGGCCAGTTCGAGGATGCTCACTTCCTGATCCGAGCCGATGTTGAAGATTTGCCCCCAGGCAGCCGGATGCTCTGCCACCGCGAGCATGGCGCGCACCGCGTCCTCGACATCGCAAAAGCAGCGGCGCTGCGTGCCGTCGCCATAAACCGTGAGCGGGCGCCCTTCCACCGCCTGACGCACCAATCGCGGGATGACCATCCCATACTGGCCGCTCTGACGGGGTCCGACCGTGTTGAACAGGCGAAAAATCACCACCGGCAGCCCCATTTGCCGCTGGTAGGCCAGGCATAAGTGTTCGTTCGCGGCTTTGGACGCGGCATAGCTCCAACGCGCTTTGGTGGTCGGCCCGACCAGGCTGTCGTCCTCTTCGCCAAACGGGACGTTCTCGCTCTTGCCGTAAACTTCGGACGTCGAAGTGATGAGCAGCCGCTTGCGGTAGCGGTTGGCCGCGTGGAGCACGGCCCGGGTGCCAAAGATGTTGCTTTCGAGCACGCGCACGGGATCGCGGATGATCAGCTCAACCCCCACCGCGGCCGCGAGGTGGAAGATCACGTCGCTGTCGCGCACCAGGTGGTCGAGCACGGCCTCGTTGGTGACGCTGTCGATGGCGAAGCGGAACGTGGGGTGGTTTTCGAGGTGCGCGATGTTGTCGAAGCGGCCGGTGGACAAATCGTCGATCACCGACACCATGCAGCCGCGGTCGAGCAGGGCTTCGACCAGGTGGCTGCCGAGAAAGCCCGCACCGCCGGTGACCAGCACGTGGGTCCCCGGCTGGAGCGGTATCTGATCTTTTCTCACGCGCTCGTTCCTTTCGCGTCGCTAGCTGGGTGGCGGCAAGACGGCCCCAGCCCATAACGCCGCCAACAATACCGCCCCCAAGGTGGACCCGACAAGCCAGCCTACGGCGTGGGGTGCCTAACGGTTTTCGGGCCCCCTCCTTGGACCCGGCAGGGTTCTCAGGATCTCTGGCTCAGAAATCAACCTCTGTGCGAGCGCTCGGCTCAAGACCCGAAAACCATTAAGCACTGCCCTGCTGGGAACCTCTTCCCCCCGGCGCCACGATCGTTATAGGGTCAAAGACCATGAACAAGCCGCTGACCTACAATGCCACCATCATCGAACGCGTCGACATGACGTCGGCCTTGGCAATTTTCAAAATCCGTCCGGACGAGCCGGTGCTTGACCAGCCCCCCTTTGTTCCCGGTCAGTACATGACTCTAGGGCTCAACAACCAAGCCAGGCCCGAACTCGGGTCGGTGCGTCGGCCGATGTCGATCGCCTCAGCCCCTGAGGAGCAAGACGCGTTCGAGTTCTACATTCGCTATGTCAGCCATCCGGAGTCCGAAAATCCTTTGACCCACCTGCTGTGGCAGGTGCGGGCCCAGGACCGCATCTTCTTGCGCAGCAAGGCCGTGGGGACCTTCACCCTCGAAGACACCGTGGGTGCCGACGATCCCCGCCTCAAGGTGATGGTTGCTGCAGGCACTGGACTCGCCCCTTTCATCAGCATCGTCCGCAGCCACAAACTGCGGCACCCAAGCCCTGACTTGCACGGTTTCGCGATCCTCCACGGGGCGTCCTACCCGGCAGATCTCGGCTATCAGAGCGAGCTCAACCAGCTCAGTGCGCAATATGGTCTCCACTACTTGAAAACCGTGAGTCGAGCGAGCGAAGCGCGAGATTGGTCGGGCGATCGGGGCCGGGTCGAAGATTTTTTCTTGCCCGACCGCTTAGCTGACCTCGAAGCGCGGCTCGGTTTGGGGCCGGGGGAATTCCATCCCGACCGCGCGGTGATCATGATTTGCGGTCTCCAGGGCACGATCAGCAACACCTTGGTCCGCTTGCTGAGCCGCGGCTTCGTCCCGGAGAACCGCAAGCTCCGCCGCGCGCTCGAAGTCCCTGACGACGTCCCCGCGAGTCTCTTCTTTGAGCAGTACGACAACACCCCCGTGATCGAGGTCGACGACCCGGCCGTGCTCGCGCCCCTGCGCGAGCAACTGCGCTCGGCCCTCCAGCGTGTTATTCCTGACCGGGCGTGAGCCGTGCCGCAAATCCTGACCCTGCCTGTCGCTGGCCGCGGTCGCCGCCGCCTGACTGCGCCGCCTGACCGTGCCGCCTGACCGCAAGGAGAAATGCCCATGAGCCACAGCTCCTCACCCCGTTTCACCGCCGCTGCGGTCTGGGTGCGCGGCCTCACCGTCGCCGCCGTCTCGACCTTGCTGCTGACGTCCGCGGGCGGTGCGCTCGCCCAGAGCGCCGAAACACCGCCCACCAGCACGCCTACCACCACCGCCGCGGTGCTCGCCGCGGCCCAGCCGTCGGACTGGCGCGCGCTCGATCCGGCCCAGACGCTTTACGTCGAACTGGCTAGCGGCCGGGTGGTGATCGAGCTGGCGTCGGCGTTCGCGCCACAGCACGTTTTAAACATCCAGCAGCTCGTCGAGCAGCGCTACTTCGACGGCCTTGTGATCGTCCGCTCGCAAGACAACTATGTGGTCCAGTGGGCCGATCCCAACGGCGAGGACAAGGAAAAGGCGCGTTCCCTTGGCGCAGCCAAGCCGCGACTCCCGGCTGAATTCGACCGTCCGCTCGCCGGTCTGCAGTTCCTGCCGCTGGGCGATCCCGACGTCTATGCCCCCGAGGTGGGATTCTCCGCCGGTTTCCCCGCTGCCCGCGACGCGGTCCACGGCCGTGCCTGGCTGGCCCACTGCTACGCCATGGTCGGCGCCGGCCGCGCCGACTCCGCCGATTCGGGCAACGGCTCCGAGCTCTACGTCGTGATCGGCCACTCGCCGCGCCATCTCGACCGCAACGTCACCCTCGTCGGTCGCGTGGTGCGCGGCATGGAGCTGCTCTCCACCCTGCCGCGCGGCACTGGCCCCCTCGGCTTCTACCAGGACCCCGCGCAACACGTGCCGCTCCGTTCGATCCGCCTCGCCGCCAGCCTGCCCGAGAACGAGCGCACGCCCCTCGAGGTGCTGCGCACCGACACCCCCACCTTCACCGCGCTGATTGCCGCGCGAAGGAATCGCCGGGAGTCATGGTTCCTCGATCCGGTCGGGCACGTCGAGCTGTGCAACGTACCCATCCCGGTGCGCGAAGCGGCGAAGCCGGCGCCGTGATGGGTAAAAGCTGGTCGGCAGCGGGCGCTCGCCCCGGAACACGTCCCGATCGGGGGCAGGGATAACCCCGCAAATTGCAAGTCTAGCTTGCAATTTGCGGGTATATTTTTTGATTGCAGCCCCGCAAATTGCAAGCTAGACTTGCCTCATGGGAGATTCACCAACCGCTCCAGCGCCAGATATCGGCATTCCCAGCGCTGCTCTTGCGTCTCCTGGTTACTGGGGGCGCCGGCTGGAAAAGGAGCTCGCGAGCTGCCTTGAGGATTTCCCGGCTGTAGCGATCCTCGGACCCCGCCAGTGCGGTAAGACCACCCTCGCTCGCAGGTGGGTTGAGCAGTCCCCCGGCGCAGTTTATCTTGACCTCGAACGCGCTTCGGAGCGGCGCAAGCTCACCGAACCCGAGCTCTACTTCAAGCTGCAGCAAGCCGCCGGCCACAAGCTGTTCTGCCTCGACGAGGTCCAATGCCTTCCTGAGATCTTTCCTTTGCTGCGCAGCCTGATCGATGAAGGCGGGCGCAATGGCCAGTTCTTGATCCTCGGCTCGGCTTCTCCGGAGCTGCTGCACCAGACTGCGGAAAGCCTTGCTGGGCGGATCGTCTTCCTCGAACTCACTCCCTTTTTGGTGGACGAAGCCGTCGCCCCTGGCTTTGCAGGCTTGACGCACTACTGGCTGCGGGGAGGATTTCCGCGCAGCCTCCTCGCCCGCAGCGAAGCGAGTAGCTACCGCTGGCGGGAGAGCTTCATCCGCACTTTCCTCGAACGCGACATCCCACAGCTCGGCATTAAAGTCCCGTCGGCGACGATCCACCGCTTGTGGCGATTGCTCGCCCACAGCCACGGCCAATTGCTCAACAGCTCGAAGCTCGGAGCTGCCCTTGGCACCAGCCACACCACCTTGCGCTCGTATATTGATTTGCTGACCCAAACCTTCATGGTCAGGGTGCTCGAACCGCTCGAAGCCAACGTCAAGAAGCGGCTGGTGAAGTCCCCGAAGGTCTATTTGCGCGACTCCGGAGTCCTCCACTCTCTCCTCGGGATCAAACGTTGGGATGACTTGTTGGGCCACCCGATCTATGGCAGCTCGTGGGAAGGGCTGGTCCTTGACAACGCCATCGCGGCTTTGCCCGGCTGGGAGCCGAGTTTCTACCGTACCGGGGATGGGGCCGAGTTGGATTTGGTGCTCACGCTCGGCCAGCGGCGGGTCGCGATCGAATGCAAGGCAACCTTGACCCCAGAGTTGACCCGCGGTGGACGCCAGGCGCTGGCGGATCTGGGGGTCGATGAGGCATGGATCATCGCTCCGGTCGACGAGCCCTATCCCCTCCACGACGGCATCATGGTTTCTCCACCCGGCCCATTCCTCGCGCACCTCCGCGCTCGACACGACTAGCTGTGAAGTCCCGCGCCGGGTTCGGCCGAACCGTGCGACCGTACACGCTTGCCCGATCTTCGCAGTGGCAGAAAAAAGCACCTTGATGCCAGCCCAGATCGAGTATGCTCGGCGCTCAACTTTCAGGAGGATTTATGGACACTCAAGGCCTCATCACCCGACTCCAAACCGCTAAGGAGTACTTTAACCGTTCAACCCGCTGCCTCACCGAGGAGGATTCCAACTTCGCCCCGGTCGAGGGTTTGATGACGGCGGCCCAGCAAGTCGCGCACGTGGCTCAGACCTTCGACTGGTTCGTTGATGGCGCTTTTCGTCCCGAGGGCTTCAATATGGACTTCGCGGGGCTGGCGCAGGAAACCGCCCAAGTCACTTCCCTGGCCGCCGCGCGCCAGTGGCTCGACCGCGCAGTAGCGCATGCGGCCGAGGTCATCGGCAGCAAATCCGCTGAGGACCTCACCCACCCTCTGCCCGAAGGGATTATGGGCGGCATGCCACGGTTGGCCATCGTCGGCGCCATCGAGGACCACACGGCGCACCATCGCGGGGCGTTGACGGTTTACTCACGACTCCGCGGCCATGTCCCACCCATGCCCTACGGCGACATGTAGGTCTGAGAGTTTTTCTGAGAGGTTGACTCATGCGAACCTGCGAAATGAGCGAGCGTCGAGGAGTTCAAGCCGCGCTGTTGGCTTGCTTTCTTGCGAGCGCCGCCTTGGCTGACAGCCATCTGCAGATCACTTTGGCGAACAACAGCCCGGCAGAGCAACAAGTCCAGACGCAACTTGAACGTTTGTTGCGCGAGTACGACGTTTCGCCGTGGATTTTCACCCGCGAAGTGAGGATCGATCAGGGAGCTCGCATTCCTTTCAGTCATCCGGTGCTGACCTTAGACACCCAGAGCGCCCCTGATATCGAGCTCTTATCGGCGTTCCTTCACGAGCAGTTGCACTGGTTCGAGGAAGCGTATCCAGAACCCCGGGAGCGCGCGATCGCCGAGCTGAAGACCCTTTATCCTGATGCTCCGGGGGGCCCGCCGGAAGGGGCCAGGGATCTCTATTCGACGTACCTGCACTTGCTGGTCTGCTTTTGGGAGTACGAAGGGATGAAGCAGCTGGTCGGAGCTGAACGCGCGACGACCATGCTCGCTGCCCGGACGTACTACCGCTGGGTCTACCGCACCGTACTGCAAGACGCTGAGAAAATTGGGGCGGTGCTCGCGCGGCAGGGTTTGAGCCTACCCCAGCCCATGCAACCTTCAGGAACGGACAGCGCTGAGGCACGCCTCGCCGAGGCGGGCATCGCCGGGGCGCGCATCGCCGGGGCGCGCATCGCCGACCTGTCCTGGCTATCTGGCTGCTGGGCAGCGGAAGGAGGGGAACCCGGCTCGGAGGAGCACTGGCTGCCGGTGGCGGGTGGCACCTTGTTCGGGGTCAGTCGCACGGTGCGGCAAGGGAAAACCGTGGCGCACGAATTCTTGCAAATCCGTCCGGACGCTCAGGGTCAGCTGGTTTTCATCGCCCTGCCCTCGGGGCAGAAAGAAGCCACCTTTGCGCTCCAGACGATGGCCGAACACGCGGTCACTTTCGCCAACCCAACCCATGACTTTCCCCAGCGCGTGATCTATCGTTTGCTGTCGCAAGAGCAGCTGCTCGGCCGGATCGAAGGCGTCCACAATGGCAAGGAGCGAGGAGTCGACTTTCCCATGCGTCGCATCAGCTGCGATGCGACCGCACACTGACTCGCTGCGGGCTGAGCTGGTTCGAACCTGGGGCGTGACCGTGGACACGCCCCAGCTGAGGGAAAAGAGGGCTGCTGATCCACCTACGCGGCTTGGACCGCAGAGCTCTCCCTCTTCTTGTCGCCGCCGAAGTACTGCTCCCACAGCAAGGTGATCGGACTCGCGATGAAGATCGAGGAGTAAGTTCCGATGATCACCCCGACCACGATGATGAAAGCAAAGCCCTTGAGCGCATCACCGCCGAGGTAGTAAAGGGCGGTCGAGGTGAGCAGCGTGGTGCCACCGGTCAAGATGGTGCGCGACAGGGTTTGGTTGATGCTGAGGTTGATCACGTCGACCAGGCTCTTGCGCCGGAGTTGCCGCATGTTTTCGCGCACCCGGTCGAAAATCACAACGGTGTCATTCACCGAATAACCGACCAGGGTCAAGACCGCGGCGATCGTGCTCAAGTTGAACTCGAAGTTGAACAGCGCGAACAAGCCCATGGTGATGAACACGTCGTGGAAAACCGCGACCACCGCACCCACGCCAAAACGCAGTTCAAAGCGGAACCAGATGTAAATCAGCATCGCGAGGAGCGACAGCGCAACCGCCAGAATTCCCTTCCGCCGTAGTTCCGCGCCGATCTGCGGTCCCACGTTCTCGACCTGGATGACGTGAAAAGCGCCGAGGTAGGTCCGCTCCTTGAGCGTCGCTAACCCAGCTGAACTCAAACCCGGGGTAGCTTGGACCTGATCCCAGGAGGTGAAGATCTTGACCGCGTTGCGCTGCGCCACAATCGCATCGGCGATTGCGCTGTATTCCTGAACCGCTTCGGCCCCTTGTGCTTCTTTGCGGTCGGGATTCGCTGCGGCCAGCAAGTTGGCCAGCGCATCGCTGCCCCGCTGGTTGAGGTCGAAGCCGCTGGCCGGCGCCTCGCGGTTCAAGGTCTGGTGCAAGGCTGCGGTGAAAGCAGCAGCGCTGCCCTCTTCGCTGCCCTCGACGATCGGCGTTTTGATCAGGATTTCACGCTCCTCGACCGTACCAAACCGTTGCAGCTGCGCGTCGCGTTGGCCCGCATCTTCGAGGGCGCGGCGCAGTGTGTCGATATTGGGCTCATCGCGCAAGCGCACGGTGAGCTGCGTGCCACCCGCAAAGTCGATACCAAGATTGATGCCGGCCAAGACGAACATCTCGACGATGCCGACCACCAGCAACAAAAGGGATACCCAGACCCAAAACTTGCGGTATTTCATGAAGTTGATATTGGGATTGACGAGGATTTCCATCGCAGGCTCCAAAGTTCAAGCGATCCGATCGCAGATCTCAAATGGAAAGTTTTTCGACTTTCTGCCGCCGCGAAGTATAAAGATCGAAAAGCCAGCGGCTGACAAAAATGGCAGTGAAGAGGGACGCGACAATTCCCGCGGTCAAAGTCACGGCAAAGCCGCGGATCGGACCGGTGCCGAAAAGGAAGAGGAAGAGCGCTGCGATCAAAGTCGTGATGTTGGAATCCATGATCGCTGACAAGGCTTTCTCAAAGCCGGTCCCAATCGAGGAAATCACGGTTCGACCCGCACGCAATTCTTCACGAATGCGTTCGAAAATCAGCACGTTGGCGTCTACCGCCATGCCGATCGTCAGCACCACACCCGCAATGCCGGGGAGGGTCAAGGTGGCGCCGAACAAAGCGAGCGCGGCAAAGAGCATCAAGATGTTGAGCCCCAAGGCCAGGATCGCGTTCACTCCCGAGAGGTTGTAGACCACAAGCAGCAGCAGCACGGTGAGGGCGGTACCGACCAGGGCGGCTTGCCGGCCCTTGGCGATCGAGTCTTGCCCCAGCGAAGGGCCGACGGTCCGCTCTTCGAGGTAGGTGAGGCCCGCGGGCAAGGCGCCCGAACGCAAGACCGTCACCATGTCCTGGACCTCCTCCAGGGTGAACCGGCCGATGATCACGCCTTCTTCGGTGATCCGCGCTTGGATCGTCGGCGCGGAGATCACGGTCTGATCGAGCACGATCGCCAGGGGGCGTCCGATATTGGCGCCGGTGACTTCGCCGAAAGTGCGCCCGCCGTCGCGGGTCAGGATGAAGCCGACTTGCGGTTCGTTGAACTGCCCACTGCTGATCCGTGCGGTCTTGAGGTCACGGCCGGTGATCACCCGCTTTTTCTCCAGCACCCAGTAGCGTTTCTGCACCGTGCTGCCGCGGTCGTCGCGCATGTTTTCGGGCATCACGTCGAAATCGCGGGCACGACTGCCGAGTGCGGACAGCGCTGCTTGCTCACTGCTGAACGAGCCGTTCTGGCCGATATTGGCCGCGAGTCGAAACTCGAGAAATGCGGTGTTCTTGATCAGCCCTTTGACCCGTTCTGGGTCATCGATTCCGGGCAGCTGGACGACCAGGCGATCTCCCCCGATGCCTTCGCGGTGGATCACGGGCTCGGTCACGCCGTAAGCGTCGATCCGGTTGCGGATCGTCTCCAGCGCTTGACGCACTGCCAGCTCGCGCACCTCTTTGAGGTTTTCAGGTTTCATGTCGAAGCTCAGCTGGTCGCCGACCCGGCGGAAATCCCAGCCGGGCATGAAGTTCTTGACCACTTCGTCAGCGATGAAGCTGTCTTTGTCCGCAGGCACGCCGCGCGCTTTGAAGCTGGTGTCGGCCGTGCGCTCGATTTCGACTTGCCGGATCCCTTGCTCTTCGAGTTCCTGCAACAGGCGGTCGATGTCCTTGTCGGTCTCCGAGCGCAAAGCGTCGTCGGTTTCGACTTTGAGCACCAGGTGCATGCCGCCTTGCAAGTCCAAGCCGAGCTTGATTTTTTCTTTGAGAGGCAAGGCCCAAAAGAGGCACAGGGCGGTCACCACGACGATGAAAATGCCGCGGTAAAGCACTGACTTGGGGGTGTTTGTTGGGGCCTGGCTCGCTCTGGAAGTGGAAGGTTTACTGTTCATGTGGGGTTCCCGTCCCGCTCTTTCGGGGCTTCCTCGAGTCCGGCGATCGCTTCGCGTGCGACCCGCACTCGGACGTTGTCACTCAGCTTGAGGTGGATGATCCGATCCTCAACTTTGGCGATCTCGCCATAAAAACCGCTGTTGGTCACCACCCGATCCCCCTTCTCCAGCTTCGCGCGGAACTCGTCTAAAGCCTTTTGCTTCTTGCGGATCGGCACGAACCAGATGAAGTAGAAAATCAGGAACATCAAAATCAGCGGGACGAAAGAGATGAGCATCGACGCCCCGTCTTGAGGTGGCGCAGCAGCAACGAAAGTAAGGCTCATGGGTTCTTCAAATCCCCTCGAGTTCGGCATGGATTGTGGGATTCGCCGGGCAAGGTAGGGCCTGCTCCGCGGCGGGAAGGAGGTGGTCGCCCCCTTCGGAGTAGCGGTCGGCCAACGTGGCCGCCAGGTCCGCTAACGTCCCGAGCTGGATACCCTGCCGCAGATCCGCCATAAAGTCAAGGTAGAAGCGCAGGTTGTGCAGGGTTGCGAGCACTGGACCCGCGAGTTCACGGCTGCGCATCAGGTGGTGGAGGAAGGCGCGGCTCTGGCGTTGACACAGCGGGCAGCCGCATTCCGGGTCGAGCGGGCGCTCATCGGTCCTGAATACTGCATTTTTGATGCGCAGCAGCCCTTGTCGGGTGTAAAGCGCGCCATGGCGGGCATTGCGCGCGGGCAGCACGCAGTCGAAGAGGTCGACCCCTTGCAACACTCCGTGGAGGATGTCGAGCGGGGTCCCCAACCCCATCAAGTAGCGCGGCTTGTGCACGGGCAAGAGCGGCGCCGTCCAGCTGACGACCCCGCGCCGCAAGGCGTCGCTCTCCCCCACGCTTACCCCGCCGATCGCATAGCCGTCGAAGTCGAGGGCGACGAGCTCGGCCACGGCGCGTTCGCGCAGGTTGCGGTAAGCACTGCCCTGGACAATGCCGAGCAGCCCGCCGGGAGCCGTGCCTGCAGGGATTGCCGCCCAGACCTCGCGCGCGGCCCTGGCCCAGTGCTGGGTGCGCGCCAACGACGCGGACGCTGCCGCTTCGTCGATCGGCCATGGCGGGCACTCGTCGAGCACCATCGCCAGGTCGACCCCGAGGCGATGCTGCGCGGTGACCACGCTGGCCGGGGAGAACCGCACCAGGGAGCCGTCGAGATGGCTCTTGAAGGTGACGCCGTCCGCATCGATTTGGCGCAGCGGGGCGAGGCTGAAGACCTGGAAACCACCGCTGTCGGTCAGGATCGGACGCTGCCAGCCGGTGAAGCGATGGATTCCGCCCAAGTCAGAGATCACTTCGATGCCCGGACGCAATGTCAAGTGGTAGAGGTTGGCAAGCATCACCTGGGCGCCCGCGGCCTCGAGCTCCTGGGCGGTGATACCCTTGACCGCGCCGAGGGTCGCAACCGGCATGAAATTCGGCGTCGAGATTTCGCCGTGGGGGGTCCGCAGCAGGCCCAAGCGGGCCTGACCGCAAGTTCTGAGGAGGTCGAAAGTGAGGCTCATCGAGCGCGTCCCAAGGGGCGCCGGAGGGGTCCGGCAAAACTCGCGGATGCTATGCGAGACCAAGACGCAACACAAGCACTTCGACCTCGCGGCCACCGGCGACCAAGTCGCTATCGGCCTGGGCAGCAACCTGGGCGATTGCCGGGCTCACCTCCGGTGGGCGATCGCCCGGCTCACCGTGTTCTGCGGTCCGCTCAGGATCGCCCCGCTTTACCGCAGCGCCCCGCTATCGGCGCTGGCACAACCCGACTTCCTCAACTCGGTGGTTTTGGCCATGCGGAGCCACGGGCCGCTCATGACTTGCACGCCCGCGCAACTTCTGGCCCACTGCAAGGCGCTCGAATTCCAAGCCGGACGGCGTCCCGGACCGCGCCATGGACCGCGTCCTTTGGACCTCGACCTGCTCTTTTGGGGAACTCTTTGCCAGGCTGATCCCGCGTTGACCCTGCCCCATCCTGAGCTACGCCGACGGCGCTTCGTGCTCGCTCCCCTGGCCGACCTGGTCCCGGATCTGGCGCTGCCCCCAGACGGCATGCGGGTCAGCGCGGCGCTCGCAGCCCTATCACCAGGGCAAGAGGTCGAGCGCCTGAGCTGGGATACCTGAATGCCTGCATTTGTAAATATTTGCGAAAATCACTGTAATCGTTGCATCTTGCTATCTGGGTAGTTGGTAGGTAAATCCTGGTAGCCCTACCGCAAGGGTCATGAATTCCTCATTTTTTGTTACATCTTACCCCTTGCTTTTCCTGTAAGCGCAGAATAAGATCCCTGCATGACGTCCGCAGAGAAAGAAGTTGACCGCGTTTTGACCTTGCTCCGGAACAAAATCCGCGAGCAGAACTTCACACAACTCGAAGTCCAGCAGGCTCTCGGCTGGGGGCGCAGCTACATCAGCCAGTTGCTGACCCAGCAGAAGTCCTTGCGCGTTGAGCAAGTGCTCTTGATCCTCGGGGTCATCGGCATCGATGCTGCGAAATTCTTTGCCGAGCTTTACAACTTTCCTGGGAGCGGGTTCGGGGGAGAATCTGCGCAGAAGGTAGCCGCTGCCAGCGCGGCCACCAATGCCGCACTGACAGCGCTGCGGCAGGAGCTCGAAGAGCAGCGCGAGTTGGTACGCAGTCTGCTCCGCCTGCTGGTTGATAAGCAGGTGGTCACCCTCGAAGAGCTCAGCGGAAGCACCCTCGCCATGACGTCGCTGGACTGAAGCTCGAGCCTGGAAGTTCTGCAATCGGACCGAGCGCAGGGCGGGTCGTCCCAGCGATTCCGCAATTAGCTCCCCTGGTCGTCAGAAAAGCCTCTTGATTACAGGT
>CAZCOV010000053.1:0-13961 GCA_964499975.1 uncultured Thermoanaerobaculia bacterium
CGGGTGGATGCGGAGTCGACTTCGGGGCCGGTGTGGGCGATCCGCGACGATCCGCGGCGGACCAGCGTCGGCAGCTTCCTGCGCCGCTTCTCCATCGATGAACTGCCCCAGCTGTGGAACGTGCTCAAGGGCGACATGTCGATTGTGGGACCGCGCCCTGAGCGCCCGTCATTCGTCCACGAGTTCAAGCACAAAATCCCCGACTACATGCTGCGTCACCGGGTCAAAGCGGGAATCACCGGCTGGGCACAGGTTCACGGCTGGCGCGGTAACACCTCGATCCGCAAGCGGATCCAGTACGACCTGTACTACATCCAGAACTGGTCCTTGCTGCTCGACTTGAAGATCCTCTGGATGACCTTCCGCGGCGGCCACTGGCATAACGCTTATTAAGACCGCCGCTTGAGCGGCTCAGCTTTAGCCGTTCAGCTGAAGGATTGCACCGCTTCGTGCTCGTCGGCAAACACGTCGAACACGGTGATCAGCTGAGTGATCTGCAGGATGTCGTTGACCTTGGGCGGCATGTTGAATAGCTTGAGCTTGCCACCTCGGTGGGTGACCGTGGTGTAGGCGCTGACCAGTTCGCCGATCCCGGACGAATCGATGGTGGTCACGCCAGCGAGGTCGATCAGCATCTGACGCGCCCCCCGGTCGAGCGCTTCGCGCACAGCCTCGCGCAGCGCCACGTCGCCAACTCCGATCGTGATCTTGCCACTGGGGGCGATGATCGTCACACCTTGCACCTCGCGAACGGCAATCTTCATAAGGGTCTCCTCTTGATCTCCGGTTAACAGGTTAAAACAACAGTCCAGGCTCAAGCTAACGCGCGATCGGCTCAGGTCTCATGCCTTTCCGCGGGGTGAAGTCGCTTGCGCAAGATCACTTGCGTGCCGCCCTCGGGGTTTCTACCGTACTCGACTTGGTCCATGAAGCTCCGCATGTAGAAAATCCCGCGTCCGTTCGGTTTGAGCAGGTTCTCCGGCGCTAACGGGTCCTCGACTTGTTCTGGATCGAAGCCGTCGCCGTGGTCCCGGATGAAGATGACCACGTCGTCGGCTTGGACGGCAAGTTCAACTTCGACCTTCTTCTCGGGATCTTGCCGGTTGCCATGCTTGATCGCGTTGGCGACCGCCTCGCGCACTGCAATCCCGACCCAGTGGCGCGCGTCTTCGTCCAGCCCTTCCCGCTCCAGCGCGTCATCCAGCACGATCTGAATCAGATCAATATGCTCGAAGCTGCTACCAATCGTAATGCGGACTTTGGGCTCGGCGGATGGCATCGTCGGGGCAAGTTTAGCAGATCTGGTACATGTGAAAACAGGGTTGGTCAACATCCACAACATCCACCATGCCAGGACTCTGACCAACTCCCTGCAGGCCGCATTTTAATGACATTTTTATACCCGGGCTGAGGTTTTTGTCTCGGCTTTGAGCCGCCCGACACCAGACTGTTCCCGAGTGCCGCGACGGCGCTCCCAGCACGGAGGTGTCATGGACATCATTTATCTGGCCTTGCTTTTCGTCCTCGCAGCGGCGACTTTCGGCTTGATCACGGGATGCGCTCGTCTAGGAGGCCGGCAGTGAGCTTGGTCTATTGGATCGCGGGCGGGATTGCAGTCCTGCTCTTGCTCTATCTGATTTACGCTCTGCTCCGACCCGAGGTGTTCTGATGAGCGGCAACGCCTGGCTCCTGCTCGGATCCTACCTCGCCTTGCTGCTAGCCCTGGCCTGGCCTCTCGGTGGATTCATCGCCCGCCTGATCGACGGCAACTCGCGGGGCTTTCTCCTGCGCCGGATCGAACGGTTCGAACAGTGGCTTTGCCAAATTTGCTGGGTCCCCACCCAAGCGATGGGCTGGCAGACTTATGCGCGAGCGGTGGTCGGGTTCAACTGTGTGGGTGTGCTAGGGCTCTACGGACTGCAGCGCCTGCAGGGACACCTGCCGCTCAACCCCCAAGGCTTTCCCGCAGTACGTCCAGATACTGCGTTCAACACCGCGGTCAGCTTCGTGACCAATACCAACTGGCAAAGCTACGCCGGCGAACAGACCATGAGCTACCTCACTCAGATGCTCGGTTTGGGCGTGCAGAACTTTCTTTCAGCAGCCACCGGCATCGCGGTGGCGCTGGCGCTGATCCGCGGGCTGGCGCAGAACGGGACGCCGACGATCGGAAATTATTGGGTGGATCTCATCCGGCTGAATTGCCGCCTCCTGCTGCCCCTCGCCCTGGTCCTTGCGGTCTTGCTGCTGAGCCAGGGGGTGATCCAGAACCTAGCCCCGAATCCATGGATCGTCACCCTCGAAGGAACCCCCCAGGAGCTGGTCATGGGTCCGGTAGCATCGCAGGAGGCGATCAAGATGGTCGGCACCAATGGAGGCGGCTTCTTCAACGCCAATTCCGCGCATCCTTTCGAAAATCCGACCCCGCTCAGCAACTTTTTTCAGATGCTGGCCATCCTGCTGATCCCAGCTGCCCTGTGCCACACTTTGGGACAGCACGTCGGTGATCGACGCCAGGGACTGGCGATTCTGGCGACGATGACGCTTGGCTTCATCTTGGCGGCCGGGGTCACGATTTGGGCTGAGCAGCAGGGCAACCCCCGGCTGGCAGCCGCCGGAGTCGATGTGGGCCCCGGCAACCTTGAAGGCAAGGAGATCCGCTTTGGGGTCGTCGATTCGGCGCTCTTTGCCACGATTACCACGGCGGCATCCTGCGGTGCGGTCACGGCCATGCATGATTCGTTCATGCCGCTTGGCGGGCTGGTACCGCTGTGGCTGATCCAGCTCGGCGAGGTCATCTTCGGCGGAGTGGGCTCAGGGCTCTACGGAATGCTGGTTTTCGCTCTCCTCGCAGTGTTCATCGCCGGCTTGATGATTGGCCGCACGCCCGAATACTTGGGCAAGAAAATCGAGCCTTTCGCGATGAAGATGCTCGCTATCGCGATCCTGGTCACTCCGCTCCTGGTCTTGGTCGGGACCGCTGCTGCGCTGCTCAGCCCGGCCGGCCGGGCCGGCCTACAAGACCCTGGCGCGCACGGTTTGAGCGAGGTGCTCTACGCCTTCTCGTCCGCGGCCAACAACAATGGCAGCGCCTTTGCTGGCCTCTCCGCCAACAGTCCTTTTTATAACGTGACGCTCGGCATCGCGATGTGGGGTGGACGCTTCGGCGTCATCGTCCCAGTGCTCGCAATCGCTGGCACTCTGGCCGCCCAGAAACGGCTGGCACCTCATGCGGGCTCGCTGCCTACCCACGGCCCTCTCTTTGTCTGCCTGCTGCTCGGTGTCGTCGGGATCGTGGGAGCCCTCACCTATTTGCCGGCTCTGGCTTTGGGACCGGTAGTTGAGCATCTGCTGCTGTTTCGACCTTGACTCAGAGGAGCTGAGCTGTGAGCCACCCTACTCTCTCGACTTCTTTCGCCTCAGGCTCGTTGCGGCCGGCGTTGCTCGCCGCCTGCCAGCGCTTGAACCCCCAAACCCAGATCAAAAATCCAGTGATGATGGTGGTCTATGTCAGCGCCTGGCTCACCACTGGCTTGGGGATGGCTGCCTGGTTCGGACCGAGTGAAGCCCCTCCAGGGTTCATTTTCGCAGTGGCCGTCTGGCTATGGTTCACCGTGCTTTTCGCTAACTTTGCCGAAGCCCTGGCTGAAGGGCGCAGCAAAGCCCAGGTGGCGTCCTTGCGCGGGGCCAAAGAGGACGTGCTCGCCAAGCGATTGGAGGAACCACGCCGCGATGCCAGCTACTGCTCAGTGCCTGCACTCGATCTGCGCAAAGGCCACGTCGTGCTGGTCGAAGCCGGCGATGTGATCCCCGCCGACGGCGAAGTGATCGACGGCATCGCCGCTGTCGATGAGTCGACGATCACCGGCGAATCCGCCCCGGTGGTGCGGGAGTCCGGAGGGGATTTCAGTTCGGTCACCGGAGGCACTCGGGTGTTGTCCGACTGGCTGGTGGTTCGCGTCACGGCCAACCCAGGCGAGGCCTTCTTGGACCGCATGATCGCGCTGGTCGAAGGCGCCCGACGGAAGAAAACCCCCAACGAGATCGCGCTGAGCATCTTGCTTGCGGCTTTGACCCTGGTGTTCTTGATCACCACCGCAACCCTCCTGCCGCTGTCGCTGTGGAGCACTGACGCCGCCCAAACCGGCACTCCGATCAGCTTGACCGCTCTCGTTGCGCTCTTGGTCTGCTTGATTCCGACCACGATCGGCGGGCTGCTTTCGGCAATTGGCATCGCCGGAATGAGCCGCATGCTCGCCGCCAAAGTGATCGCAACTTCGGGCCGCGCGGTCGAGGCAGCTGGCGACGTCGACGTGTTGCTCCTCGACAAGACCGGCACCGTCACCCTGGGCAACCGACAAGCCGCTGCTTTCTTGCCCGCCCCGGGGGTGAGTGAAGCCGAGCTGGCAACCGCCGCCCAACTCGCCTCGCTCGCGGATTCGACGCCGGAAGGCCGCAGCATCACCGTGCTCGCCAAACAGCGGTTCAGCTTGCGCGAGCACAACCTCCAGGCACTGGAACCGCGCTTCGTGCCTTTTACTGCCCAAACCCGGATGAGCGGCGTCGACCTCGGCAAACGCCAGATCCGCAAAGGCGCGGTCGACGCCATCCGCCGCGATCTCACGGCCCGCCATGGGGCCCTCCCCGCAGCCGTCCAGCAGGCGGCCGATGAGGTTGCGCGCCGGGGAAGCACGCCTCTGGTCGTCATCGACGGCCTGCGGGTCTTGGGGACGATCGAGCTCAAGGACATCGTCAAGGGTGGGATCAAGGAACGCTTTGCCGAGCTCCGCCGCATGGGGATTGCAACGGTGATGATCACCGGTGACTCCCGGCTGACGGCAGCCGCGATCGCAGCAGAAGCCGGGGTCGACGATTACTTGGCTGAGGCTTTGCCCGAAACCAAGTTGCAGTTGATCCGCAAGTACCAAGCCGCGGGCAAGCTGGTGGCGATGACCGGAGACGGAACCAACGATGCCCCAGCCTTGGCGCAAGCTGACGTAGCCGTGGTCATGAACAGCGGCACCCAAGCAGCCAAAGAAGCGGGCAATATGGTCGACCTCGACTCCAATCCAACCAAGCTGCTCGAGATCGTGGCGATCGGTAAGCAGATGTTGATGACCCGTGGCGCGCTGACCACTTTCAGCCTCGCCAACGACGTCGCCAAGTATTTCGCGATCATCCCCGCGGCTTTCGCCTCGACTTACCCGCAGCTTAAAGCCCTCGACGTGATGCAGCTCGACAGTCCCGCGTCTGCGATCCTGTCGGCCGTGATCTTCAACGCGCTGATCATCGTGGCGTTGATCCCCCTCGCCCTCCGCGGGGTGGCCTATCGCCCCCTGAGCGCAGCGCAGCTGCTCCGCCGCAATTTGTTGCTTTTTGGCGTGGGCGGTCTCCTCGTGCCCTTTGCGGGCATCAAGTTGATCGACGTTCTGCTCTCCATCTGAACCATCCAGCGAGCTTGCCCATGAACCGTGAATCTTTCTCCCCATTGCTCCAGCTGCTCACTCCCGCCCTGTCTCTTTTCGTGCTGCTCAGCGCGCTCACTGGGCTCGCCTATCCCTTGCTTGTGACCGCGATCGGCCGGGCTTTTTTCCCCGTCCAAGCGGCGGGGAGCCTGCTTCTCCACGGCAGCCAGCCGGTGGGTTCACAGTGGATTGGGCAACAGTTCAGCGCCCCCGACCTTTTTTGGAGCCGACCCTCCGCGACCAGCCCGGCCCCTTACACCGGGACCGCTTCGGGGGGGTCGAACTGGGGCCCGCTGAGTCCGGCGCTGGAGCAAGCGGTCCGTGAACGGGTCCAGTACCTGCGCGCAGCCCACCCCCACCAAATGCAGCCGATCCCGGTGGATCTGGTCACCAGTTCCGCCAGCGGTCTTGACCCCCACCTCAGTCCAAGCGCAGCTGACTACCAAGTCGAGCGAGTGGCGCGCGCCCGTGGTCTCGCCGTGACCACTGTGCGTGCGCTGGTCGAACGCTATACTGAAGCTCCTCAGCTCGGATTCTTGGGCGCTCCCCGGGTCCACGTGCTGCGTTTGAATTTGGCCCTGGTCGAACGCCAGAAGTCGACTTCTGATGAATCGTCGATGAGTCGTCATCGTCAATAAATAAATCCACCACATCCGCCACAGATGGTGAGCCGCCGTGAACTCTGACCGCCGCCCCGATCCGGATGCTTTACTCGACCGCGTTCGGCGGGAGGAAGCTCAAGCCCAGCGCGGCCGCTTGACGATTTTCTTTGGCAGCTGTGCGGGTGTCGGCAAAACTTACGGCATGCTGCTCGCCGCCCGCATCCGGCAACAACAGGGAAAGCAGGTTCTGCTCGGAGTCGTCGAAACTCACGGACGCAGCGAAACGCGTGAGTTGCTCGCTGGGTTTGCGGTGTTGCCGCCCCTCCGGCTCGAGCACCGGGGCAAACAACTGCCCGAATTCGACCTGGACGGCGCGCTCGCGCGCCAACCCGACCTGATTCTGGTCGACGAATTGGCACACTCCAACGCCCCGGGTTCGCGCCACTCCAAACGCTGGCAAGATGTCGAAGAGCTACTGACCGCTGGTATCGACGTCTACACCACCTTGAATGTCCAGCACCTCGAAAGTCTCAACGACGTGGTCGGGCAGATCACCGGCGTCCGGGTGGGGGAAAAAGTTCCGGATCGGGTCTTTGATCAAGCGGCCGAAGTGATTCTGGTCGACTTACCGCCTGACGAGTTACTGCAACGCTTGCACGCGGGTAAGGTCTACCTCGCTGGCGAAGTGGCGCGGGCGGCCCAGAATTTCTTTCGCAAAGGCAACCTGATCGCCTTGCGCGAGCTAGCTCTGCGCCGCACTGCTGACCGGGTCGATGCCGAGATGCTCGACTACCGCACTGCACGCGCGATCGAGCAGGTGTGGCAAGCGAAAGAACGGCTCCTCGCCTGCGTCGGCCCAGGTCCGGAAGGGGTCCGGGTGGTGCGCGCCACGGCTCGGCTCGCGGCAAACCTCAAAGCCGACTGGCTCGCAGTTTCGATCACCACTTCACCGCGCGAAGAGGTGCCACCCAGCGAGCGCGAACGCCTGCTCCAGGCATTGCAGGTCGCAACCGACCTGGGTGCAGAAACCTCCCTGCTCTCCGGCACTCAACTCGCCTCAACCTTGCTCAGCTTTGCGCGCACCCACAATGTCTCTAAATTGGTGGTGGGCAAATCCACCCGCAGCGGGTGGTCGCGCTGGCTCAAGCCGGGCTTGGCCGAACAGCTGATCAGCCAGGCTCAAGGCCTCGACTTGCACGTGATCTGCCATGACCCGGAAGCCGCGCCCATGCGCACCGCGCCACCCCCAAAAATAGCCGCCGCTCGGACGCGCCAGCGCGAGCTCCAGTGGGACGGACCAGGGACCGCAGCAAGCGGAGCGCTTCACCCGGACGGCCAGGAAAGCCCCAAGCTCGGCCACTTGTGGGCGGTCCTGGTCTGCGCCGCGGTGACTGCCTTGGCGGCTAGCCTGTTCCCGCAGATCGACCTCGCCAACGTCATCATGCTCTACTTGCTCAGCGTCGTCCTGGTGACGGTCCGCTGGGGGCGCGGTCCGGGCCTCAACGCCTCTTGGCTCAGTGTGGCAGCCTTCGACTTTTTCTTTGTGCCGCCACGGTTTTCAATCACCGTCAATGATTCCCAGTACCTGGTCACCTTCGCTGTCATGCTCGCGGTCGCGCTGATCATCAGCAGCCTCACCTCAACCTTGCACAACCAGACCACCGAAGCGCTCGAACGGGAACGGCGAACCGCCGCGCTCTATGCCTTGACCAAGGATCTATCAGCCGCCCTGGCCATACCGCAGATCACTGCCATTGCCCGCCGACACCTCGATGCCGTGTTTTTCGCGCAGACCTTCATTCTGCTCCCCGATCGCCAGGACAAAATCGGTGCTGAGCCGGAACGCGCAGCGCCGCCACCCTTCCCAGTGGACTTGAGCGTGGCTCAGTGGGTTTACGATCGGCAGCAGCCAGCCGGCCGCGGCACGGACACCTTGCCCAGCCATCAGATGCTCTACCTGCCGCTCAAGGCGCCGCTGCGGACCCGCGGCGTCCTCGCCATCTCGGCAGCGCCAGCGCCGCGCCTGGACCCGCCGGAACAGCGCTTGCTCGCTACCTTTGCCGCCCAAATCGCGCTGGCGCTGGAACGCGTCCACTTTCTCGAAGTAGCCCAAGAGGCGGTCGTCGCCATGGAGTCGGAGCGGCTGCGCAATTCGCTGCTCGCGGCGATCTCCCACGACTTGCGCACCCCGCTGACCGCGATCGTGGGCCTAGCGAGCACCTTGACGACCGCCGACCTCGACCCCGCCAACCGCACCGAGATGGCCAGCTCGATTCACGACGAAGCTTTGCGCCTCAGCAGCTTGGTAGCCAATCTCTTGGAAATGGCTCGGTTGCAGTCCGGCGGGGTCCGCTTGAACCGGCAATGGCAACCGCTGGAAGAGGTGGTGGGAAGCGCCCTGCGCGGTTCCCAACGCGCGCTGGCCGGACACCCGGTCACCGTCCGGCTTCCTCCGAACTTACCTTTGATCGCGTTCGACGCGGTGTTGATCGAGCGGGTGCTGTGCAACCTGCTCGAGAACGCCGCGAAGTACACGCCCAAGGAATCTGAGATCACCGTCTCGGCCAAGGTCGAAGGTCACGACGTGTGGGTCCTGGTCGAAGACTGCGGTCCGGGTCTGCCACCTGGGATGGGGGAAAAGCTGTTCAGCAAATTCACCCGCGGAGAGCGTGCCGCGAACCAGCCGGGAGTGGGTCTCGGCCTGGCGATTTGCCGTGCTATCGTCGAAGAGCATGGTGGCCGGATCCGGGCGGAGAACCTTGCTGATCATGCCGGCCATCCCCCAGGGTTGTGCATGAAATTCTCCTTACCCCTGAGCGATCCCCCCGCGATCCCCACGGCTGAACTCGAAACTCTGATGCCGGAGCCTGCAGATGATTCCTCCGTCTCCTCCGATCACGGTGTTGCTGGTCGAGGATGAGCCCCAGATCTGCCGTTTCATCAAGGCCACCCTCGAAGCCGAAGGGCTGACGGTCTTTGTCGCAACCACTGGCCAGCAGGGCTTGGTCGAGGCAGCGTCCCGTCAACCCGAACTGCTCATCATCGATCTTGGGCTGCCCGATCTCGAAGGCGTGCAGCTGATCCGCGAACTGCGCGGTTTTTCCGACGCACCGCTCTTGGTCTTGTCAGCCCGGACGCAGGAAGGTGAAAAAGTGAGCGCGCTCGACGCCGGCGCTGACGATTATTTGACGAAACCCTTCGGCGTACCCGAACTTTTGGCGAGAATTCGCGCTCACTTACGCCGGCGTCAGTCCCGCGGCAACAGCTCGGAGCTGCGCTTCGGCGACAACGTGCTGGATTTTGCTCGGCGGCAGCTGACTCGCCGGGGGCAAATCGTCCACCTCACTCCGCTCGAGTATCGCCTCCTGGTGGCGCTCGCCCGCGATGCGGGAAAGGTGCTCACGCACCGTCAGTTGCTGCGTGAGGTGTGGGGTCCCAATTTTTCTGAGCATCCCCACTATCTTCGGGTCTACATGGCGCATTTACGCCAGAAACTCGAAGATTCACCTGCCCAGCCACACCACCTGCTCACCGAAACCGGAGTTGGCTACCGCTTGCTGATCGACAACGAGCCGTAATCCTCACAGTTGAACTCAAACCGGTTGCCCGAGGATCGCCGGAATCACCACCAGCAGCTGGACGGCGTCGAAAAAAGCATGCGCGGCGATTGCGGCCCACACGCTACCGCGCCAGCGCACCAGCAGCGCGTAAAGCAGCGACAAGAGGGTGACCCCGAACAGCATGAACGGCTGACCGTAGCCGAGGTGTCCACAAACGAAAAGGGCAGTCGAAAGGGTGATGCCGACTCGCGGCTGGAGAAAGCCGCGGAAGAAAACCTCCTCGACCACGCCCGCAGTGCAACTGATCAGGAGCCGGTTGACCACCGGGAGTCCGGCCAGCCAGACGATCAGGGGTGAGGGCTCTTGGAGCGTGACGAGGTCACCCCCTCCCACTTGCCGCAGCACTCCTTCGAAGAGCGCCGAGGAGAGCAGCACCACGACCCAGATCGCGAAACCAGCGAGCAGTCCGACCGCGAGTTCGCGGGTGGGGGTCCGCGCCGGGTCAGCGGTCAAGCTGCAGTGCCGTCGGGCAGCTGGCGCCACTTGTTCCCAGGGCAGTCCTGAAACGCCGCAAAGCCCGAGGCACAGCCATAGGGCGAGACAGGCCAGAAAAAAACCCTGGAGCAAGAACAGATCCCAAAAATCGAGGGCGGCCGGATCCGGGGGCGCTGTGAGTTCGGGGGTGAGCAAGGGCAAGAACACCGCGAGCCAGAAAAGGAAGCTCAAAACCAAGAGCCCCAGCCCCCGCCGGCGAGGATCTTGTAGCCCTGGCGGCAGCAAGTCTCGGCGCGCGCTCGCCTGGTCGACCGCGAGCGCGGTCAACATCGCGAGGGCTCCTGAAAGCGTCAGTTGCAGCATGTCCATGGCGCATCATCGCATGCTGGGAGCAGCGGTCAAAGACGTCAAAGAGGGTCTTGTATTGCGCTTCTGTGAAGTGAAATCGCTACCGGATGCGCTGACGAAGGTTCTGAATCATCAGGCGGCAGCTGCTCAAGCGCTGGAGTTTGCGGTTTCTTTCGCGGACGGTGTTGACTTCGTCGGTTGCGGCCTGGCTGCCACGGAGCTCGCGCTGGACGCGGTCAAGCTCAAAGTCGAGCTGGTTCAACTCACCGGATGCCAGCTTGCGGATGTGGCGTTCGGTCACCAGGACGTACCCGCCGGCGATTTGCTGGGCCATGGCAAACGCGCTGCCACCGAGAAAAGCGCTCATCGCAGCGGATCATCGCATGATGTGGGCCGCTTGCCAAGCTGTACCCGAAGTTTTTAAGGCCGAGACGTCACCAGGCGGGACGTCACCAGGCGGCGAGTGCTTCCCAAGACAAGCCCGCAGCGGCAAAATGTTGCAACAAGCTCTCGCCCAGCTGGGCCAAGGCCGCGAGGTCGGTGGGCTCGCCCGCGAGTGGCACCGCGATCAACGGCAATGCGGGAGGCTTGAGCTCGGTCAGCTCGGCCAGGCCAAGGCGGTGGTGCGCGCCCAACCAGCGCAAGAGCCGATGCCCTTCGTCCTCGGCCAAAACCGCGTCCGCTGCTGGCTCGAATTCTGGATGGACGCGGTTGACCAGCAGCGGCCCCAGACGAAAGCCGGCTTCCCGCAACCGACGGATGAAAAACAGGGTCTCGGGAATGCGTTCCCGACCAGGCCCTGCCACCGAGAGAAACGTGGTGTTGACGCCCGCCAGCAGTTCTCGCACTTCCTCCGCCCGCGCTTTGAAGCCGGGAAAGAGGGGACCAAAGGCGCGGAAGAACTCCGACATGTCGCGCAGCAGCTGCAGGCCGACGATCTTGTCGAGGAAGCTTTCGAGGCCGCGTCCCAGCAGGCCCCAACCCGAGGTCAAACGCAGGTCGCCGTCCGCATCGAACCAGGGACGGAGCGCGATTTTGAGCGCACCGCTGTCGAGAAAATCGACGATCCGCGACGGTGCTTCGAGAAAATCAATAGCCTGACGGGTGGGAGGGGTATCGAGAATCACCCGGTCATAGCTGCCGGCCGTGGCCACTTCGTAAAGACGTTCGACCGCCATGTACTCGAGAATGCCGCCGAGATGTCCGGCGAGGTGATCGTAGTAGCGGTTGCTGAGGATCCGTTCGCGGGCGGCGGGGTCCGGGGCGTACTGGGTGATCAGTCGGTCAAAGGTCTGCCGCGCATCGAGCAGGCTAGCAAACAGCTGACCCGCAGCTTTGACCTGAACTTCGGCCTCGCGCGCGACCGCCGTCACCCCCAAAGCGTCTTTGAGCCGCAAGGACGGATCAAACGTCATCACCAGGGTGCGCTCGCCGCGCGCGGCCGCAGCCACCCCCAGGGCAGCGGCCAGCGTGGTTTTGCCCACCCCGCCAGCCCCGACCACCACGGTCAGCTGTGGCCTTTCGTGGCCCGGCCTTTCGTGGCCCGGCCTTTCGTGGCCCGGCCTTTCGTGGCCCGGCCTCTCGTGGCCCGACGTCACGCTGCCGCCTCCGTCCACGCCTGATCCAAGCGCGCAAACAGCGCGTCGATCAGCTCAGGACCGCGGTCGAGCGGCAACAACGGCAGCTCAACCCGCGTGCCCTCCCACGCGCGGGCGACCCGCCGCAACTCGCGCTCGTTGACCTGGCGGCGTTCGCGCCACAACGCGGTGAGCGGATCGCGGTCCGCCTTGGCGGTTTTGGGCAAGGGCGGATAGAGGCTGTTGATCACCAGCAGCTCGGGCTCCCGCTGGCAGCGGAGCGCGAGCGCTGCGCGCAGCTCCAGAGCTTCTTGGACCGGCATTTCTTCGGCCAGGGTCACCACCACCATGGCGCAGTCGGCAACAAAACGCGCAGCGGATCTGGCCAGGTCAGCGAAAGGACCGCTGCCCACGGTTTCTGCAAACAACTGCGGTGCGGTCAGGAGAAAAATCCCATGGCCGGTGGCCGGGGCATCGAGCACCACCACCTCGAGCGGCGGCACGCCCGAGAGCTCGCCACGCACCAGCCGCTGTGCGTGCCCGAGCGTGGCCATCTCATGGAAACCTGGAGAACCTTCGGCAAAACGGTGGTAGATCGGGCTGGCCAAGACCTTCTTGACTAAAAACCCGATCTTGACCTGGCGCTCGACAATCCAGTCGATGACCTGGCGCGGCTTCAAGTTCTGCAAATAGAGGTTGGGCTCGACCGCCACGACCTCCCCGCCCGACGGAGCCACATCGAGCAACTGGTGGAGGTTCTCTCGCGGGTCAACCTCGAGCGCCAAGGTGCGGCGTCCGCGCGCGGCCAAGCTGCGGCCCAAAGCCGCGGTCACCGCACTCTTGCCCACGCCACCCTTGCCGGTGACCACGATCAGCTGTTTTTGCGCCAGCGCCGCAAAACCGCTCATGCCGGCAGAAATGCCGTGCGCAAGCTGGTCGCTGCAAAAGGTCCGACCTGACCGCTTTCAGCATAGCGATAAAGAGCAGCGGCATAAATCCCGCTCAACGCCGCGTGGACCAAGGCGAGGAACGCGAAACCGAGCGCGAAGAGGACCACCACCGTTCCGATCAGCAGGGGTTGTCCGCTCAGGACCGTCAAGACTCCCACCGGGACGGCGATCACCACCCAGAGCGCGTACAGCAGTCCAAAAATAAAACCCAGGCCGGTGTTGCCGATTACCTGCTCACCCCAGGTTTTGCGCAGG
The DNA here is from genome assembly GCA_964499975.1 of uncultured Thermoanaerobaculia bacterium. GTDB lineage: Bacteria > Acidobacteriota > Thermoanaerobaculia > Multivoradales > J023 > CAZCOV01. The sequence goes on from CAZCOV010000053.1 coordinate 13,253, forward strand.
ATGCTGGCGCTGCGGCGGACCGCTTCGAGCGGCCCCACATTTTGGGTGACCAGAATCGGGACTACGAGAAAAGTCGCCAGGTTCCAGGCCATGCCGACTAGGCCCACAAGCAAACGGCCGAGGAAGCCTGAACGCTCCGACAGCGCGCGCAGCACCATGCCGACGGTGGCTGCGATCAGCGCATAGCCGAGGATGGAACTCAAGTGGCGGAAAGCCACCCGGAAGCCGTCACCGACCGTCGGGTTACCGCCTTCGAGACGGATCATCACCGCACCCACGAGCGCTGAATTGAAAAAGAAAATCACGAAGTACTCGGCCACATAGAACAGGAAGCACAGCACCCAGGCCACGGGTCCGCCTCCCTCAGGCACGGAAAAGCCGTTGCTGAAAAACAAAAGCGGCAGGAAGAACGTCGCCGTGACCAGCGCGACGGCCAGTCCCGAAATCAAGGGAAAAACCAGCAGTTCTTTGTCCGACTTGAGGATCTGGGCGCTGGCTTTGACCAGTTCCCAACTATTTTCGAGCTTTCTCAGCATGATGACTCCCTTCGTGGCTCAAAGCTGCGGCAGGGCGCAGCGATCCTTCTGCTGTGACCCTACGCTGTCGAGGTCATTCTAATTCAGGTCCATGAGAGCTGACCTGGTCACAATCCGGGAGCTCCAGACGCGATCTCGTGGATTGCGTGGATTGCGTGGTTTGCTTGCTGGTT
>CAZCOV010000053.1:13971-14680 GCA_964499975.1 uncultured Thermoanaerobaculia bacterium
AAATTGGATTTTCAATCAGCAAGGGGTGGTAAGTTGAGGCCATGTACCCGCGAACCCTCGAACCTCGCTTGCGCGCGCTGATTTCCACCTTCCCGGCAGTGGGCAGGCACGGGGGCCTGCCCCTACGGGAACGTCCGTCGACGCAGTGACGGGAGGGCAGGCACGGGGGCCTGCCCCTACGGGAACGTCCGTCGACGCAGCGACGGGGAGGGCAGGCACGGGGGCCTGCCCCCTACGGGAACGTCCGTCGACGCAGCGCAAGGCCACCGACGAGCGCCACGACCAGGGCCAACAAGGCCAGGCTCAGGGGTGAAAGGGTTGGGACCTCGACGACCGCAGGCGCGGCACAGGAAGTCAGGCCAGTGACCGAGAAACCCGTATTCCCCACCAAGGCGCCAAGTCCAGTTGCGGGGTTGATCCGAATGAAGCCGTTGGGGTCGGTCGATCCACCGCTGGCAATACCGCCATAGAGGTTGCCGTCGGGGCCAAACTCGATGCTGCCGACCGCGCTGTAGCCGGTCGCACCGACCAGCGTGCCCAAGCCCGTCGTCAAGTTGAGGGTGATCAGGTTGGAGGCCCCGGAGCCAGCGGTCACGCCATACATGGTGTTGGTGGTTTCGTCGTAGGCAAGCCCTGAAATCGGCCCAAAACCGGTCGCGCCGATCGTGGTCAGGGCCCCAGACGCGGTGTTGACGGTCACCAGGTCCGA
>CAZCOV010000053.1:14690-22575 GCA_964499975.1 uncultured Thermoanaerobaculia bacterium
GGGTCGCTCCCCCGGTGCTCGCAATAAAGGTCCCATAAAGGGTGCTGCCCACAAATTCGAGGCCGGTGAGCGCGCCCGCGAGGTGGGAGACGGTGGACAGCGTCGAGCCGTCGGTCAGATCAATCCGGTGCAACAGCTGGTTGACGCTGACTTCTTCAGCCCACAAGTCGTTGCCGAAGCGGTCGTACTCGACTTCGGTCGCGAGTGAATTCGCCATGGTGCCGATCAACGTGCCGCTGCCCGTGGCAATGTCCACCGTGAACAGCTCACTGCCTTGGCTAGAACCGATCAGCTGGCTGTTGCAGTCGATACTGTTGATCTGCGCCTGGGTGGCTTCGGTCAAGGCCAAAAACGCCAAGACGCTGGCGCTCAGCAGCACGATCGGACTGCCCCAGTTGCGGCTGCGGGTGTGCGTGAATTCTAGCTCAGTCATCCTCATCCTCCTGGTCAGCGAGCACGGCGGGGTGGGTTCATGCACGCCGATTGTACATGGTTAGTGCGTCGAAGTCGGTGCGTCGAAGTCGGTCCGTCCTGGGTGCGTCGTCGCTGGGTCACGCGGCTGTAGCCAATAGGCCAAACGCGCGATCACCGCCCGGAGTAGTCATAAAAACCGCGGCCGCTCTTGCGCCCCAAGTACCCCGCATCGACCATCTTGACCAGCAGCGGGCAAGGACGGTACTTGGGGTCGCCAAAACCGTCGTAAAGGACGCGAAGAATGTCCAAGCAGATGTCGAGCCCGATCAGGTCCGCGAGCGCCAAGGGGCCCATCGGATGGTTCATCCCCAACTTCATGACCTGGTCGATTGCCTCGACCTCGCCAACCCCTTCGTAGAGGCAGAAAATCGCCTCGTTGATCATCGGCATCAGCACTCGATTGGAAACAAAGCCCGGCGCATCATGGACCTCGACCGGGGTCTTGCCCATCTTGCGCGCGGCAGCCTCGACGGCAGCGTAGGTTTCCTGCGCGGTGGCCAAGCCGCGAATGATCTCGACCAGTTGCATCAGCGGCACCGGGTTCATGAAGTGCATGCCGATCACTTTGTCCGCGCGCTGGGTGGCAGCGGCCAGCCGGGTGATCGAGATCGAGCTGGTGTTGCTCGCGAGAATGGCCGAGGGCGAACAAATCGCGTCGAGCTCGCGCAAGACCTTGGCCTTGACTTCGAGCTTCTCCACCACGGCTTCAACCACCAGATCGCAGTCCGCCAGCGCTTGCAGCTCGCTGCCCGCAGCCAAACGCGCGAGCGCTGCGTCTTTGTCTTCAGCGCTGAGCTTGCCCTTGCTGACCAGCTTCTCAAGGCCTTGCTTGAGGTGGGACACGCCGCGGTCGAGTGCAGCGGGGTCAATATCGATGAGGCGAACAAGATATCCGGAAACCACGCCGACCTGGGCTATGCCGTTGCCCATGGTGCCGGCGCCGATCACACCGAGAGTTTTGATCTCGAATTTGCTGTCTGGCATCAACTAAAAACTCCTTGTTCACTCGATCCAACGGTTGCCAACCAGGCTTCACGGCGCCCGAGCTTGGTCGAAAGCGCCGCACCAACCCCGATGAAGGTCGCGGCGGTCCAGGTCCAGATGCCGATCCAGGGGATGAACTTGACCACCCCCAAAGCCAAGAGCCCGTAGGTGGCCGCCACCAGGGGGAGCGGCCGTTTGATCTTGAATTGCTTGGAGATCCAGCCGCCCAAGGCGTGGAAAACCGCGACCATCCCCCAGAACCGCAGCACCAGCGCGACCACCGCGACCAGCACCAGCAGGGGAACTCCGAGCAAGGCGCCGGAGAACGCACTGAACAAGAGCGCGGTCAAGACCATGGCCAAGACGCCGGTCAAACCGAGCAGGAAATTGCGGAAGGGTTCACAGCGGACGCTTTCGGCGGTGAGCAGCAACTCGCGACGGCTGATCGCGAAGAGGAAAAGCGCGAGCAAGGCCCAAAAAGCGAGCAACGCCAGCTTGGCCCCGATCACCGTGGGTGAGGCCGCGCTCAAGCCCAGCGCCGGCCCTTCGATCAAGGTCAACCAGGCGCTCGAGGCATCAGGATAGGCCACGGATCGCCCGCCGAGGATCGCGCCCGGAGCTACTTGGACGTTACCGCCCAAAACGAACACGTCGCCCAAGATCTGCGCGGTGGGCCCCAGCTCTGCGGCGCCGCCGAGCACGATGAGGTCCCCCTCGACGCGACCCGCCACCCGGGCGGAGCCGTGGATCACCACCGCATGGCTCTGCGCGTGGCCGTCGAGCACCAGATCGCGGCCAAGGGCGACGATGCGGCTGCGCGCCAGGCTGCCGCGCTGCAGGTGGTAAGCCGGAGCGGCGGCGTCACGCTCTTCCGCTGACCCAGCGGCCACGAAAAAAAACCCAAGCGCCAGCCAGCCCAGACAAGACCGGCCAAAAGACGATGTTGCAGTCACCAGATGAGCTTAGCAGACTTGGGGCAAGTTGCAAGAAGGTAGAACGTTGCAGAAGCTAGGACCCGGTCGTGGCCGGCCGCACCACCTGCAGCAGTGCAATACAGCGCAGCGCAGCGGCTCAAAATGCGCGCCGACAGCCGACCGGCTCAAGCGTCTTTGGGGGTCGAACTCGCCTCTTGGGCGGCGCTCTGCGGCTTGGCCCGGCGGCGGAGCAAGGAGATCACCAAGAAGTCAAGCATCAAGACGAGCAGCACGAAAACGACAAAGCTGGACATAGAGCTGGTGATCAGTTCTTCCAGTCCCATCCCCAGACCACGCCAGGAGGCAGTCAAAAGCCCGGCGCCCGCGAGCAGACCGGCTTGCAGGAAATCGAAAACAGCCGACCCGGTCGCCCACAGGTGGTTTTCTTCCCGTCCTAAAGACAAGAACAAGGCAGCACTCACCGCCAGGAGTACCATCGCCGCCAGAGGCACCCAAAAAGCCTGACGCTGCGGTTCCCAAGACGCCACTGGCAGCGCCTGCAAGACTCTGTCTTTGAATCCGGGCTGGACCGCGATGCGCTGCTGGGCCAGCAGTCCGTGAACCGTGCTCAGGGCCTGGAGTTCGACTGCGAGCACAGGGTCTTGCGCTAGACGGGTTTTGAGCTGAGCTTCTTGTTCTGGCCTGAGCTGTCCTTCAAGGTGAAGGTCCAACCACTCGCAAAGGGTTGTGCGATCCATGGTTTCCATAGCAGTTATTCGCCTCAGCTGTTGTTAGCCCCTGCTGCGCGGCGCCCCATCCTCGGGTTCGACCGCGCGCTCGCAGTTCGCTCAGTCGGTCAAGAAGTCGGCCAGCTGCTCTTTGAGCATCTGCCGACCGCGAAATAGCTTGTTTTTCACCGTGCCGAGCGGCATCTCCTTGAGCTGCGCAATGTCTTCATAAGACAGCTCGGCAAAATGACGCAGCTCGATCAACTCCCGATACTCTGGAGGCAAGCTGGCGATCGCTGCTTGGATCGCCCCGCCTCGTTCCAGGTTCCGGCTTTCTTGGTAGGGCGTCGGACTGGTGCTGGGCAAGTCCCAGTCACCTCCCCCTTCGCCCTCATGGTCATCTTCGGGACGGTGCAGCGACACCAGCTTGAGCCGTCGCTTGCGGATCTGGTCAATCGCCGCGTTCTGGGCCACACGGAACAGCCAGGTGGAAAAGCGATACTGGGCATCGAAACGGTCCAAAGCCAGGTAAATCTTGAGGAAAACTTCCTGCGCCAGATCGTGCGCATCTTCCGCGTCTCCCAGCAAACGGAGGAGATAATTGACCAGGCGTCCCTGGTAGCGTTCGACCAAATCTCCAAAACGTTCTTGCTCGCCCCGAAGGACCGACGCAACCAGTTCCTCATCGTTCGGTTGCATCGTGCCCTCTCAATTGCCCTAGGTACGCAGGCCGTCCGCAAAGGTTGCTGCGGCCAGCTGATCTTGTTTCTGGTGGTGCCTGGCGGTTCGGTGGTTGCTGACCCTTAGCTTTCACGGTGTGACCGCTGCGACGATCCGCAAGATCCGGTCCCCCTGGACGATGCGCTCGAGGACCTCGTCGCCGGATCCCTCCTTGCCGCTCACCACATGGCCGAAAATCGTATAGCCGCCATCTAAGTGAGGCTGGGGCGACAAGGTGATGAAAAACTGACTGCCGCCGGTGTCGGGCCCGGAAAGTGCCATGCCCAGGGCCCCGCGATCGTAGCGCAGAAGATTGATTTCGTCACGCAGCTCATAGCCCGGGCCGCCCAGACCATCGCCGCGGGGATCGCCGCCCTGGATCACAAAATCGGGCACCACTCGGTGAAAGGTCAGTCCGTCAAAAAAACCTTGGGCCGCGAGCTGGAGAAAGCTGAGACAAGTGAGCGGTGCTTGGGGACACGCCAGTTCCAAGTGAAGAGTGCCGCGCTCGGTGACCAGATCGACGCGGCGCGGCTTTTCGGTCTGCAGCACCAGATCCCGGTACAGCTCGGCGGTTTTGGCGCTGCGCAGTCCACCCACGGGCGGGGCCTCGCGTTCCAGCGCGACCAGGCCGGCGATCGCTTGCCGCCGCAAGAGAAAGTCCTCAACCTGGCTCAGCTCCTCGAGCTGGGCGACGATGGCGCCGCGCTCCAAGGGTTCGGCTTGGGCGCGGGCAACCAGCGCCCGCACCAGGCTGATCCGCGCTTCGGTGACTTGGCGATCGGCTTGGACCCTGGGCAGGACCGCGAGCAGTTCTTCCATGGAGAGCCGCGGATGCTCGCCCGCCCAGTCGAAAACCGCAGCCAGGACCCCAGGATCGGCATCGCCCAATGCGGTCCGCGCGTGGACGAGTGCAGTTGCTTCGTCGCCCGCAAAGAGGGTAGCAAAAGCAGCGCCGCGCACGCTGGGGTGAGAATCGTGGGCGAGCTGTAACACCAAGTCGGGCAAGCGGCAGAGTCCAGCGGCTTCGGCTGCGCGCGCGCGCAGCACCGGGTCCTCTGCTTGGGCCAGCGCGCGGACGAGCGATGGCGCTTGTGGGTCGTCCGCTTCCGCCAATGCCAGGACGGCGAGGGCACGTTCGCGCGGCAGCTCGCTGGCAGTCGCGCGCACCACCGCCGAACTCAGTTCGGGATCAGGAAGCCAGGTTGCGCTCGCTTCCAGCGCGGTCAGACGCACGCCAGGACGCGGATCTGTCACCAGTTCGCGCAGGCGCATCAGCCAGGACAGAGGGGCCTGGGCTGCGCGGGCCAGCCGTTGCCCAGCGCGCAGGGCCTGGATGATCGGCCCCGGAGCTGACGCGTTGAGCAAGGGCAGGATGCGTTCGAGGTCCGACGCATCCCCCACCTGGCCCAGCCCGCGCGCTGCCCAGCCCGCGACCCAAGGGTCAGGATCGGCAAGCAGCTGGCGGAGCAGGGCCACGCCTTCGGGGCGCGGGGTGCGCGCCAAGGCATAGGCGGCCATGGCGTGGAGCTCGGAATCGCTGGTCGTCAACCCCTGCTCGGCCCAGCGCACCACGCTGAGCGCATTCTCTTTGTGGCTGCTGAAACGGAAGAGCGCGGGCAGCAAGCGGGGGAAAAATTCTTCGGTCGGGACGTCGATCAAGCTCGCCACCACTTGCTGGAGCGGCACCCCGATCTTGCCCAAAGCTTCAACCGCCAGGCGTCCGGTGGCGCGATCCGGGTCGCGCAGCATCCCCCACAACCCTTGCGCCGCCTGGGGGTAACTCTCCTCGCCGAGCTCACCGAGCGCAAAAACTGCGGCCCGGCGGACATTCACTGCGGGATCGGTGAGCAGCCGTTCGAGCGCAGGGCCGCCTTCGGGCTGACCGGTGCGGGCGAGGGTCAGCGCCAGCTGCTCGCGGACCGCGGGGCCGGCGGTCAGCGCTTGATTGACGGTAAAGGGCTCATGGAGCTGGCGATCCGCAAGCAGCAGCAGGAGGGCCCGCTGGTCGAGATGATCGAGCCCCGCCGCCGTGGGCAAATCCGCGGTTTGCGGTGGTCGAGGGGAACTCACGCACCCGGTCAACGCGAGCAGCACCGCCAGGACGCCCCAGGAACCCCGCTGTCGCCCTCTGCAGGGTTGAACCGGTGCTTTAACCTGCGGTTCTGCTTGCAATTGTGTTCGCACTTCTGCCTGCACTTCTGTCTTGAACCCTGCTTGTGCCATGGTCGAATTGTATGCCGAATCCAGATCCCTGCGCGATCGCATATAATCTCCCGCCATGCAGGACCATCCGCAAAACCGCATTCAAGACGCCGTTAAAAATGCCCTCAAGGCCAAGGACTCGGAGCGAGTGAGCACCTTAAGGATGCTGCTCGCCGACATCAAGAACGAGAAAATCCGGCGCGGCCAGGAAGTGGACGACAAGGGCTTGATCGACTTGGTCCGCCGCGGGATCAAGCAGCGCAAGGACTCAATCGCACAGTTTCAACAAGGCGGCCGGCTCGAACTCGCGGCCAAAGAGGAACGTGAAATCGCCATTCTTGCGGACTTCCTTCCCCAGCAAGCCGACGAAGCCGAGGTCCGCCAAGCGATAGCCGAGTTTGTGGCCGCCGAAGGGCTGAGCGGCGCCAAAGCCATCGGGCCGGTGATGAAGGCGATGATCACCCGCTTCGGCGCCAGCGTCGACTCAGCGACCATCAATCGCCTCGCGCGCGAGGTCCTGGGCTGAAAAATCCAGCCTGGGATCGCCATGCGCTGATCGCCATGCTCTGATCGCCATGCTTTGATCGCCATGCTCTGATCGTCATGCAGCACGTCATCGTCGGCACAGCGGGTCACATCGACCACGGTAAGACCACTTTGATCCGGGCTTTGACCGGGATCGACTGCGATCGCTGGGAAGAAGAAAAGCGGCGCGGGATCACCATTGATCTGGGTTTTGCCCACCTCGAAACCGCTGATCTCCAGCTCGGCTTCATCGATGTTCCTGGGCACGAACGGTTTCTGCACAACGCCTTGGCCGGCCTGGGTGGCGTCCGGCTGATGCTGCTGGTGGTCGCGGCTGACGAAGGGGTCAAACCGCAGACCCGCGAACACCTGGCGATCTGCTCACTGCTCGGGATCGACCGCGGGGTCGTGGCCTTGACCAAGCGCGACCTGGTCGAACCAGAGTTGCTCGAACTGGCAGTCCTCGAAGTGGAAGAGTTGCTCGCGGACACGGTTTTTGCCGGCGCACCGGTGCTGCCGGTGGCCAGCACTACGGGTGAAGGTTTACCCGAACTCCAACGCGAGCTGATCGCCCAGGCGAGCCGCATCCGCCGAGATGTCGATCCCACCGCCCCTTTTCGCCTGCCCGTCGATCGCGCCTTTCAGCTAAAAGGCTTGAGCACCGTCTTGACCGGGACGGCGAAAAGCGGCCAGGTCCGAGTGGGCGACACCCTCAGCGTGCTGCCTTCCGGGCTCTCGGGCAAGGTGCGCAGTCTCCACGTTCACGGCAGCGAACGGCAAGTGGCTGAAGCGGGCGAGCGCACGGCCATCCAGCTGACCGGGGTGAGCCACACCGATCTCGAACGCGGCTGCGAGCTAGTCACCCCCGAAGCGCTGGTGGTGAGCAAAACCTTGTGCGCTCACCTGACCTTGCTCGCCGATGCTCCGGACGCCCTCACCACTTTTGTGCCCATCCGCTTCCACCTTTACGCCAGTGAAGTGCTCGGCAAGTTGCGCCCGCTGGGGCTCGCCGCGGGGTCCGCGCTCGCCCCGGGAATGAGCGGGCTGGTCGAGATCCGGCTTAGTCAACCGGTGGTCGCGGTCCGCGGGGACCGCTTCATCATCCGCCGCCCGTCCCCAGCCTTGACCTTGGGCGGCGGCTTGATTCTCGACCCGCTATGGCGCCGCCGGCGCGGGCAGCCGCTGCTCGACGCCCTGGCCGCGATCACCGACGATCAGCTCGCCCTCGAGCTGTGGGTGCGGGAAACCGCTGAAGCCGGCGCCACCCCAACCGAGCTGGCTTGGCGTCTGGGTCTCGCAAGCGCAGCGGTCACCGCTCAACTCGCCAAGTTGCAG
>CAZCOV010000054.1:0-20930 GCA_964499975.1 uncultured Thermoanaerobaculia bacterium
GTTCGGCCAGCTTGCGCTGCGACGGCAAGCTTTCGCTCGCGCTGGCATCTGCCCCCAATCCCACGGTCTCCCCCGCGGCATGCGCGCGCAGGTAGCCCCACAAGGTTTCGAGGTAGTAGCGCGTCTTGCTGCGCACTTCCAGCTCGCCAATCGCGGCCATTACCTGGGTATCGAGCTGGGCGAAGCTGTCGCGCGCGACCAAGCCGAGGTCGGGCGCTACCGTGAGGACCACGGTCCGAAACTCGGTTTCGCTGTCCTCGAACCCGGTTTCGCCTTGCTCGGCCTGCCAGATCGCACTCCAGCGGGCGCGCGCATCGTTTTTGAGCGGCTCGACCAGGTCGCGAAAGCGGAACTGGGTCACTCCTGCTGCCGGCAACTCGGCGATCCGCGCCCCCAGACGGTCGACCACGGCCTCGTAAGCGTCTCCTTGGGCCTGGATCAAGTCGGGTAAGAGCTCGCTGTTGAAACGCAAGACAAGCGCTGCAAAATCGGGAGCCTGATCGGGGACTTCCCCTGCGGCAGCTCCGGCCGGGAAGCTCAGCAGCGTGTCATTGCCCACCTTGTCGGGTCCACTGAGCACCGCGAGCCGGCCTGCCGCGAGCAGACCGCGCACCGCTCGTTGGGCCAACTCGAAGACGCGGTAACCCAAGGGATCGTGTCGCCGTTGGGTTTCGTAAATGAAGTTGCGGATTCCGAGGAAGATCAGGCCATCAATGTTGTCCTTGACTTTGAGCTGCGCTTGGAGGCTGCGCAAGCGGCGGATGAAAACGAACTCATAGCAGTCCGCGAGCAATTCATCGAGCGCCTCACCGACGCCTTCCGGCGCCTTCTCTGCCCACCTCGTCCAGCCATAGACGCCGAGATAGCTCGGCGGCGTCTCCCACAAACCGCGCTTCTTGAGCTCGCTGGCGAGCGCGGTTTTGAGCGCAGCCCACAGCGCGAGAAAAGACTCCTCGCTGGGGGGTACTCCTGCGGGTTTAAGCGACCGCACGAAGTCGCTGAAGATCGTTGTGTCTTGGCCCATGGCGTTCTGGCGGGTACCGCAGGGTCCATCTCGGTTCTGGCAAGCGCTGGCTCCGGACCGGGGATTCCTAGCCGCTTGCCTGCATCTTCGTAATGGGGAAATTTAGCACGCTTGACACGAAATAACCCAAATGGAACCCGAAGGGAATCCAAACGGCGCGTGCGCTAGAGAATGCGTCCAAGCTGAGGTGAGTCCCATCCCCGAACGTAGGGTCGACACAGCAATAACGCAGCGTGCTAAGCTAAGCGCCTGGAAGAACTCTCGCCTGACTTTGCCTGGACCATGGCCGACTCCCCCATTGCACTTTCCCCTCTGCGCCGCTGGCGGTGGCTGCTCTTTGCTGGCGGGATCCTGCTAGCCGGACTGCTGGCCGCCCTGACCTTAGACTTTGCCGCCCCCAAGCTGGGCAAGGCCGTGCTGAGCCAAGCCGCAAAGCTCCAAGGTCTGAAGCTTGAAGCCGAAGATTTCCGTTTCAACTTGCTGCGTGGGCTGCTTCTGACCCGGGTCACCGCGAGCGGAGAGGTGGCCGGCAGCTGGCTTGAGGTGCGGGTTGAGCGGCTGTGGTGTCAGCATCGCTGGCTGCCGCTTTTCGTCGGGCGCGTCGTCCTCGACGAGTTGGTGTTGGAGCAACCCGAGATCGAGGTTCGCCCGAGTCGAGCCGGGTCCAAAGCGCCCACCTCGGGCGTGGGTGGCGGGGGCAGCGGAGCTGCGAGCGGAGGGACCGCAGGGAGCCCTGGCCGCCTGGCCTTGGACTTCGCCCTGGGACGCTTGACGGTGCGCGACGGCGCATTCACGCTCGCCCGCACGGCCCCACCGCTGCGCGTCCGCGGGATCACGGTCGAGCTCACCGATCTCGCAACCGACGCGACGACCGCATGGCTTGTGGGCCTGCGGGCCCAGGGTGAGCTGGCGGCTGCCGAAGTTTCCGGTCCGCTGCCGCAAGCGCACGCGGTTACCGGCCGAGTGCGGGTCCAGGCAGGTCATTTACGCGTCGAAGAACTCCACTACCCGACCGCCAACGGTCCGCTGGTCGCTGAGCTTGACGTCAACTGGAACCAGGACCCTTACCGTTACACGCTCACCGCTCGCGGCGAACCGATCAACACCAATCTGTTGCTCGGGGCCGAGGCACGCGGCGGCCTTGGCCCTGGCCGTTTGCGCCTGCAAATCAACGGCGACGGCAAAACGGGCAGCCACTGTCAAGGCGCGGGAACGCTCGAAGTCGAAGGTGGCGAGCTGCCCCAGCTGGTGGTCTTGGCGGCCATCGAGCAGTTACTCACCGGACGGCAAGTGATCGGCAGCGCTTATGCGCCGTTCACCCTCGATTTCAAGGTTCGGGGCAGCCGGATCGAACTGGAACCGTGCGCCATCCGAGCGGGGGACTTGGTGCTGGAAATGGGTGGCCACCTGGAGGTCGGAGGTCCGCTCGCGCTCACCGCGGAGCTGACCGTGCCGCGCGAGGGGATCGTGGTCGAAGAGTTGCCCAAGGAAATGCTGGAAGCCTTGACCGACGAAAAGGGTCGCTTGCATTTGCCCCTCGTGGTCCGCGGTCCGCCGGAGAATCCGCAGGTGGAATTTGACCGTCGAGGTTGGCGGCGAATGGCAGAACAGCGCCTGCGCCACGAAATCCGCGAAAAGGTCGGTCAAAGGATCCGGAAGTGGTTCGGTGGCAAAGACGGAAAAGGGGCCAAAGGCAAAGCAGGCGGTCCATGATTTGAGGTCAGGAGTACCGCAAGCCCGTTTTTGACCACCTCTGTGCGCGCTCAAATCGTGCTACCGCAGTTCAACCAAAAAGGAGTACCGCAATGAAAGTGAAGACCCAAGTCAAAGCCGGTGAGGGAGCTTCCCTCCAACCCGGCGGCTAGAGCCCAACAGTTCAACCTACAACCAGGGAGTACCCCTATGAAAGTGAAGACCCAAGTCAAAGCCGGTGATGGAGCTCACCTCAATGTCGGCGGGCGCCCCTAAACCTAAACGATCCGGTCGACCATAGCTAACCCGTGGCAGCCACGCGCGCTCTTCGGGATGCACTGACGATCCAAGCTCGACGGCCCGGCGCCACCATCACGTATTTTGGGTGAGTCCGTAACGGGCGCGGATTTCCTAAGATTTGAGCCGGGTCAGGGTGTCGATATCGTAAGGGTTCAGGCCTCCTTCGGAATCATTCGAGCACTCATAGCCTGTTCCACAGTACGGACACTTGCGCCGTTCGATCAAACGCGCCGCGGCGGGAGGGAGGGCCTCCCCCCGGGCCCGATCGGCTGAGACGCTGTCCGAAAGGTCCTGGCAGATAGGGCAGGCTTCGAACGAACAGATGGGGCCTTCGGCCTTCTTCTCAGCCACATCTCCGCGCGCAGCGGCCAGCAGCCGGGCGATTTCGGCATGGCCTCCTTCAGACGCAAACGCGAAGGCTGTTTTGCCGGTTTGGGCCTGCGCATTTACCTCCGCCTTATACAACAGGAGCCGTGCCACTGCGTCTTGATGCCCATACATCGCCGCCTGCATGAGTGGCGTCACGCCGAACTCGTCCGGCGCATTCACTTGGCTGCCTTTCTCCAGAAGCAGTTTCATCAGGACGAGATCGCCTTTGATGGCGGCGACGCTCAACGGCGTGCAGCCGTGAAGGAGGTGTATTTCGAGGTCGGCCCCGGCCTCCAGCAGCGCCCGGACGATCTCGATCGGCACAGGGTACTGGAGAGTGCTCTGCATCACGCGCTCAATAGCGGTCTTGCCTTCTGTATCCTTGAAGTGGACGTCCGCACCGTTGTGGAGGAGCAGGTTCACAATCTCCACCGAATCTTTCCAGCACGCCAGCATCAGCGGCGTGGCGCCCGCTTCTTTTTCTTTTCCTCTCAGGTTGACTTCGCTCCCGCGCGCCACGAGCAGCGCCGCCGCCTTCACGTTTCCCCCCATGCAGGACTGCATCAAAGCATTCCAGTCCTGGTCGTTTCTAGCGTTGACGTCGGCGCCATGATCCAGCAACAGCTCTAGAATTCTGGTGCGCCCGCCCCGGGCAGCATGAAGCAGGGGCGTATTTCCCCAGATGTCGCGGGCATGAATATCGGCGCCGTGCTCTAACAGGATACCCACCACCTCGGCGTGCCCGCAGTAGGCCGCCTTGACAAGAGCCGTTTCCTTGGGCGAGTCTGCCGCGTTGACCTCCGCATCGTGTGCCAGCAGCAGCTTGACGGCCTCGACCCGCCCAGCCCGGGCAGCCGCCATCAGCGCAGTCCGTCCCTTGAATATGTGGTTATTCACCTGGTTGATGTCCGCGCCTCTGTCCAAGAGGAAGTCTGCCAGGTCCAGATGACCCTGTTCACAGGCGAACATGAGAACTGTATCTCCAAATCCGTCCCGCGTATTGACATCGGCGCCGTTTTCGATCAGCAGCCGGACCAGCTCCGGGTGTTGACCCGGGGTGAGCGGGCTAGTTCCGCCGCTCATGACTTCGGCCAGCAGCGCCTCTTTTGCCTTGGTAACTTCGTGGATATTGGCACCCCGTTGAATCAAATGCTTGACCACGTCCAAGTTTCCCCAGAAACAAGCCAGCTGGAGCGCTGTTTTCCCGTTCCTGTTTTTGGTGTTGACATCCAGGCCATGGTCCAGCAGTAGCGGCACAATCGTGTCCAGATCGTCTCTCGTTCCCGAGTAGCCTGAAAGAACCCGCATCAGAAGATTATCCCCGCCGTTGTCCGTGGCATTCGGGTCCGCGCCGTGCTGCAAAAGCAGTTTCATGATTGCGTACTTGTTCGGATGTGAACCGGAACAGGCATTCATCAGGCGTGTCATGCCGTAGAACTCTTTCCGATTGAGGTCCGCGCCTGCCTGGATGATCAGGTTGAGGCTGTCCAACTCGCCATTCGCGATCGCCCGATCCAGTCCTCGATTGATCGCTTTTCGCAACAGTGCTGTTTCAGAGTCTGTCTGATCGAGCGGGTGGAAGGAGAGCACGGCCGCGATGACGTCCGCCACAACGGCATATCCGAAAGTGGCGATCGGGTCATCCTGGATGTAACCGCCTAAGAATTCCGCGTGGGTACACGAGCGGCTCGAATCGTACGGCGGGGTGCCGGTCCGGAACACGACCGCTTTGGCGTTGACGTCAATGCCGCGAGCCGTACCGTCTTTGACAACATCCCAGGACGTTTTCATGGGCCGAAGCCATCCTCCTGCCTCTCCCGGCGCTGCCGCAGGCTACGCTGCCTGAAGCTCAGCAACCGCCGCCGCCGGACTGCAGTGGAGTTCGGCTGAGCCTAAGCAGCGTGCCACAGCAGAGGCCGGGTGAGGCAGATGAAAGGTTCTACGACGAATCATCTCCGATCCAGGGGTCGCAGCCGTCTTCGAGCATGTGATAACGCCCGTGCGCCCAATTGTAGAACTCGGTCCACGTTCGCAGGGTAGCCTCGCCCGCGACGTGCACCACAGTACCCGCCTCGACGATGCGGCGAATCTTGCGCAACTCTTCGACCAGGCAGCGCCAACTTGTTGGGCGGCCATTCGGAGAGCGGTCCGTGTACATCGCGTCAAGCACGCTCAGATCCTCGGACGAAACGGTGTGTTCAGTCACGATCGCTCTCCCTGCTCGGTCAGGCAGCAGGCTTTGCACGGCTGGTGGCCAACAAATAGGCAATGAACAACAACACCATGACGGAATCGACGACGACGGCAATGCCGGCCTGGTGCCCCAAATACTGAGCACCGAAGGTGAGAATCAAGGTGATGAAGATCGCTTTGCTGAGGCCAGCAACCACCAACACGAGCGGACGCACAAGGGGCTGGAACGCGCCATAAATGAGCATCGCTCCGACGAGAGCGATCAATGCGCCCCAGTTGCGCACGACGATCTCAGCGAGCGGCCCCTCAAGCGTTTCTCCAAACATGGCGCGCAAGGCTGCGCTCGGTGCGATGGCGGCTTGAACCATGGTAAGGGTCAGCACGCCCGATACCAGCATCACCCATTTCATCTTAGTCACGAGCCAGTTCATGGCTTCTCCTTTCTCCTCGCCTGACCTAATACGGATTAGGCGTCGTTCGATGGCGCAACGTGGTTGTTCAGGACGACTTAGCTAGTAGGTTAATTCCCGCTGGGTGGAGCGTCTCCAGCCAATGGCCGCTGGAAAAATGGGGCAAGCAGGCCAAGGATCGTGGAAACAACAAGAACCACAACACCGGAAAGAGATGCCGAGTACCATGTGAATTCCATAAATTGGCTGTTTGGCAGCGCAAAGGCCCACGCGCAATACGCAACGGTGGCAGCGAACATCTCCCAAACCGGCCATTTGCTGAACTGCCATGGGACAGACTTCTTTGCGGCAATGAGCTTTGCACCATACATCAGCCAAACCACAACTGGAGTGGCGATCAGGAATGAATAGAAAGTAATCCAGGCGGCGGGTGTCACCTTGGCGGGTGACGTCGTGCTCACCTGCTGAACGGCGGCCAAGACGGCTACGTACAAGGTCAGAATCTCGGTCGGGATGTAGCCGAAGAGGACGTTGAGGGCGGTGTCCATGGGAGTCGTCGGAGGTGCCTGATCTGATGAGGTGGACGCCGTTGGCGTTGGCGTACTTGCCGCAGCTCTTGCAATCTCGTCGAGTCCCCGTGGAATAACGTTTAGCGGTGCGATGTCAGGACGACGCGACGCGGCGGCGTTGGCCATTGAGTTGATGCTCATTCTGGCGCTCCTCCTTCTAGTGGTGATGATTGCTCGGCGGGAGATTGGACTCTG
The DNA here is from genome assembly GCA_964499975.1 of uncultured Thermoanaerobaculia bacterium. Classification (GTDB taxonomy): domain Bacteria; phylum Acidobacteriota; class Thermoanaerobaculia; order Multivoradales; family J023; genus CAZCOV01. The sequence goes on from CAZCOV010000054.1 coordinate 6,753, forward strand.
TGGGGGCTAAAACGCTTCCTTGAGCGGCGCCGGCCGAGAGGGTTGCCGCGAAGCGCCACCACGACTTCACCGGCGTCCGCTCCAAGCGATGGTTATGCGGCAGATGTCTTGTGCTTTGGCTTGCGAGCCGGAAAGGACACCAGCTTCTTCCCGGCTTGGCTTTGGCGCTTGCGGATATCCTCAAAGATCGCGTCAGCATCATGATTGAACTTCGCGGCGTATTCCTCGCGGCGTTTTCGGGTTTCTTCAACGACTGGATCGCGCCACATACCTAGCTAGCCCTCCATTAGTTCCTGTGGTGTGCATATGACCGGTGGCTCGTATCCGCATTTCCGACACAGCGACTCTATCTTAGGGCGCATCACCGCATTCGCAATATGGGTGCAATTCCAGGTGAGGAGGTATTCCATACCGTTCACGGCGGCAATCGCGATGTGGTAGGCATCAATCTCAGCACGGGCCGGGATGGCGCCTTCCGCGATCAAGGCTTTACCGAGTGCTCGGACTTCCTCAGTGGCTTCAAGCTCTGGGATTCCATTCAGAACATCGAGCCTTCGCTTGGCCGCATCTGGATCGCCAGTGCCGCTTCAGCGATGACAAACTCCGATATGAACAGATCGAAGGCGTGGCGTCGGGTTTCCCACCATTCGAGCGTGACATCCCGATTCGCCAGTGCCCGAACATCGTTGCCGGGCCTCGCCGTCAGGTAGCTCGGGATCGAGGTCTCAACGTAAATTCTCGGCTTCACGGTGAACACTCAGGTGTTTGGTCTTAGGCGAAAAGGTTAAGTGCAATGGGCTCGTCATGAGCCTTGAGGCTCTCAAGGTATGCCGCGATCGCTTCCCGGACGTTGGCCAACGCCTCTCCGCGGGTCGTCCCCTGCGAAATGCAGCCCGGAAGAGACGGGACCTCGGCGACGAACACGCCGTCTTCATCCTGCTCAATTAGCACCCGGTACTTCATGACACCGTTCCTTTCCAGAACAGCGATTTTACCACGGTTGTGGCTGCAGCCCAGCGCCCAACGTTCGGCATCTTCGGCATCAGCGGCAGCGCGCCGCACCGTCCGCCGAACCTTTGTGGGGGCCCGACATGGCATGAACTTATGGGGTGCAAGTATCGGTAAGACCCGAAGTCACAAACGGTGGAGGCAGTACCGAGGCCCGCGGGTTCGGCCAGGGCGATTCTCGCCTCCTCTCCAGCTGCCGGACCTGGCGCATGGGCGAACCGTCGCTGACAGCCAATCACCCGGAAAAAGCGGCCCGCGGGCTTCGAGCCCCGCGCTTTCCCGAGCTGAGAACCGCCCACGGTTTTCATGACAGCCAGCCTCAATTCATTCCACGGATTTTCGCGAGAGGTTCGATGAAAACCACCCCGCCCTCTGCAACGTCGATGACGAGCCGGTAGCCACTGAGCAACGCCATGCCGATGAGGGGTCCGCCTTCAGCAGCGAGGACCAGCACGTCGCGCAGCCCATCGTCCCACTGGACAGACGCCAGAAAGAGATCCATCCTCACTTCGTGGCCATCTCCGAGCGCGGCCCGCGCTGGTCCCAGGAAAGCGAGATCGAGGTCTTCGATCATCGCCTTCGGCAGGGTCAGGAAGCCGTTATAACCCGTGTCGATCCCGACCTCGACCTGGGCGATCCGACCCTCGGCACCGAGCACCTCGATCGTGAGGACCGCCTCTTTGTCTGCCGTCACGCGACCGGTCAGCATGCGTGGGCTGCCAGCGTCTTTAGGCCAAGTCGATAGGCGGCCGAGTGACCGACCCGGAGGACGTAGAAGGCGCCTTCGGGATGTTTCGCCCGAGCCCGCTTGACGGCGGCGAGCTGGTCGCCGTCGAGTTCGTAGTCTCCCGTCTCGACGTCGAGCACGAGAAACTTGCCGCGCTCGCTCGCCCCGAGCGAGCCCTCGATCTCACGCTCGTAGAGAGCCTGGCCTCGGTCGGCGATCTCGGCACTGGAGTAACGAGGATGTGGCATGGTGAACCTCCACGTCGATCCTAGCACGGCGGTCTGCCCTCGGCCCAGAGCCGCCCGTGGCCGGGCCGCTCAACTCCCGAACGCGCGCGCCACCAGACGCCCCAAAAACCTCAAACGGCTCCTGACCGGCTGGGCGCGCTACCCCTCAGCATGGGGCATAAAGGCTCTTCGCCGAGAGCTCTCAGATGCTTCGTGAACCAAGTCCGCAAGAAGCGGTCGCCGTCCGGCTGCGGGTGAAGTTCGGCGTCCAGGTAGCGCGGGTTTCTGCCGCAAGCGATTGTCGCCATCAGCAGAATAGCGGTGAGTAACCCTCGCGTTCTCAAGTGTCGCCTAACGGCTCCGCGCCTCACCGGCGCGCGGAGCACGTCCGGTGCAGGCGGGGGTTACCCGGCCTTCCTCGGCGCCACTCGGAGTATGGCCCTGAGAGCTTCATTGACGGACGTATCAGTGGTGAAGGCCGCAGCTACGTCCGGGTCCAGGCGCGCCAAGTTGGTGCCAGCACGGTACGCTTCCGCGTACTTACCTCGCACACCTCCGGACATCTGACTGAAGTCGTATTCCGGCCGCAGTTCATCCGCCTCATGATCCTTTTTCATAATACTGGCGCTCCTTCCGTGTCGCGCGTCGCGCACTGATGATCCGGATTGTACCTTCGCCGTCGTCGGTGTGGGCGACCACGAGGATTCGGCCGGCTTCCGATTCCCCGATTGTGATCCAGCGGTGTTCAAACTCCGCGTGGTCATGGTCGGGGTACATCCAGCCGAGAGAGTCGCCGAGCACCGTGGCGGCCTCGTTGAAGGAGATTCCATGTTTGGCGCGGTTCGCCGCTGCCTTGGCCTCATCCTAGTCGAATCGCACGCACTGATTTTATCACGCCAGCGCGCAGAGGCTCGTCCTCGACGATGAGCGACCATCGTGGCGGCCCACCATCTCTCACCGCCGAGCACTTTGGGGTGTGGCCGCAGCCTAGCGTGGTTCGGTGGTGTTGCGGATGGGAAAGGACGCAGATCAGCTTTCCAAGCTCTGCTGGAGGACCACGTCTTGGCCCGGTGCCACCGCCTGCAACAACTCTGTCAGTTTGTCCAGCGTCGGCACCGAAGTCCCCCGCTCGTACCGAGCGTAGGCATTGCGGGACTTGACACCCAACCGCGCGGCGGCTTCGGCTAAGGACAACCCGCTCCGTTCCCGTTGCCGCCGCAGGACCAGACTCAGCAGGCCCCGTGTATCCGTGGCACTGACTTCAAACGCTTCCTGCTTCCCCGCATACACGTGAACGCAGAAGCCCGGGCGGTTCGCCAACGTTTCCAGGAGGTCAGCGACCATAACCAGGGCTTCCTTCCGGCTGCGGCCTTGCGTCATGGCATCGAGGAGGGGGACTTCCGCGAGCCACCACTTGCCATCTTTATAGACACGTCCGTGCAATCGCATAGAGTTTACATGCTTCCTTTCACACGCCGCAGAATGGCCTGCGCCAGTTTCTCATTGATCTCGGTATGACGCGGAATGGCTTCTTCACGTGTACCATTGGTCCAAACGTCATGCTTCCCTCCATGGCGCAAGAAGTGCCAGCCCAGTTGGCGGAGGGTTCCCTCCAAGTCTCGCAGCTTCATGGGCGTGACTGTACACGGATAGGTGTACAGCGTCAAGCGCGGCGACCCGGCACCACTGATCTTCGATGGTCAACCAAAGCGCTATCGCCGGGTTCCTCAGGCTTGTGGCCCCCCGACCTGGGCATGAACCCCATGGGGTGCAAGTCCCCTGTAGGTTCTACGCCAGTTGGGTTAGAATCCGGCCATGAGAAAACTGAGCTGGGGTTGGCTGCACTGGACCACGATGCTGGCGCTGGTTCTCGCCATGGGAGTCAAGTCGATGGGAGAAAAATCAGAGGTGCAGAGCCCGCCAGCGGATCTGGTGCTCAATAACGGACACCTCATCACCCTCGACCCCGCACGTCCGCAAGCCCAGGCTTTAGCCGCGCGCGACGGGCGGATCGTGGCCGTGGGCAGCAATCAGGACGTCCTGCCGCTCATCGGCCCGCAAACCCAAGTGCTCGACCTCGAAGGCCAGTTCGGAATTCCAGGTTTCATCGAAGGACATGGTCATTTTCTCGGGCTGGGCGATGCCCGCTTGCAGCTCGACTTGCGCACCGCCAAAACCTGGGACGAGATCGTGGCCATGGTGAGAGCTGCGGTGGCCCAATCCCCACCGGGAACTTGGATCCGCGGACGTGGCTGGCACCAGGACAAGTGGGAGCAGGTGCCTGAGCCCAACCTCGAGGGCTTTCCTCTGCATGCTGCTTTGAGCGCGGTCTCGCCCCAGCATCCGGTGCTTTTGACGCATGCCAGCGGGCACGCGGTGTTCGTCAATGCCAAGGCCATGGAGCTCGCCGGGATCGACCCCACCACCCGCAATCCTCCAGGCGGCGAGATCCTCCACGGTCCTGACGGTGCGCCTACCGGCTTGCTGCGCGAAGAAGCCGAGGGCCTGATCGACGCTGTGCGCACCCAGGCCGCCCGCGAAGAGACCCGCAAAATGGTCGAGCTGGCATCGGCGGAGTGCCTGACCAAAGGGGTCACCTCGTTTCACGACGCGGGTTCGTCCTTGACCGCGATCGCCGCCTTGCAACAGGCAGCCGATGCGGGCTGGCTGGGCGTCCGGCTGTGGGTGATGATCCGCGACAGCAACGAACGTCTGGCCGCACACTTTGCCCGCGAAAAAGACCACGGTAAGATCCGCGACCCCCAAGGCATGCTCGCGGTCGGCGGCATCAAGCTGTCGCTCGACGGCGCGTTGGGGTCGCGCGGTGCCTGGTTGCTGGCCCCCTACAGCGACAGCCCGGAAAGCACTGGCCTCAACCTGATTCCGCTCGCCACCGCGCGCGAGACCGCCGAGCTGGCCATCACCCACGGCTATCAGCTGTGCATTCACGCAATCGGCGACCGGGCCAACCGCGAAGTCCTCGATTTGTACCAAGAGACCTTCACGCGCCATCCCGATCGGCGCGACCTGCGCTGGCGGATCGAGCACGCGCAGCACCTCCACCCTGACGACATTCCGCGCTTTGCTGCGCTCGGAGTGATCGCTTCGGTGCAAGCGATCCACTGCACTTCCGATGGTCCGTGGGTGCCTGACCGTTTGGGCGCCGAGCGCAGCGCCCAAGGCGCGTATGTCTGGCGCCGCTTGCTCGACTCCGGCGCTGCCTTGATCAACGGCACGGACGTGCCGGTTGAAGACATCGACCCGATCGCCAACTTCCATGCGAGCATCAGCCGTCAGATGAGCAGCGGTGAGGCTTTCTATCCAGCGCAGCGGATGACCCGCCAAGAAGCATTGGAGTCGATGACCCGCAAACCTGCCTGGGCCGCGTTCGAGGAGGACCTCAAGGGGTCGCTCAGCCTGGGTAAGTTCGCCGACGTCACGATCTTGTCGCAGGACATCATGACCATTCCTGAAGCGCTGATTCCCCAAACCCGGGTGATGGCCACCGTCCTCGGTGGCAAAGTGGTCTATCGGGCGAAGTAGCGCGCTCAGGAGGAGGGGCCAATGTTGGAGTTGATTTGCTATCGCTCTTGATCGAGTTGTCGCAAGGCGGTCGCCTTGCTCGATGCTGCAGGGATTGCCTACCGATACCGCGACTACACCCGCGAGCCGCTCAGCGAAGCTGAACTGCACCGCTTGTGCGCGCAGCTCGGCATGCGCCCCGCCCAGCTCTTGCGCCGCGGGGCGGCCCAGGAGTTGGGGCTTGACGGCTCCGAGCCCGACGACGTCTTGATCGCGCACATGGCACGCCGTCCCATGCTGATGATCCGCCCGATCGGTCAGCTCGGCGCGCGCGCGGTCGTGGGCCGTCCGCCAGAACGGCTCCTGGAGCTGGCGTCATCAGAGTAGGGTGACCCGCCGAGTCAGCCCGCGACCCAACCGCGTCAGCGGCTCGAGGCCGCGCCTTCTTTGACCGCGATGTGGCCGGACTTGCTCAGCTGCCAAAAAAGGATCTGCGCATCGAGTTTGGCCATGGGGCTCAGCTTGAGCAAAGACTGGACGTCGTAGCTGCCGTTGACCCGGGTCAACATGAAGCCCTGCGCCGGGGAAATCTTGAGCTTGGTGAGTTCTTCCATCCCACATTTCAGCTTGGGGATGGAATTCAGCTTGAAACCCGCGCGTTCGAGCGCCTGCTGGACCTTGGTTTCGCCCTGCTGCACCAACCGCTCGATCGCAGGACCTGCGCCAGAAGCGGTTTTGGCCTGACGAAACAGCTGGAGGGCTTGGTCGAGCTCGCCTTGGGTCAGAGCGGTTTCCGCCTGCTGGATCAAGCGCTCGGCTTCGGTCGCCGGAGCGGCGGACGACTGAGGCGCGGCCGGCGGAGGCGCGGCCGGCGGAGGCGCGGCCGGCGGAGGCGCCGAGGTGAACTGCGGGGTTTGAGCCTCGGGAGCAAATCCCGGTTGGGGCGCGGCAAAGTGCAAGGTGCGTCCCCCGACGTCCACCCCGGCGGACGGCGGCAGGTAGGCCGGCGGCGGCATGGGCATGGGGGCAGGTTGCATGGCGACTGACGGATAGCCCGGGTGGGCCACATAGGCACCCACGGGCATGGATTGCGGTCCAGTTGCCAGCGGGATCGTCGCATAGGGATGGGGGTGTTGCGCGTAAGCCGGTGCCACGGGCGCGGCCAGCCCCGGCGCGGCCAGCCCCGGCGCGGCCAGCCCCGGCATGGCCACCGCATAGTGTCCGGTTTCGTCGCCGATGCGGTAGTAGCCGCTGTCTTCTGGAATTTCAGACTTGGCAGGAACCTCGACTTCGACGATGCGCGGGCGGACGGCTTTGAGGTAGCCTTGCTTGACGAACTGGGCAATGGTCTGAGAGACCTGGAACAGGCTGGTCTTGGCCGTCTGGCTGATGTCTTCGACCGTGCGATCATCGTCGACCCAGCTCAAGATCCGGCGATCCACTTCCTCGATTTCGTGCTGGCTCAAGTCCACCACCAGCACGGGGACGGTTAGGGGGGAAGGAACGATCTCCCGCACCCGGTTCCACTCGTCGAGACGCCGGCTGCCTTCGAGCACGATCCACTGCACATCGAGGCGCATCGGGATCATGGTCTTTTCCGGGACCTGGCCGTCGAGAAATTTGAACTCTCCCGCTTCCCAGGTGAAGATGTCGTAGATGCTCTCTTCCGCCTTGAGCTGCAGCAGCTTGTGCAGTTCGTCTTCGGTGATCGAGCCCATGTCGACCAGGATCTTGCCGATCAGCAGCTTTTCCTGCTCTTGCCGGGCCACGGCCTGGTTGACGGCTTCTTCCGAGACGTGGCCGTTGCTCACGAGAAAGTGTCCGAGGTACTCCTTGGGATCGGTCGAGGCCGAGGACGTGATCATGCCTTGCTTGAAGAAGATCCGCTTCTCCACTTTGCCGTTGTCGATCACCAAGGTGCCGGTCTTCTGCCCCTGGGAGAGCCACTGGAGCAGCTCGGCCAGGGCCATTGTTTTGAGGTTGCCGGAAATTCCCATGGTGGTGTCTTTGGAGTGCGGCGAGTGCGGACACTCGCGACCGATTATAGCCGAAGACCTAGCTCAGGCCACGACCTTTCGCGATCGGGCGTGAAGAGGCATCGCGGCGGGCGACGCGGGCGACGCTTCACATTGGCGCGGTGACCGGATTTTGCTACGATCAGCGTCGTTTGGATTGGTGCCCCACACTTCCGCCCAGTGGATCGCCTGGCCAGCAGCCGATCCAAGACCCGGAAACCAGGGAGAAACTATGCAGGAAATCGTCATTCTGAGCGCTGCCCGCACGCCCATCGGGGCGTTTCAGGGCGCGCTTTCGGGCTTGCGGGCCCCTGAACTGGGCGCCCGTGCGCTGGGCGCCGCGATCGCGCGAGCGGGAGTTGCGCCCACCGACCTCGAACAGGTCTACCTCGGCTGTGTGCTGCCCGCCGGGCAAGGCCAGGCCCCAGCCCGGCAAGCCACCCTGGGCGCGGGCTGCCCGCCGTCGACCGGCGCGGTGACCATCAACAAAGTTTGTGGCTCGGGCATGCGTGCGCTGATGTGCGCTGCCAACGACTTGCGGGCGGGCGACTTTCAACTGGTCGCGGCGGGGGGCATGGAGAGCATGAGCCACGCTCCCTATCTCGTGCCCGACGCGCGCGACGGCTTGCGCCTGGGCCATGGTCAGCTGATCGACAGCATGATTTACGATGGGCTGTGGGATCCCTACAAGGACCAGCACATGGGGCAATGCGCGGAAACCTGCGCCGCCCACTACAGCATCTCCCGCGAAGAACAAGACGCGTTTGCCCGCACCAGCTATGATCGGGCGCAAGCAGCCGCGCGGTCCGGACGGTTCCAAGCGGAGATCGTGCCGGTCGAGATCCGCGGACGGCGGGGCGAGGTGACCGTGGTCGACCGCGACGAAGAGCCGGACCGGGCCAACTTCGAGAAAATGCCGCAGCTCAAACCCGCTTTCAAATCGGACGGTACGGTGACCGCCGCAAATGCGAGCAAGATCAACGACGGCGCAGCGGCTTTGGTTTTGACCACGGCAGAAAACGCCGCGGCCCGGGGCTCTAAACCGCTGGCCCGGCTTCTGGCCCAGGCCACTTACGCGCAGGAGCCCGAGTGGTTCACGACCGCACCCGTGGGCGCGATCCGCCGCGCGGTCTCGTTGGCCGGGATCGGGGTCCAAGACATCGACCTCTTCGAAATCAATGAAGCTTTTGCCGTGGTCGCCCTGGCTTGCGCGCGCGAGTTGGGGGTGTCGACCGATCGCCTCAACGTCCATGGCGGTGCGGTCGCCCTGGGCCATCCGATCGGCGCATCCGGAGCGCGCATCGTCGTCACCTTGCTCCACGCCATGGCCGAACGGGGAGCGCGGCGCGGCTGCGCTGCCATTTGCCTGGGGGGCGGGGAAGCCACTGCAGTGATCGTGGAGCGGGAGTGAACCAGTGATGCAACGACTACGCAGGTTGTTTCAAGTGGTGCTTTGGGGGTTGTCGCTTTGGGTCCTGGGGCCAGTGGGTGCGGTTTGCCAGGAACCCACCGCGACCGAGGTCGAAGCAACGGCGGCTGCCCCAAACGCGGTCCAGAGCGAGACCAAAGTGGAGCCAGCAACCAAAGAAGAACGCACCACGTTCAGCGTCAAGCTGAGCGACGGCGGGCGCACCACTGGCTCTGCGGGTTCGTTCGAATACCAGGAAGGCCGCTATCTCCTGGCGCAAGACGGCGTCGTGATCAAATATCGGGACTTTCAGCTGCAGGCCGAGCGGGTGCGGGTCGACATCCCGGGCAACTTGCTGACCGCAGAAGGTCACATCACCCTTGACGAAGGACCCCGGCGGCTGGTCGGCGAGACCTTGGAATACGACCTCGAAACCCGCACCGGCAAGCTGACCAAGGCCAAGGCGTTCGTCGACTCGGAGTACTACTTCTGGGGCGACGAGATCGCCAAGATCGGGGACAACACCTACTCGATCAGCGATGGGGTGTTCACTTCCTGCAGCCAAGAAGTGCCGTCTTGGAGCATCCACTTGAGCGAGGCCAAGGTGACGATCGGCGGATATGCCAAGATAAAGAATGCGCGGCTCCAGTTCAAAAAAATGCCGGTCTTCTACCTCCCCTACATGGTCTGGCCGGCACGCACTGAGCGGACCTCAGGCTTTCTCATTCCCAAGCCGGGCTATTCCCGGCGGCGCGGCGGCTACTTGGGGTTGGCTTATTTCCAGACCATGGGCCGCAGCGCTGACTTGACCTTGTTCAGCGATCTGTACAGCGAGAGTTTTTTCGGCTTGGGTGCTGAACTCCGTTACCGGCCGTCCGAAAATTCCCAAGGCAACCTGCAGCTCTACTTCATGTCTGAGCCCGACGACCTTGACCCAGAAGACTTTCCGATCAACGACCCCAACCGCCAACCGGGCGATGATCGCTGGAAAATGCGCTACTCGCACGAGACCAAGAATTTGTGGGGGGGCTTCCGCGGCGTGGTGTACTTCGAAGACTTTTCTGACTTCGATTTCCAGCAAGACTACGAGCGCAACGTCAATTACCAGAGCCGCTCCTTCATTTACTCGAACGCTTATTTGAGCCGTAACTTCGGTCAGCAGTCGATCAACATCCTGATTGATCAGCGCGAGCGGATTTTGCGCACCACGGTCGACGTGCGGCGGCAGCTGCCCGAAGTGGAGTACCGCTTGCGCCCAACCCAGCTGGGTAAAACCCCGATTTACCTGAGCCTGCAAAGTTCGGTCAACTACTTCTCGCTCGAACGCGATACCTTCACCGCGGAGTACGGTCGAGCCGACATCGCCCCCACCCTGTCGGTGCCGCTCAGCACGCTGTCTTGGCTCTCGGCCAAGCTTGAACTGGGCGGCCGGGCGACCTATTACACCGACAGCTTGAACGAGCGACGCACGAGTTTCACCGGCGAGAGCCTGTCGCGAGTTTTCCCCGAAATGGGACTCTCGGTGGTCGGGCCCAGCTTCTCGCGCATCTTCAACCGCAAGAACCCTGGCCGCTTTGCCAAGTTCAAGCATGTGGTTGAACCGCGGGTGAGTTACGGCTATGTCGGCGACTTCGACGACCAGCGCCGGATCTCGCTGTTTGACGAAGTCGATGACCTGCGCCCAGGCAATGGGGTGGTGGTCTCGCTGATCAACCGGCTGCTGGCCAAACCCGCGGACGAAACTCAAGGTGGCGCTTTCGAGGTCGCCTCGTTCGAACTCTCCCAGGGCTACAACCTCGACGACCAACCCGGTCAGAGCTCGCGCGACGGCAAGCTCACCACCCGGGAGGGGCCGCTCGAAGCCAGCTTGCGCATCAACACCAGCCAGAAGACTTCGCTCAAGGCCGATGTGACCTACAACACGCTGTTCAACCAGTTGCAGTCGTTGTCTTTTTCCGGCAGCACCGACATCGGACGGCAAGGGCTGGGCTTGACCTGGTTTACCCGCTGGAATCCGGAAAGTGGCGAAAAAACCAGTGACCAGGCCCGGGTTTTCACCGCGTTCTCGCTGGTCCCTGACCGGCTGTGGCTGGATGCGCAAGTCAGCTACGACGTCCAGCTAGCCGAGTTCTTGCAGCAACGCTACTTCTTGCGCTATCAATCGCAGTGCTACAGCCTGCAGTTCGAGCTGCGCGAGTCGGTTTTCCGCGAGATCCGCGACCGCGACTTCCGCTTCTCGATCACTTTGAAAAATGTCGGGACGTTCCTCGACCTGACCGGCGGCTCGAACTAAAGCGGATCCAACAGCGCGGGAGATTGCAGGGAACTGAGGCATGGCATGAAAGGTCTGATTCTCTCTGGCGGCAAGGGAACCCGCTTGCGGCCGCTCACCTACACTTCGGCCAAACAACTGGTGCCGGTCGCCAACAAACCCGTGCTGTTTTACGGCATCGAAGCGATCGTGGCCGCGGGAATCACCGAAATCGGGATCGTAGTCGGCGACACCCAAGACGAGATCCGGCGGGCGGTGGGGGACGGATCGCAGTTCGGCGCCCGGGTCACCTACCTCGAACAGGACGCCCCCCGCGGTCTGGCCCATGCGGTGATGATCGCCGAGGACTTCCTGAGGGACGAGCCGTTCGTCATGTACTTGGGCGACAACTTGATCGCTGGCGGCATCACCTCCCTGGTCGAGGAATTCCGCGAACTCCGCTGCAACGCCCAGATCCTGCTCGCGGAAGTGCCCAATCCACAGCAGTTCGGAGTGGCCGAACTGGACGCTCGTAACAAGGTCAAGGCCCTAGTAGAAAAGCCCGCGCACCCGGCGAGCAACCTGGCGCTCGTCGGGGTTTACATGTTCGACCCCAACATCTTCGCTTCGGTCCGACGGATCCGTCCCTCGGCCCGCGGTGAACTCGAAATCACGGACGCGATCCAAGACTTGATCGACCGCGGTTTCACGGTCCACCCGCACCAGGTCCACGGCTGGTGGAAAGATACCGGCAAGGTCGAGGACATGCTGGAAGCCAATCGCATCGTGCTCGAGTCCTTGAACCTCGAACGCGGACCGCGCGAGATCGGCGTGCGCAGCCGGATCGAAGGCCGGGTGGGGCTCGGGGTCGACGTCGAGCTGGTCGACTCCCTGGTCCGCGGGCCGGCGGTGATCGGCGCAGGGGCCCGGCTCAAGAATGCCTTTGTCGGCCCCTACACCTCGATCGGCGACCACTGCGTGCTCAACAGTTGCGAAGTGGAGAACTCGATCATCCTGGCCGAAAGTGAACTGTGTGAGATCGGCCTGCGCATCGACGGTTCGCTGATCGGGCGCAACGTGCGGATCGTCAAGACCGACTTCAAACCCAAGGCTTACCGCTTCGTGCTCGGCGACAACTGCGAAGTTGGGATCACCTGAGCGAGTTCGAGCGAGGAGAGGAGAGGTGCGGGCGCTGGTTTTAGGCGGAGGCGGTATGCTCGGCCGCGCTGTAGTAGCGCAGTGGCGGCGTTGCGGTCAGGCGGTCCTGGGGCTGGGCCATGCGCAAGCCGACGTCACCGACCCCGCGCAAGTGCGCTACTGGACGGAACAGTTCCGTCCGCAGCTACTGATCAATTGCGCGGCCATGACCCAGGTCGACGCTTGCGAAACCCAGCGCGAACGCGCGTTCGCGGTCAACGGCCGGGCTGTCGTCCACCTCGTCCAGGCAGCCGAGCGAGTGGGGGCACGTCTGATCCAGGTCTCGACCGATTACGTGTTTGCGGGCCAGGCCGTAACGCCTTACCCCGAAACCGCGCCCACTGGTCCGCAGTCGGTTTATGGCGAGAGCAAACTCGCGGGCGAAGTCGCAGCGCTTGGCGACCCGCGCGGGCTGATCGTGCGCACCAGCTGGCTGTTCGGTCCTGGCGGTCCCAACTTCGTGCTGACCATCCGCCGCTTGCTGCTCTCCGGGCAGGAGCTGCGGGTGGTCGACGATCAAGTCGGCTGTCCGACGGCGACCCCATCCCTGGCGCGGGCGCTGTGGGATCTGGCCGTGCGCGAGGCGACCGGAGTGTGGCACTATCGCGATCGTGAAGCGGTCAGCTGGTTTGGCTTTGCCCAAGAAATCGCCCGTGCGGTTGCCCCGCAGGCAAGAGTTGTTCCGGTCAAAACCGCGGAGTTTCCCCGGCCGGCCCAGCGTCCAGCATATTCGGTGCTGGACGTCACCCGGTTCGAGTCAGCGGTATCCCGCCGCGTTGCTCCCTGGACCCAGGGACTGGCGGCTTATCTCGAGTTTTTAGGAGAGCATTCATGAAGGCCCTGATCACCGGCATCACTGGATTTGCCGGGTCCCACCTTGCAGAGTACCTGTTGGCCCATCAACCTGACGTCAAGGTGTTTGGCACCAATCGCTGGCGCAGCCCGATGGACAACATTGCCCATTTAACCGGGCGCGTGGAGCTGATCGAGACCGATCTGCGCGACTACCACTCGGTCGCGAGCGTGCTGGCGCGAACCCAGCCGGACTTCATTTTCCACCTGGCTGCGCAGAGCTTCGTCCCCACCAGCTGGAACGCCCCGTCCGAAACCTTGCTGACCAACATCTTGGGGCAAACCAACCTGTTTGAGGCGGTGCGCACCCAAGGGCTCGACCCGGTGATCCAGATCGCTTGTTCGAGCGAAGAATATGGCCTGGTCCTGCCCGGCGAAACCCCGATCAAGGAGACCAACCCCCTGCGTCCGCTGTCGCCCTACGCGGTCTCGAAAATGAGCCAGGACTACCTGGGCTACCAGTACTTCCAGAGCTATGGGCTCAAAGTGATCCGCACCCGCGGCTTCAACCACACCGGACCACGGCGGGGCGATGTGTTCGTCACCTCGAACTTCGCCAAACAGCTGGCGCGGATCAAGGCTGGACTGCAAGAGCCGGTGATTCGGGTGGGCAATCTCGAAGCGATCCGCGACTTCACCGACGTGCGCGACATGGTGCGCGGCTACTGGCTGGCGGTCCGGCACGGCAAGCCGGGCGAGGTTTACAACATCGCGACCGGGCATGGGATCAAGATCAGCGAATTGCTTGCCCGCCTGATCGCGCTCACCGGAGTCGAGGTCGAGGTCCGGGAAGACCCCGCGCGCCTCCGCCCTTCCGACGTCGAAGTGCTGATCGGTGATAGCTCCAAATTCCGGGCGGATACTGGCTGGGAACCTCAGATCCCGCTCGAACAGACCCTGCAGGACCTGGTTGCTTACTGGCAAGAAAGAATTGCTCGGGGTCGCGGCTAGCACCGCAGTGCCGAAGTGGG
>CAZCOV010000054.1:20940-22515 GCA_964499975.1 uncultured Thermoanaerobaculia bacterium
ATGCGCATTCTGATCACTGGTCACAGCGGTTTTGTGGGCGGCCACCTGTCCCGCCACCTCCGGGCGGTTGGGGCCGAGGTGTTTGGTCTGGACAGCGAGGTCGGACTGGAAGAGGGCGAAAACACCGTCCGCGCTGACCTGCTCGATCGAGATGCGCTCAAAGCTGCCGTCCGCCGCGTCAATCCCGAAGTGGTGGTCCACCTCGCGGGCTTGAGTCACGTCGGTGAGTCTTTCGCCCGTCCCGGCGACACCTTGCGCGTCAATTTCGGCGGTACCCTCAACCTGGTGCAAGCGGCGGGCGCCCGGCGGCTGATTTTCGCTTCGAGCGCCGAGGTCTACGGCAACGTTCCTGCGGAGCAACAGCCGATTGCCGAGGATCGTCCGCTCGAACCCCGTTCTCCTTACGCCATGACCAAAGCTTGTAGCGAAGGCGTGGCCGCGGCGCAGGGAGCGGTCATCGTCCGTTCGTTCAATGCGGTAGGGCCGGGGCAATCACAGCGCTTTGCCCTGCCGTCATTTGCCCGGCAACTCCGCGCGATCGCCCGGCAAGAGCACGAAGCCGTGTTGCGGGTTGGCGACTTGAGCCCGCAGCGCGACTTTCTCCACATCCAAGACGTGGTGACCGGGTACCAGACCCTGATCGAACGAGGCGCGGCGGGTCAGGCGTACAACGTCGCGAGCGGCGTGGCCACTTCGATCCGCGATGCCCTGGCCCGGCTGCTGCGGATTGCGGGCGTCACCGCCCAGATCGAACCCGATCCCGAGCGTTTGCGTCCGGTCGACATTCCCCTGCTCTGCGGCGACAGCCGCCGGTTGCGCGCCCTCGGCTGGGCTCCTCGCTTTGGGCTCGACGACGCCCTGGCCGATCTCTGGCAAGTGACGATCCTTGGGGCATGACCAGCTAGAAAGTCTAGATACCCACTTTTGCCCCTGGCCGCGGTCAAGCTTTCCAGCCGCAAGAGCCGCTAGCCGCGTTATTCCTTCGGCATCATCAGTTCCATACCCGGCTTCAGCTCATACAGCTCGATCTGTTCAACCTGGTCCGGCCACTCATCGCCGTACGGATAGCCTTCGACGGTGGTCACGTACCCGTCGTCGACGTAGACCAGGTATCCCGTCTCCACCCTCGAAGCATTCAGCCGAGCGCCGAGCTTTCCCCACCGGAGCGAAACGCCGACGTTGAACAGCCTGAGCGCCTCAGATCGCTCGAGCTCAGTCAAGAAGCCCGCCCCCGTGAACCCTCGATCGCTGACCACCACCGTAGCGAAGTTCACGGTGGACCTGACAGGTTTCAACTCGCGATCGGCGAGCATGCTCCTGATCACAGCCTGCTCCAGCTCGGTGACTTTCATCGTTGCCGGCCTGATCGGTGATTAGGCGGGGCGTACCCAGGTGGCGAGGAAGTGGCAGATCACGGGCTGGATTAATCTCGGCTTTCCGTCGAAGTACTCGCGCAGGTGTTCGACGGACAGTCGAAGGTCACGATCCGCTGATCGTCCGGTCCGTAGGCGAAGACTCGCGACACGCCGTCGGAGGACTGCAGGTGCTTGATCAGGCCCAGAGGGTCAACGTCGT
>CAZCOV010000055.1:0-22499 GCA_964499975.1 uncultured Thermoanaerobaculia bacterium
AGCGAAGACGAGGATCCCGACGAGCGGGCTCTCGAACTGGCGGGTCAGGATCCGCAGGCGGGCAAAACGCGAGGGCGGTCGGAGAGCATTCGGACCGTGACGGAGGAGCCGCTCACGCGCCTCGTCCGTCGTAAGACCTGCCGCGCTCGACCCCAAGAGATCGAGCAGACGCTCGGACGGCTCGCTCCAGAACCTGGCCGGAGCGCTGACCCGTGAGGCGAAACGACGTGACTCGGCCACCATTTTCGTTCCTCAGGAGCCTGGGCGGTCGAGAAATGCCCGATGCGCCTCGACCAGCCGCAGCTCGCCGTAGGAGACCTCCTCGCTCATCGCGGCCTTGAGGGCGCCCAAGCTCGTCTCGGGCATGGCGTCGAAGGCGGCTTCGATCAGGCGCTGACGCTCGGGGTTGAGCACAGCCTCGATCGCCAGCTGGCCCGCGGCAACGAAGCTCGCCAGATGCGCCTCGATCGTCGAGACCGCCAGCCGGCGCTCGGCGGCGATGTCCGCGATGCTCGCGCCGGCCTGGAACATCTCGAAGCTCTGCCGGCCGCTCGCTCCTTTGACCCTCGTGGCATCTTGCGGTGAGCTTTGCTGCGCGAGACCGCGCTCGCCGCAGTAGGTCGTTACCAGCTCGAGCAGCGCGTCGCCGTATTTTTGCATCGTCCTTTTGCCGACGCCGTCGATCTGGCGCAACGCTGTGCGGTTCATCGGCAAGTTGCGCGCGATCTCGAACACGACGCTCTGGCGCAGGATCTGGTAGGGCAGGACGTCGCCCGCTCGCCGAGCTTGCTCGGCACGCCAGCGCAGCAGGCTTTCCAGCAGCTCGACGTGCTCGATCCCGGCTTCAGCAGCCGTGAGAGGCTCCTCGCGCCGGGTGGGTTCGCGCTGCGCGGCCAGCATCGCGCTCGCTCGGGCGCGCCGTGCCTCGGCCGGCGAGAAGCCGCGGGCACAGGTTTCCAAGACGGCGAGCAGCTCCGCGATTTCGCCCGCAGCGCGACCCTGAGCCTCGGCAACGCGCCGCCCGAGGTCGCGGTTGTCGCTTTCCACCCGCGTCTGGGTGAGCGGCACGAGCGCTGCCGTGATCGCGCGGCGGAAGTACTCCGCAGCCTTGGCGATGCGCTCGAGCAACAACCCGTCTCGGGTCGGCTCGGCCTGGCGCGCGGCGTGCTGGTCGAGCTCGCGCAGAAACTTCTCGCTGACCCCAAAAACCTCCGCGTCGACCTTCGCCGCAAGCGCCGCCAGGTCTGGGGTGACGAGGATGCGCAACCCGCTCGCGGGCTCGCGCAAGAGCTCGAGCAGCTGGCCAACCTGCTGGCGCAACGCGGCGAAAGCAAAGATCCCGCGCAACAGTCGCCACTGCGCTTCGCGACGGGCTTGCTCCAGGGTGTCGCCATCGGCCCGGCTTGCCTTGACCGCTCCAGTGCCGTCGAGAAAGCGCTGCACCACCTCGTCGCAACGCACGGAGCCAGCTTGGATCGGCGAAGCGAGCACCAGACCTTCAAGCGATCGACAGCGGCTCAAGGCGACGTAGACCTGGCCAGCGGCAAAGGCCGCGCCAGCATCGATGACCGCGCGGTCGAAGGTGAGCCCTTGGCTTTTGTGGATGGTGATCGCCCAGGCGAGCTTCAAAGGCAGCTGGCGAAAGCTGCCGATCTTGGTTTCGCGAATCTCACCGCTCTCGGGGTCGAGGTGGTAGCGGACGTTGTCCCAGGTCGCGAGCTCGACCTCGATGTCCTCTCGGCCATCGGGGCAGCGGACGCGGACCGTCTCGCGACCGAGGCGCGTGACCTTGCCGATCTTGCCGTTGAAGTAGAGCTTTTGGGGCGAGGGATCGTTGCGCACGAAGAGCACCTGGGCGCCGACTTTGAGCTCGAGCAGCTCCGGAGCGGGTGCGCCGAAGGGCGGAAAATCGCCCTCGATCTCGGCCGCGAAGCGACGCGGCGGGCCGGGCAGGCGGTTGAGGCTCGACTCGTTGAGGGCATCGACCGTGCGGTTGTGGGTTGAAAGCGTGATCCAGCCCTCGGCCTCTGGGGGCACAAAGCCCGGCAGGTAGCGCGCATGCAGCAGCTCGAGCGTCGAGCGGTCGAGCTGCCCCGTGCGCACGCGGTCGAGCAGCTCGATGAAGGGCAAGTCGGTCTGGCGATAGACCTGGTGCAGCTCGAGGGTGAGCCACTCGCTTTGCCGCAGGGCATGGCTGCTGAAGAAATAGGGAGTGTCGTAGATCTGGCGCAGGATGGCTTGCTCGTCGTCCCGTACGATCGGCGCCAGCTGGCCGAGATCGCCGATCATCAGCAACTGGACACCGCCAAACGGGAGGTCGCTGCGGCGCAGCCGGCGCAGCACGGCGTCGACACCGTCGAGGACGTCGGCGCGCACCATGCTGATCTCGTCGATCACCAGCAGGTCGAGGCTCTCGACCAACTGGCGCTTCTCCTTGCTGAAGCGAAAACGCTCCCCAGAGGACGCTTCGCGGCCGGGGAGCCAGGGTCCCAAAGGCAGCTGGAAGAAGGAATGCAGCGTCACCCCGCGCGCGTTGATCGCCGCAACCCCGGTGGGGGCGGTGACGATCATCCGTTTCTGGCTCTGCGTGCGCAGGGTGTGGAGGAAGGTGGTTTTGCCAGTTCCCGCCTTGCCGGTCAGGAAAAGGTGCCGGTCGGTTTCTTCGACGAAGGCCGCGGCGAGCTCTTGCTCGGAATAGTTCATGGGCTGTGAAATCTACTCCAATTTCGACTTCAGGTAGTACCCGCGCGGCGCAGCTTGGGGAGGATTTTCACCCCGATGCGCGAAATATCCACGGTATCTCGCGCCTTGCTGGGTCGCGGTAGTCGTCGGGCGCGGTGCCAGCCACGACCTGCTTGAACACGATGGCGAGTTCGTTGGGGTTCAGCGCTTGCCTCCTTGGGGCGCGATCAGGTCATCGATCATCGGGAGCTCGACCAGCTCCGGATCAATCTCGAGCACCTGGCCGTCGCGCCAGATCGCGAGGGGCACCTTTGCCTGGCGGTGCCGGAGGATGACCCGGCGGTGGGATGCGAGAATCGCGCGATCGATCGCCTCACCATCGCGGATTCGGTGCTCGACGTCGGCTGCAAGGTTTCGATTCATGAGTGTTCCTCGATTTGTCGGCGGATTTGCCGCCATCTTGCCGGATTGATGAACCGCTCCGACCGCGTCCCCACCAACCCTAGCACCCATCGCTGCACCGTTGGCCTGGACCGTCTCGACCTCCATCGACTCACCGAAGAGCGCACCAGTGAGGACTGCCCCGCGTCGGCGCGGGGGCAGGTGAGGGGGTGAGGGTTTGGCTCATCGAGTGGAGAGCCTAGCAGTTAGGGCGGGGTGGCGGGTTTCTGGACAAGGCGCTTGGCCACAGTTCGAGCTTAGGCTAGACTTTCCCCTATCATGCCAGCGTCTGAGACCGGCAGACACCACGATTTGGGTTCGTCCACCCTGGTCAGTGAAACCAGGGAGCAACGCGTCGTGGAGCTGCGCGTCCCGGCGTTGACGATCCTCGCGCATCCGGTGACGGCGCGGGTGGGAGAGCGGGTGCTGTTGCCGTCCCTGAGCTCAGGCCGTGCGGTGCAGCTGTCGCGCCTCACGCCCCTCTTCGCGCCGCCCGGAAGCCCTGATACGAGACCCCTCGAAGATCTCCACCTCAGCCGTCAGCCGATCTCCCTCGCTCCAGGTGAGCAGGCGGGGTCGATCCACATCGTCGCCAGTTCAGGCAGCCGGATCGAAGCGTTCGGCGTCGATTCCCAGGACGAGCTCGGACCGGCTGATCTCGAGCGCGGCGTTCCCCTGCTGCTCGGCGGACGGGTCGCGCTGCTCTTCCACATCTTGCCCGCGGCCGAGCCGCGCCAGCTCGACCGCTACGGCCTGATCGGCGACAGCGCCGCCGTCAGCGAGCTGCGGACCGCGATCCGTCGCGTCGCCGCCCTGACCGCACCGGTGCTCTTGCGCGGCGAGACCGGGACGGGCAAGGAGCTGGTGGCGCGCGCGATCCATCAGGCGTCGTCGCGCCGGGAGGGGTCCTATCTCGCCTTGAACCTCGGAGCCGTGCCGCCGACGCTGGCCGCCGCCGAGCTTTTTGGTGCGGCGCGCGGTTCCTTCACCGGCGCTGATCGCCGGCGCGAGGGCTATTTCGCGCGCGCCGACGGCGGTACCCTCTTTCTCGACGAGGTCGGCGAGACGCCGCCCGAAGTCCAGGCTCTCCTCTTGCGCACCCTTGAGAACGGCGAGATTCAGCCGGTCGGCGCCGACGCACCGCACCGGGTCGACGTGCGGGTCGTCGCCGCCACTGACGCCGACCTCGAGAAGCTGGTGGCCGACGGGCGCTTCCGGGCGCCTCTGCTGCACCGGCTGCAAGGCGATCAGATCCACCTGCCGCCCCTGCGCGAGCGTCGCGACGACATCGGCCGTCTGCTGATCCACTTCCTGCGCCAGGAGCTCGATGCCGTGGGCGAGGCGCATCTGCTCGACGATCCTGGCCCCAAGGGCCGTCCCTGGTTGCCGGCCCGCCTGGTCGCCCGGCTGGCCGCCGCCAGCTGGACGGGCAACGTGCGCGAGCTGCGCAACGTCGCCCGCCGGCTGGCTGCCGGGGCGAACGCGGCGGCGCCGGCCGAGCTGCCGCCCGAGCTCGAACCGTCGCTTTTCGCGGCGCCCGTCCTCAAGACGGGCACGCCGTCCATGCCACCGAGAGACGAGCCCAAGCCCCAACGACGCCAGCTCCGCTCCGTGGCCGAGCTCGCGGAGGAGGACATCCTCGCCGTGTTGCAGGCCGCAGCGTTCAACCTCACGACCGCCGCCGAGCGGCTGGGGATTTCGCGCACCGCGCTCTATGGCTGGGTCGAGCGTCATCCCAAAGTGCGCAAGGCGTCGTCCTTGAGCCGTGAGGAGATTGCCGCGGCCTTCGACCGGACTGGCGACGACCTCGCCGCCGCCGCCGCCCTGCTCGGGGTTTCCCAGCACGGGCTGCGCCTCCGCTGCAACGCTCTCGACCTCAAATAATCCGCCGATGACACCTGAGCACGTCGGCCCCTATCGCCTCGAAGGCAAGCTCGGTCGCGGCGGCATGGGTGTCGTGTACGCCGCGTGGGACGAGCGCCTGCGCCGCCGGGTGGCCTTGAAGCAGCTGCTCCCTGAGGTCATGGGCGACCCGCGCCGACGTGAACGCATGCGCCGCGAAGCCCGGGCGATCGCCCGCCTCGACCATCCCGCGATCGTCCAGATCCACGACCTCCTGGAGACCGCGGAGGGCGACTGGATCGTCATGCAATACGTCGAGGGGCCGACGCTCGCCAAACGGCTGGAACGTGGCCACTTGCCCGCGCCCGAGGTCGTCGCCTTGGCCAGGGACGTCGCGGGCGCCCTTGCCGCCGCCCACGCGCAGGGCCTCCTGCATCGCGATCTCAAGGCGGAGAACATCATCCTGACCCCGACCGGCGCCAAGGTCCTCGACTTCGGCCTCGCCAAGCTCTACCTCCCCAAGGCTTCCGCTGCCGAGCCGACCGTCGACTTGACCGTCGGCATCGTCGGCACCTATCGGGCGATGTCGCCGGAGCAGGCCAACTGCCTCGAGCTCGACCCGCGGGCTGATCTTTTCTCCCTGGGCACCTTGCTCTACGAGGCGGCGACCGCGGTCTCGCCGTTCAAGGGCGCGACGCCGGTCGCCACCATGACTCGGGTCTGCACCCATCAACAACCGTCCGTCCACGAGATCGAGCCGACGGTCCCGGTGGCCCTGGCCGAGCTGATCGACGCCTTGCTGGAAAAAGATCCCGACCGTCGACCAGCGAGCGCGACGGCCTTTCTGGCCCGGCTCGAAGCGGTGGTAGCGCAGCATCTGCCGGCGATCGCTGGCGAAGCTCGCTCGTCGAGCCGTTCGTCGACGGTGCTGGACGAGGCGACAGTGATGAGCGTCGCTCCGGCGACGGTGGCGACCAGCGGCGATTCCGCGCTGAGCCGCAGCGCCTACGGCAGCAACGGTCGCCGGTTCCGGCTCACGCTAGGGCTCAGCCTCAGCCTGCTAGTGCTCGGTACGATCGCGACCATTGCCCTGCTCCGCCACTCCGTCCAGCCGCTGCGCGAGCCGCTCTATGTCGTGGTGGCCCGGCCCGAGATCGGCGCCCACACGGCGACGGTGGACGGCGGGCCCGAGCGCCTAGCGGCTGCCGCCCTTCATGCCGCTGTCTTGCGCAGCCTGGCTTCGCTCGACGGCGTCGTCGCGCTCACCCCGGACCCCACCGAAAGCGACGCGACCGCCCAGCGGCTGGCTCGGGTCCACGCAGCGGACGAGGTCCTCACCTCCTCCCTCGACTGCGCCGCGCGGCAATGTCTGGCGACCGTGCGCCGACAGCACGGAGCCGACGACCGGCTCCTCGCCGTGCAGAGCTTTGAGGTCCCGGTCGACGACATCCGTCTGCTGTCGATCGCCGCCGACTCCTACCTGAAAGCGGTCTATGCAGGTTTCACCGCCCGCCGCGGGACCCTCCCACTGAGCGTGCGGACCGAGGACTACGCCCATTTTCTCCAACTCCGCCGCTGGACCGAGGAGAGACCCACCAACCTGCTGCCGCTGCTCGCCGAGCTGACCGAGATCCGCACCAGCTCGCCGCGCTTCATCGACGCCTACCTGCTGGAAGCCCGCTTGACGAGCCAACGCTTCTTCGAAACGCGCGAAGCCGCCGACCTCGACCGGTCCTTCGCCTTGATCGACCAGGCGCGCCAGCTGGCTCCGGGGGACCCGCTACCGAGTATGCTCTGGTTCAAAGTCTCGGTGGACGCCAACCGCTTGGACCAGGCCGAGGCGGCAGCCGAGGAACTCGAACGGCTGGTACCCGGCGACGTCGGAGGCATTTACCGGCACGCGCTGCTCGCCGAAGCGACGGGAGAAGGCCAACGCGCCTTGGAGCTCATGCGCCAAGTGGTCGATCGGCGTCCGGCGGCCGAGTTCCTGATGGATCTCGCCAAAATGGAGCTGCGCCAGGGCACAGCCGCTGCCGCACGGGCGACGCTCGAGGATCTGCTGCGCCGGATTCCCGCACACCTCGGCGGCGAAAGGCTGCTGGCCCAGGTCGAGCTCGAAGCGGGCAGCCCGGCCCGCGCTGCCGAGCTCTACACCGATCTTCTCCGCCGCCGCCGCGGCTTCGCCGAGCTCTCCAATCTCGGCCTCGCCCGACTGCTCCTGCGCGACTGGGAGAACGCGGTCGCAAGTCTCCGGGAGGCCTCTGCGCTGGCGCCCAAGAGTGCGCCCGCGGCGCTCAATCTAGCTGACGCCATGACCCTCGCGGGACATCACAACGAAGCCTCGGCGCTCTATGCGCGCGTGCTCGTGCTGGTGGAGCAGGATCCGGCGCCCAGTTTCTGGCAGACCCTCTCGGTGAAGGCCCAGGCGCTCGCCCATCTCGGTCGCGCTCCCGAGGCCGCCGCCGCAATCCAGCAAGCAAACGCTGCGGCGTCCGGCAACCCGCAGCTCGCCTACGAGGCGGCGCTGGTCCATGCGCTGATCGGTGACCAGGCGTCCGCCCTGGCGAGCGCCGAGCATGCCGTCTCCGGCGGCTTCGATCGGCGCTGGTTCGCCTTCCCCTGGTTCGACTCCCTGCGCGAAACGCCGGACTGGGACGGGCTGCTCGACGCTGCCGAGGCGCGCGTTCCAGTTACGACGTCGGCGGGTCGTTGATGATCGTCGGATCGGAGCTGGAATAGAACTGACCATCGTAGAACACAATCAACCGAAAGTAATATGAAGTCGCAGACTTGACGGCGTTGAAATCCCAAAGCGCGATGTGGTCGGGGCCATTACGAAGCAGCAAGAACCCGGCCGGGTTTTCAGTCGGCTGACCATTCTCCTCCAGCCACTGGACCGGAGCGCTGGGAAAAACCACCCCCGCCGCTACAGCACTGCTGTTGAGCGTAAAGGTAATCGAGTGGACCCCTTGGGGTACATGGCTAGCGAAGGATGCATCCGGGAACGAAATAGTCTTGGTCATGGTGTCAAAGGCGACTGTAAATATATGCATGTTTAAATCTCCTTTCGATCAGGTATTGTCCTCAAGACCTATTGTCCTGAAGACCCACTGCATGCCTGATGCCAAGTCGCAGGAGCATGGAGCTCTCCGGCTGTCCCCACCGGCTCGTCGCTCGTGACGTCCTTATGACAGATGCCATCTCGCTCGCGGCTCACAAGATCCTGCCATTCGAGCTGAGAGCATAGCACGCCGCTTACCTTTTGGATCTGCAACGGGACAATCCTTAGAGCGACTGCCTGCCTTGACCCGTCCGGACGGTCAGGGTGATCGTCCGGACGGTTACTGGGGCCGTCCGGACGGTTCCGGTTGCGCATAGCGAAGCTGTGCAGCCTTGAAAAACGCCTGCTGCAGGGCCTCGTCGTGTTGGCACGTTTCTTGATAATTGGCTCAGCTTGGTGTGACAAAGCACAGGCTGCTTGCCAGAGAAGCTACTGGCTTGACCAGTCTTGAAAACTGTCAACTCACCAAGAAATAAGGTTAACTGATCTTTCCAGAAAGGAGTACACCGATCAACAAATGCTTGAACGATACTGAAGCAATGGCTCCGAAAAAGCTATGCAACTAAGAACTACAACACAACCAATCGAAGAGGAAATGATATGCCTATAGCTCCAAATCAATGCACGGTGTTTATTCAGGTCTGGGTGGACGTCAACGGACTCGAGCAAGGATCCACTAGAGGATGCTATGCCGTATCCAATCGTAGCCAGAACTCGACCGGTGAAGGGACAGCAAACCTGACAACAGACGTGATTACTGGCAGTAATGTCTGCTGGTCAGTGTTGCCCGTTGATCCGCAATACAATGGCGATTTCTCCATCACCAATATTGGGGTTGAATCTGGCTGGGCTAGCCCACCACTACCGGTTCCAGGCCATCCGTGGGTATTCACTGGCCAGGTAGAACAATCTACTGTTAGCGGAAACATAAATTCAAATATCATTTTTAGTTACAATGGAGGTGGCAACGCGATCACAGTCACACTCCCAGTAACGATTGTCCCAGTATCTGCGTGATTGACCATTGAAATCATTGATCCAGGAGAAAAGATCATGAGTGCAAAAATCGGTTCTAAATTTGCAACCAACTCGGTGATTCCCGCTCGAGTCATCAACATAGCGGTGGATACCGTGTATCTGTACAGCCAAACCAGCGGCCAATACGCCGGAACTGGTATCTACATGATGGATAACAACGTTGTGGGAGGCAGTACCGGCGAAGGCACCGAAGAGCTCAGCAGTCAGGTTACGGCTGGATTTGGTATCGGATTCAACGTGTTTGCCATCGATGCGCTAGGTGGCCAGGGCGATACCGTTGAGATTGTAGGAATGGAACTGTCCAATGGCACAAATATTTTTGGAACTTGGGGCTGGCCAACCCAACAACCAAGCACTTCTTCTTACCAATGGCTTGGCACGGCTATGACCCAAGGCAATTGCACCTACCAGTTGAAAATTGGAGTTTCAGTGGGTGGAGCGCCGATGCAGTACTACTGGTGGGACCCGTTCCTTACGTGTACTTCATAGCTTGGTCGCCAGCTAGACTATAGCTCTATAGCAGACCGTTGAAAAGCGGTCTGCTGGCAAATCGGATAGCACGCACGGCGGGGTCGGCGCTGGCGACGAGACGGTGACGAAGAGCAGGGCGGTGATGGCGACATGAGTCAAAGGCTCGGTCGCCGTCACCCCCTGAAGCAGAGCTGACAAGACTCCACACATCCCGAGCTGCGTGCTTGGGGTCGAGAGGTTGGAATCGAAGAGCTGAGACATTTAGCCGGCATGAAGGCCAAAACGCTAGGATTTTAACCTGTATACCGGTTAAAATGGACGTTGGTCAACCTTCATGGAGGTCAAACGGCAATGGATCAGCGACTTTGGGAGGCTATCGCATACTGGAACCTCTGGGGCGACGGTTCCTTCGCGCCAGGCGTGGCGCGCGAAGCGCGGGAGCGTCTGCTGCCCTGGCTCGATCGCCCGGAGGTGATCGCGCTTTGCGGGGTGCGGCGATGTGGCAAGTCGACGCTGATGCGCCAGCTCCTGCGATCACTGGTCGAAGAACGTCAGGTGCCGGCGCGCGACACCCTCTTCGTGAGCTTCGAGGATCCCGCCTTTATCGGTCTTCCCCTCGACGTGACGACGCTCGACCGGATCTTCACGGCTTACTTCGAGCACACTGGCCCGGTCGCCGTGCCCTACCTCTTCCTCGACGAGGTCCACAACGTCGAGGGCTGGGAGCGCTGGGCGCGGGCGCGGGCCGAGACCGGTCGAGCGCGGATCGTGGTGAGTGGCTCGTCGAGCCAGCTCCTCGACCCGGACCTGGCGCCGCTGCTCACGGGGCGGCACCTGACCCACACCTTGTGGCCCCTCTCGTTTTCCGAGCACCTCCGCTTCGCCGGCATCGACCTCCCGCGGGAGGCGTCCGCGCGCCGTGCCGAGGCTTTCCGCCAGGCGGCGCGCATCCGCCGCGAACTCGTGCGCTACCTGCAATTCGGCGGCTTCCCGGAGGTGGTGCTGGCGGCGGAGGAAGACGTGCGGACGGCGCTGCTCAAGCAGTATTTTCGCGACCTCCTCTATCGCGACGTGGTCCGTCGCCACGAGATCCGTGACGTCCGCGGTCTCGAGACCGTGGCCCACCATTACCTCGTCAACACGGCCAGCCTGGCGACCTACAACCGACTCAAGAACACCTATGGCCTGACCATGGATGCAATCCGCGCCTACACGCGTTTCCTCGACGAGAGCTTTCTGATCCGCGAGGTTCCCCGGTTCTCCTTCAAGGTCACGGTGCAGGGCCGTGCGCCGCGCAAGGTCTACGCCGTCGACGTCGGGCTGCGCAATGCCGTCGCCTTCCGTTTTTCGCAAGATCTCGGCAGGTTGGCTGAGACAGTGGTCTTCAATCACCTGGTGCGCGACCCCGACATCCGCGTCTTTTATTTCAAAGAGCGTGGCGAGTGCGATTTCGTGACCTGGCGGGGCCCGTCTGTCCAACGCGCGGTGCAGGTGTGTTACGAGGCGGAAGGCGAGCTCCCTTCCCGCGAGCTCGCCGGGCTTCTCGAGGCGATGGAGGCCCTTGACCTCGCCGACGGCCTCCTGGTGACGCGGGACGTCGAGCGCGAGATCGAGAGCGCGGGCCGCAAGGTGCGGGCGGTGCCGCTGTGGCTTTGGTTGCTCGAAGAGTCGTAAGGGTCGCGTTTCGCGCGATGTCATCTGGATTGCCATCTTGGTGCGGTCCAATCGAGTATGCTCATA
The DNA here is from genome assembly GCA_964499975.1 of uncultured Thermoanaerobaculia bacterium. GTDB lineage: Bacteria > Acidobacteriota > Thermoanaerobaculia > Multivoradales > J023 > CAZCOV01. Next base: position 11,276 of record CAZCOV010000055.1, read on the forward strand.
CGGTTGCTTGCATATGACCAAATCCATCCCACCCCACCCAGTCGCCACCGCCGGAAGCAGCACCGGCGCGGTCGAGCAGCGCTCAAGAGCGACTCCTGGGTTCCTGGCACTGACTCCGAGGAGGGCGGTATGACCGCTAAACTAGAACTTCCCAAGCCAGAACCCCAACTTGGACTCGGTGAGCTCAGCGAAGTCGCTTGGCGGGGGGTCGAATCTTGCCGTCAGGGCGATTGGCAAGAAGGTATGTATTGTCTGAGCTTAGTGGCCGAGGAGATGCCGCCGGAGGACTGGCACCGGTTGCCCAGCCTTTTTTTCGCTTATCTGGGTTATGGGCTGGCCAAGTATCGCGGACAAGTCCAGGAAGGTTTGCGCCTCTGCCGGCAAGCAGTCGAGCTGGAGTTTTATCAGCCGGAGAACTACTTTTTCCTGGCCCAGACCTGGCTGCTCACGGACGATCGGCGGGCGGCCATCGACGCGATTGACCGCGGTCTGGAAATCGATGCGACGCACTTCGGGTTGGTCGCCCTCAAAAAACAGCTCGGCCTGCGCCGTCCGCCCATCTTCCCCTTCCTGTCCCGTCAGCATTTCGTCAACCGCACGCTGGGCCGAATCCGCCACCGCCTGCTCCAAGACGCCGGCCCCAGGCCATGACGCTGACCGGCGATTTGCAGCAACGGCTGAGTGAGTGTGCAGCCTTGTGGCTGTGGGAGCTGGCAGCGATCCAGGCCAACTCGGCGCAACCGTTTCGCCTCGCTTCGGGCAACTTCAGCCCGCTCTACGTCAACTGCCGAAGGGTGATCTCGGATCCCGCTTTCATGCAGCTTTTCTGCGCTACGGGACGCCGTCTCTTGGAGCGCGCCGGGGTCGCTTGTGACGTGGTCGCGGGCGGCGAGACTGCCGGGATTCCTTTTGCTGCTTACCTCGCCAATGCCTTGGGCCAGCCGCTGGTCTACGTCCGCAAGCAGGCCAAGGCGCATGGCCTGGCCAACCGGGTGGAAGGTCACCTGGCAGCCGGCGCGGACGTGCTTTTGGTCGAAGACTTGATCACGGACGGGGGGAGCAAAGCTTCCTTTCTCGCAGCGATCGCAGCTGCCGGCGGTCAGGTCCGCCATGTGCTGGTCTTGTTCGATCGCCAGCAAGGCGGCAGGGAGCAGCTGGCGCAGCAGGGCATCACACTTTCTGCGGTCACGGATCGCAGCACGGCGCTTGCGGTCGGGGTGGCAGCGGGTTTCCTCTCCGCCGCTGACTGCAGTTCGATCTCCGCTTACTTTGCCGATGTCGCGGCCTGGCACCGCGAGCGCGGCCTAGTAGCCTATTCGACTGACCCGCGCTAGCTCAACCCTTGGCCCGCCGCTTGCGCTCGTTGGCTTTGAGCGCGCGCTTGCGCAAACGAAAGACTTTGGGCGTCACTTCGACGGCTTCGTCCGCCGCAATGAATTCGAGCGCCTGTTCGAGGTTGAGCTGGCGCGGCGGCACCAGCCGTTCGAGCTCTTCGCTGGTCGATTGGCGGATGTTGGTCAACTTCTTTTCTTTGGTGATGTTGACGTCGAGGTCGTTTTGCCGCGCGTGCTCCCCCACGATCATCCCTTCGTAGACGTCGGCTCCGGGCCCTACCAGCAGGGTTCCACGCGGTTGCAAGTGCTCGATCGCATAGGCCGTAGCAGTTCCGGTGCGGTCGGAGATCAGCGAGCCAGTGGCGCGGTGCGCGATGTCGCCTTGCCAGAGCTCGTAGCCGTCGAAGCGGTGGTGGAGAATGCCAGTGCCGCGCGTGTCGGTGAGAAATTCGGTGCGAAAGCCGATCAGGCCGCGGGAAGGAATGCGAAATTCTAGGCGGATGCGCCCGCCAGAGCTGTAGTTGACCAGCTTCATCATGCGGCCTTTGCGCGGCGCCAGCTTCTGGGTGATGACGCCGATGTACTCTTCCGGGCAGTCGATCACCAGGTGCTCCATCGGTTCGAGAAGCTTGCCTTCCTCCTTGCGAGTGACCACTTCGGGCTTGCCCACGGTCAGCTCGAAACCTTCCCGCCGCATCATCTCGATCAGGATCGCCAGCTGCAGTTCGCCGCGGCCGAGCACCCGAAAAATCTCCGGGGAGTCGGTGTCTTCGACCCGGATCGAAACGTTGCTCAAGGTCTCTTTGCTCAACCGTTCCTTGATCTTGCGCGAAGTCACGTGACGGCCATCGCGTCCGGAAAAAGGAGAATCGTTGATCCCAAAAGTCATCGCCAAGGTCGGCTCATCCACTTCGATCGGCGGCAGCGGCAGGGGCTGGTCGGGCTCACACAAGGTATCGCCGATGTTGATCTCTTCCAGTCCGATCACCGCGACGATGTCGCCCGGCAGCGCGCGTTCGACCTTGACCCGCTCGAGGCCGCGATAACCGAAGACGCCAGCAACCCTGGCCAGTTGTTGCCCGCCGCTTTGGAGACAGCGCACGATCTGCTGATTGCCTGCGAGGGTGCCGTTGTGGACCCGCCCGATCGCCAGCCGTCCAACGTAGTCGTCGTAGTCGAGGGTGGTGACTTGAAACTGCAGGGCCATGGCCGGATCGTAGATGGGGGCGGGAATGCTTTTGAGGATCTCGTCGAGCAGAGGCACCAGAGTGAAGTCTTCGCCTTGTGGCGTCAAGCGGCAGGTACCCGCCCGCGCATTGGCGTAAAACACCGTGAAATCGAGCAGTTCTTCCGGTGCTTCGAGGTCGATCATGAGGTCGTAAACCTCACTCAAGACCTCTTCTGCCCGGGCATCGCTGCGGTCGATCTTGTTGATCACGAGGATCGGCCGCAAGCCCGCTTCGAGCGCCTTGCGCAAAACGAACCGGGTCTGCGGCATGGGGCCTTCCGAGGCGTCGACCAGCAGCAAGACCCCATCGACCATCTTGAGGATGCGCTCGACTTCGCCCCCGAAGTCGGCATGGCCGGGGGTGTCCACGATGTTGATCAGGGTGTCGCGGTATTGCACCGCGGTATTTTTCGCCATGATCGTGATGCCCTTCTCGCGCTCGAGATCAATCGAGTCCATGACCCGGTCGATCACGTTTTGGTTGGCGCGGAAGATGCCGCTCTGCCACAGCAGGGCATCGACGAGGGTAGTTTTACCGTGATCGACGTGGGCGATGATTGCAAGGTTGCGCACGTCTTGGCGGTGTTCCACAAGGCGTTGTTCCACCAGGCGGCGATGTTCCATAGGGCGATGTTCCACGGTTTGAACCTCTAAGAGACGACCGCTGTCCCGGTGAGCGGACCGGGGCAGAAGGTATGGCGCAAGGTTGAGATTTGAGCTTTCGGTATGGTCTGGATGGTTTCCGAGCGTCGCAACTTGCGATTGGGATGCACTTTGCGCGGAGAATCTCCGCCGGCCGGAGACCCTACCACGCTTGTGCTTGCAGCTCAACTAGTCGCGATGAAAGTCCCCACGAATACGGTGGATTGGCTGGAGACTCGCTGCTAGAATCTGGCCATGCAGCGTCCTGGCTCAAGTCGCCCAGATCATGAACCCATCGGCAAGGTCGTCGGTCGTCGCAAGTTCGGCCCGACTTCCCTCGAGGACGCCGAACGTCTGCTGCGCACTGCCTGGGCCTTGCGCGGCACGGACAAGCTGGTGCCGCGCGGGCTCTATCGCTTCGCGACTTTTGAGGAGGCCGACACATGGATGACCAGAACGATGGCACGTACTCACGCCCGCCAATACTGGAAGACGTCATCCGGATCAGCCATGCCCTCCCCCCTTTCCTCGCCATTGGATGAGGACTACGATGGGCCGAAAACCAGATCCTGAGAGGAGAACACCTATGCATTATCTTCAATATCTACGCAAGCATCGATGGCTGGCGCTGGCAGCCGTGGGTTTCCTGGGCTGGACCGCAGGACTCGAGGCCCAGACTACGGGCACGATTTTTGGCCAGGTCCAAGACGCAACCGGCGGCGCCTTGCCCGGCGTGACGGTGGAGGCCCAGAGCCCGGCGCTGCAGGGCGTGCGCGTCACCACAAGCGACGCGGCCGGCCGTTACCGCCTGAACCTTTTGCCCCCCGGCAGCTACACCGTTTCCTTCTCCCTCCAAGGCTTTGCCAAAGAAACCCGCGATGGGGTCGCGGTCGGCTTGGACAAGGAAACCACCCTCGATCTGACGCTGGGAGTCTCCGCCAGCGAGGAGATCACGGTGACCGGCGAAGCCGCGTTGATCGACACCGCTTCGACCACCTTGGGCACCAGCCTGTCCAGCCTGGCGATCGAGACCCTGCCGAGCGGACGCAACTACTCGTCGGTGGTGCAGATCACCCCTGGGGTGGCTTCGGACGCGCATCCCGAGAACCAGGGCCAGGGGTCGATCACGGTCTACGGCTCGACGGGAGCCGAGAACGCGTTCTTGATCGACGGACTCAACACCACCGGTGTGGAGTACGGTTTTCAGGGTAAGGAACTCAACTTCGAGTTCATCGAAGCGATCGACGTCAAGACCGGCGGCTATGAAGCCGAGTTCGGGCGGGCAACCGGCGGCATCATCAACGTGATCACCAAATCCGGAGGCAACGAGTTCCGCGGCGACGTCTTCGGGTATTACGACAATGACTCCCTGCAAGCCAGCGCGGATTCCGTGGTTTCGACCGGAGGTGCGGTGAGCGGTTTCACCCGCAAAGATTTCGGGGTCGACCTGGGCGGCTACCTCAAAAAAGACCGCCTGTGGTTCTTCGTCGCTTACGACCAGGTCGACAACTCGACCGACAGCGCCCTCTCTTCCGGTCCGCTCGCGGGTCAAGTCGCGACTTCCGAGAGCTCCCGCGACCTGGCCGCGCTCAAGCTCACTTTGAACCTCAAAACTGGGCAGAGCCTGATCGCGAGCTTCTTCCAAGATCCGCGCGACGATACCGGCGCGATCAATGATGCCAGCCACACCTTAAACGGCGAGCCGCAAACGTATCTCGGGCTGCAAGAGTTCGGGGGACGCGACTTTGGGTTGCGCTACGAAGGAATTTTCGCTTCCAACTGGCTGGTTTCGGCGCAAGTCGCCCGCCATGACGAAGAAAACTCGATCGGTCCTGCGGATGATAGCGGTGATGTGGTGCAGTTCCGCGACGTCGAGCGCGATTTCTTCCAGACCGGGGGTTTTGGCCTGATCCAACAGAAGGAATTCGAGCGTGACTTCCTCGCGGCCTCGCTCACCCGCTTCTTGAGCGCGCACGAAATCAAGTTTGGGGTGGAGATCGAATCGCAGGACGCCCAGGTGGTGCGCCGGATGTCGGGCGGACAGCAAGTCGATGTCCACGACGATCCGCTCGATGGGATCCCGGCGATTTACCGCCACTTCTACTGGACCACCCCCACCGCCACGGTCGACAACGCGCCGCTCTCCGCGCTGGTCGCGGCACCTGGGCATGACAACACCACGGTCTACTTGCAAGACCGCTGGACCCCCCGGCCCAATCTCTCGTTCAGCTTCGGCGTGCGCTGGGATCGCCAAGAGATCATCGACGCGGCTGGCACCCGGCAAATCGACTTGAAAGAAGATTTTGCGCCGCGGCTCGGCTTTGTCTGGGATCCGCACCAAGACAACCGCTCGCGCCTTTTTGCTTCCTACGGGCGTTTCTACGAACAGCTGCCGATGGACCTGGTGATCCGCTCCTTCTCCTTCGAGCGCCAGCCCCGGATCATCAACTTCGACCCCTTGAGCACGGTCCCAGACCCGGCCGCCGAAGCGATTTTCGGCACCACGTCGGCCATCCTCGGCGGCTTTACCGAGCCCTCGGAACCCAACATCAAGAACCAACACTTAAATGAGTACATCCTCGGCTACGAACGCGAACTGCGGCCCAACTTGGCGCTCGGGGTCAAGGGCATTTACCGCAACTATGGCGAAGTGATCGAAGACTTCTTGTGCATGGACGACGGGACCTACTGCATCGGCAATCCCGGACGCGGCATCATGCAGCGGGTCTTTACCCTCGACTACTCGCAGACTTTCGCTGCACCCAAACCCAAACGGGTGTACAAAGGCATCCAGATCGACGCCACCAAACGCTTGGCTGACAACTGGCAAGGTTTGGCGTCCTACGTCTACTCCAAGCTCGATGGCAATTTCGATGGTCTCTACGCGCCGTTCACCAACATCGGCCCAGACCCCAACATCACGGCAGCTTACGACTACTACGATTTCTTCACCGATGGGAGAAACCTCGGACGGATCACCAACGAAGGGCCACTGTCGAACGATCGCCGCCACCAGTTCAAGGTCTCAGGCATCTACCACACTCCGTTCAAACTCGAGCTGGGGGTGTCCGCCTATTACCGCACTGGCACTCCGGTGACCCGCTATGGCTTTTCGGATGCGTATGGACGCTATGAGTTCTTCCTCACTCCGCGCGGAGCCGAAGGCCGCACCCCGGCGACCTACGAAGCCGACGTCCACCTCGGGTATCCGCTCACCGTGGGACCGGTCGAGATCCATTTCCTGCTCGACATTTTCAACCTGCTCAATGCGCAGCGGGCGGTTTTGCTCGACCAGCGTTATGGCTTTGCCGAAGCCGACAACCACGAGCCCACGCCGGTCAATCCCGGCTACAAGCAACCGGTCCTGCGCACGCCGCCCACCTCGTTCCGCTTTGGCGTGCGGTTGAGTTTCTAGCGGACCGGGCTCGTCGGCGAGTCCATGCGCCGGGGTTGCACCGGCAGCACCCGGGTGGACGATTCCGGGGTGCGCTGCCCTGCGGGCGGCGGCTGGATGGACGAGGGTGGACTCGTCCAGGGGCTCGCCGACTGCTGCTTGACCCGCTGATCCCGGCGGGAGAGGAATTCGAGCGCGCCGTCCTCGACCTGTCGGGCCAAGTCCCCGGTGCGGAAAAGCCGGGCGCCTGGTTCGCCGCTCAGCGGATCCGGGATGAAAGCGCGCGCCGTTTCTCCGGGTCGGCCGAGGTAGCCGCGGGACAGGCCGTGACCGCCGAGGACCACCTCGCCGGGCGCCCACTTGGGCACTGGGTGGAGCCGGTGGTTGACCACGTAAACCCGATTACCCGCCAGGGGCCGGCCGATCAAGGCCGTGGCACAACGCGGATCTTGTCCCAACAGACGATACGCCAGCGCGCTGATCGCTTCGGCCAAAGTGAAGTGGTTGACCAGCTGCAGCTGAGGGCGCAAGCGTCGGACCTGCGCTGACAGCGGGTACGGACAGGGCTCGGTGCTGAGCAGCAAGACTTGAGCGGGCAGCAGCTCGGCTGAGGGTTCGGCGGCGAGCCAGTCCGCGAGCTGGGTGGGCGCAAGCTCGAGGCCGCCGATCCGCCCGGCAAGGCTGGGGCTGCCCCCAACCCCGCTGACCGCAGCGCCTGCAGCGCGTTCTGGGGGCACCAGATGCAGGCAGCCGCCCCGGGTCAAGGCCATGAAGATGGTGGTCTGTCCCGGCAGCGCGGCAAAGTGGGTCGAGAGCGCCCAGTTGATATCGGCGTTCAAGTCGGCGGCGTTCAAGTCGGCGGCGTTCAAGTCGGCGGCGTTCAAGTCGGCTGGCACCTCCAGCTGCGCGCTCAAAGCCGCCACAGCGCGCGCCAGCTGCTCCCGCTCGACCCCCACCAAGCGCGGACTTCCGCCGGTCCCCGCAGTGGTGATCGCCAATGCCAGGTGCTGGGCAGGGTTGGTTTCTGCGATTTCTCCTGCCTGGGGAATCAGGCCAGGTTCTGCTCCTTGGGGCCGATGGTCCAAGCACTGGACTACCGGCAAGGGCAAGGGCGGAGTGTCACCTGCAGCCTGACCCGCCCGCAGCTGAGCCCCCCAAGCACCGACCCACCGCTGCTGGCTCACGATCAACCCAACCCTGCTCGCTGCCACGACCGCGGCCAGCCGCGTGCATGGCCAAGCGGGATCGAGCGGCACATAGTAGCCACCGGCGCTCAGCACGGCGAGCAGACTGATGACGGCGTCGATCGAGCTGTCCAGGTAGACCCCGACCGGCACCTCAGGACCGACGCCAGCCTGCCGCAAGAGGCTGGCCAGCCGCTCACTCTCGGCCTGCAACTGACCGTAGCTCAGGGCCATGCGATCTTGGACCACCGCGAGCCGATCGGGGTGCATTGCTGCGCGGGTTGCGATCTGCTCTTCAACCGTCAGCCAGGGGCAGGGCATGGTGGCCGGCCGGTTGAACTCGACTTGCAATTGCTGCTGCTCATGCGGTCCCACCAACCGCAAATCCGCGGCTTGAGCGAGCGGTTCCTGGGCAGCATGGTGCGCCAAGGTGGCCAGCTCCTCGAGAATGCGTAAAGCATCTTCGCGGCCGACCCGGTTAGCGTCATAGTGGATTTCCAGCTCGACTTGATGGGGTCGCTCGACCACCACCAGCTGGAGCGTGAAGCGTTCCCCGCAGCTGAACAACTCTTCTATTTTCCAGTTGAGCCCAAGAGAGCGCTCATCGCGCAGCCGTGCCACCGCAAATCCCGCGGGGAAGAAATTGTTTCTCAAGTCATCCCCCCAGGCGCTGCCCCAAGCAAAATAGCGCTGCCATTCCAAGTGCCGTTCGAGCAGGGCGCGGGTCTCGAACAAGACCGCGAGAAAACTGCTCCCCAGCGCGGGTTTGAGCGGCAGGAAACGGGTCAGCAGCCCGACCATGCCGGCGGTTTCATCCCGCTCGGGGAAAGCCACGGCGAGCGGGAGACTGGGGCCGCCGATTTGCCGGAGCCAAATCCGCCAGCAAGCGAGGAGCGCCAGGGCGATCTCGGTCTGGTGCAAAAAGGACAGCGACTGGAGCGCTGCCACCGTGTCTTGGGCGAGGGTGAGACGGACTCGACGGGGTCGAAATTCAACGCCCTGGCGCACCCATTCGAAGGGAAAGCGGCCCGCCAGCTCGAGGCCCTGGGTTTGCTGTTGCCAGTAAAGCTTGCCCAGCCAGCTCTCCTCATCCGCCAGCAAGGTGTTGTCCTGCTGCGCCAGCTCCGCGACCTGACGAACCGCAGCCAGGCCAGGGTTCTCGCCGCGGCTCAAGGCCGCATAAATGTTCGCAATCTCGCGGACCAGCTGCGCCAAGCTCGGCCCATCCGCACACAGGGCAGGCAGGCCGAAGAGGAGTTGATGGTGGTGCTGGGTGAGCCGAATCAGCGCTGCTTTGAGCAGAGTCTCATCAAGGCTCGCAAGCGCCTGCGGTTCGATCTCGCGTTCCAACGTCGCGCTCATCGCTTGTTGCTCGGCAGGCAAGAATTCCTCGAGATCGATTTGCTTGAGCGGCAACCTTGAAGGCGGATGGACGATCGGGCTGGGCATTGCCATCCCTGGCGTCCAGGTGAAAGTGGTGCGCAAGATCTCGTGCCGCGCAACCACCAGATCGAGTGCTTTTTGCAGCTGGGCTACCTTGAGCTGACCGGTGATGCTCAAAGTACAAAAACTGCGATAGGGCCAACCGACCGCATTCCTTTGCAATATCCACAAACGTTGCTGCTGCGGCGAAAGTTTCTGTTGCAGCAGACTTGACAGCCGTTCTCTACTCTCTTCTGAACTATTTCTTTTTGACATGGATCCCCCCGAAACAAGTCTTTTCCTGATCCCGAAAACCCCGCAACATCTAATCGTGATCAATTCAAACGCACACCTGTGTCACCTGCGCAAAATTTGAATAAATTTTTGACGCCATAGAGCCCTGCCAAAGCGCAGGAGCAAGTGCAGAAGCAGCAATTGATCAATGTAGCATTTCGCAGCTGCCACATTGATCGTTAGTTTTCGTCGTTCTTCACCTGCATCCTGATCGCTCCTCGACCATCCCCAGATCATGATAACACGGTTCAGGGTCTAAGTCAGAGCGGCGAAGCAGCCAAATCGGCTAAATCAGCCAAATCAGCCAGAACAGCTAAAGCGCCTGACAGGTGGGTTATAGTCTGCGCCCGCGGCGCAGCATGATCTCGTCGCGAGCGGACCGCTGGAGAGAAATCAAATGGCCCTCGACGCCTACTTCGAACCCCAACAGCACGAAGCCGAGATTTACCGCCGCTGGGAGAGTTCAGGAGCTTTCCGCGCAGACGTTGCTTCAGAGCGCCCGGCGTTCGCCATCGCCTTGCCACCGCCCAACGCGACGGGCACGCTCCACCTCGGCCATGCCGTGATGCTGGCGATTGAAGATCTGATGATCCGCTGGCGGCGGATGTCCGGCGACGAGGTCTTGTGGCTCCCCGGCACCGACCATGCAGCGATTGCGACCGAAAGCGTGGTGATCAAGAACCTGCAAGCCGCGGGCATGGCTGACCCGCGACGCGAACTCGGACGCCCGGCGCTGGTCGAAAAAATCGCCGCGTTCGTGGCCCAATCGCGCTCACGCATCCAAGAGCAAATCCGCGCGATGGGCGCGAGCTGCGACTGGTCGCGCGAACGCTACACCATGGACCCCCAACTCAGCCGTGCGGTCAATGCGGTGTTCGCCCGCATGTTCCGCGACGGTCTGATCTACCGTGGTCCGCGCATCGTCAACTGGGATCCCTTCCTGCAGACCACGGTCTCGGACGATGAGATTTACCACGAAGAGCGCTTGGCCAAGTTCTACACTTTGCGCTACGGTCCGTTCTTGGTCGGCACCAGCCGTCCGGAAACCAAGCTCGGCGACACCGCGCTCGCGGTCAACCCGCTCGATGAGCGCTACCAGGACGAAATCGGCAAGGTCTATCACGTGGCCTGGCCCAAAGGCCCCACGATCACCGTCCGGGTGGTGGCAGACCCGAGCGTCGACCCGGAAACCGGCACCGGCGTTTTGGGGGTGACCCCGGCGCACAGCCAGATCGACTTCGAAATCGCTCAGCGCCACGACTTGCCGCTGATTCAAGTGATCGGCGAAGACGGGCGCATGACCCCGGCCGCGGGTCCCCACTATGCGGGCATGACCGTGGCCGAATGCCGCGCCGCGTTCGTGGCTGAGCTCGAAGCCGCGGATCTCTTGGCCGAGGTCGCGGATTACCGCCAGCCCATGGCCCTGTGCTACCGCTCGAAAAAACAGATCGAACCGTTGCCCAAGGCCCAGTGGTTCATCGACGTCAACGCGCCCGTGGTGGCTTGGGGTGGCCGTCGCCTGTCAATCAAGCAGGTGCTGCGCGAGGTCGTGACCCGTGGCGACATCCGCATCCTGCCCGAGCACGAGCTCAAGACCTTCCTCCACTGGGTCGACAACCTACGCGATTGGTGCATCTCCCGCCAAATCTGGTGGGGACATCGCATCCCGGTATGGACGCGCGGGCCCGAAGAGCTCTACGTCGGCCATCTGCCACCACAAGATCCC
>CAZCOV010000056.1:0-22498 GCA_964499975.1 uncultured Thermoanaerobaculia bacterium
TTGAGCCGCCGCACAGCAGGTCCTTTTGTGGCGATCAATGCAGCTGCGATCCCTGAAGGGCTGACCGAGAGCGAGCTCTTTGGCCACGAAAGAGGGGCTTTCACCGGCGCCATCGCCACCCGCAGCGGCTGCTTCGAGCAAGCGGATCACGGCACGCTCCTCCTCGACGAACTCGCGGAAATGCCGCTGCAGCTCCAACCCAAGCTCTTGCGCGTCCTCGAAGAAGGGTACGTGCGGCGGCTGGGTGGGACGCGCGAAATCCGTTTTGATGTCCGCGTGCTGGCAGCCACCAACCGCGACCCAGCGGCAGCGGTCGAGCAAGGACGACTCCGGCAGGACTTGCTTTACCGCTTGAACGTCTTCACCGTCCGGCTGGACCCGCTGCGCGAACGGAGCGCGGACATCCCTTTGCTCGCTCACCATTTCATCCAGCACTTCAATCACAAGCACGGCGGTCAGGTGGAAGGGATCGGGGGCGCGGCTCTGGCTCGCCTCGCAAGCTATCCTTGGCCAGGTAATGTCCGCGAGTTGCGCAACGTGATCGAGCGTGCGGTCATCTTGGCGCGCAAAGGTTTGATCGCCGAGCACCATTTGCCGACCTTGGCCCGCGCCCATGACTCAGCCCAGGTAGTTCTCCCGCCCAAGGTCACTCTGGCCGAAGCTGAGCAGATCTTGATCCGCGAAACCCTGAAGCGGGTCGCCAACAACAAGGCCAAGGCAGCACGTCTGCTCGGGCTCGACGTGAAGACCATCCGCAACAAGCTGCGCCTCGGGTCGACGCGGTGAGTTTGGCGCATGAAAGTTGCGAGCAAGATGGCCTTGGGCTCGGCCTTGTTGATCGCGCTCTTGATCGGCGTGCTGCTCTATCAGACCGCGCTGGTCAGACGGCTGGCCAAAGATCACGAAGTGCTGTCGGCAATCCAGCTGCGGGCGGCGCTGACTTCTGCCGAGATGATCCGTAATGTCGATGAGTTGGTCGAGACCACCCGCAAGTTTTTTGCGACCCGCGATCCGGCTTACCGCACCAAAGCCGTGAACTTGCGCCGTGAGTTGCTCGCTCATTTCCGCGCACTGGAATGGCTCGCCCGACGCTTTGAGCAGGATCTTGCAGCCAGCGAGTTCGGGGATACTGCTACTGATAGTTGGGCCGACTTGGTGCAAGATGCCTTGCCGCACGATCCGCCTGGACTCGCCGAAGGTGCTCCCGGGCTGACCCTCAAACTGGAAAAACCCGAGCTCGAAGAGCTGCTCACCTTGCTCGCTGAACCGCAAAAGCTGGAGCTCTTGCAGTTGCTCGAACAGCTGGAGGCCCTGGAAAAACCGCTCGAACAAGCGCAGCTGGTCCAGTTGGAAGAGATCCACCACCGCGCGCAAGACGTGTTGGCCGCCACCCGAGCAGCGATTGATCAGCAAATCGCCTTGGCCCGCGCGGCCAGCCGTCGAGCCGAGCGCATTGCCTGGGGCGTGGTGCTCGCGGCCATGGCCATCGCGCTGCTCGTCACGCTTTTGACCGCGCGCTCGATCAACGAACCGCTGCGACGCTTGATCGAGGGCACTCGCGCAGTGGCCGAAGGGCGCTTCACTTGTCAGCTGGAGACCGGGCGGGACGATGAATTCGCCCGTCTCGCCAGCTCGTTCAATCGGATGGTCCGCCGTCTCGACGAACTCGACCAGCTGAAGAAGCACTTGGTGGCGCAGGTCTCTCACGAGCTCAAGACACCCCTGGCCGCGATGCAGGAGACCAGCCGGCTGCTCCTCGATTTGATCCCCGGCCCGCTCAACCAGCAGCAAAGCCGGCTGATCAGCCTCAACCTCGAAAGCAGCCAGCGGCTCTCAGCCATGATTGCGAAAATGCTCGACTTGTCGCGGATGGAAGCGGGCGGCCTCGCGCTCGATTGCAGCGCGCAAGATCTGGCGGCGATCAGCCATGCGGTGGTTCAGGAGCTGAGCCCGCGACTGCACCAAGGAGCGGTCACGGTCAAGCTGCAAGCAGGGCAACCCGTCGGGGTTCACTGTGACCGCGATCGCATCTTTCAAGTGGTGGAAAATCTGCTGGAAAACGCGCTCAAGCACTCGCCGCCCGAGAGCGTTGTGGTCCTCGCCGTAAAGCAACTCGCCGCGCAGCCAACGCAGTTGCCGACGGCTTGGCAGCGCAAGCTGCGCCGCCGTGGGCCGTGGGGCTGGCTCTCGCTCCAGGATCAAGGGCCAGGCGTTCCCGATCAGCACAAGGAGCTGATTTTTCAGAAGTTCCACCAGGTCCGCAGGACTCACGGCGTGGGTTTGGGCCTGGCGATTTGCCGCGAGATCGTCGATGCCCATGGCGGGGCGATCTGGGTTTGTGACCATCCCTCAGGCGGCAGTGTCTTTCACCTGCTGCTGCCGGCCAGTGTATCTGTTGCGCGCGCGCTGAAAGCGTCTGAGGTCGCGGCAGAAGGGACTGCTGGATGAGTCCTGCTGCAGCAGAGGTCCGCACCAGAGCCGCACGCGCGTGGCTGGCCTTCTTGTGGGCGGCACTGTTGTGGACGAGCGGGGGTTGCACCACACACCAACGCGGACCGCAGCACGCGGACGAGCTGTTCGCCCGCGGGGCTTATTCCCGGGCCATCGTCGCTTATCAGGCGTATCTCGCAGCGCAGCCGCCTCGCGAGTACCAAGACCACGCCTTGTTCCAGCTGGCGCTGGCGCACGCTCTGGCCAAGGGTCCGCCGATGCCCATGGCCCAGACCATCACCTTGCTCGAACGCTTGATCCAGGAGTTCCCGCACAGCCCTTATTTGGCCCCGGCCCGGCTGATCTTGGCGCTCTCGCACAGTCTCGCGAGTCTGCGTCAGGACGTGGCGGTGCGGGCCCAGATGCTCGAGGAGCTGCGCTTAAACACCTCTCAGCTGCAAGCCGACCTGACCCGCCTGGAAGGGAAAAAAGACGGCGAGATCGGCAAGCTCGACGCCCAGCTGCGCGCGCTTCGCCAGGAGATCCGCGAGCGCACCGCCGAGCTCCGGGCGCGGCAAGAGCAGATCGAACGCCTCACTAACGAACTCGAAGCGCTCAAGCGGATCGACACCGGCAGTTCATGAACTGAGGGTCGACGAGACGGCCGCGCGCAGGGGACGGCCGACCTGCTCATGGGCATGGTAGGAGCTGCGCACCAGGGGTCCGGCTTCGCAATGGGCAAAACCCAAGTCGATGGCCACGGCGCGGAGGTCGGCAAATTCTTGCGGGGGAACGAAACGCGCGACCGGCAGGTGTTCGCGGGTGGGTTGGAGGTACTGGCCGAGGGTCAAGACCTCGACGCCTGCCGCGCCAAGGTCGCGCAAGGTGGCATGGACTTCGGCGGTGGTTTCGCCCAGGCCGAGCATCATGCCGGTCTTGACCCGTCCGTGGAACTCTCCTGCGTCGCGTCGGCGCGCCGCAGCTGCGAGCAAGTCCAGGCTGCGCTGGTAGCGACTGCCCGGACGGGCTTGGCGGTACAGACGCGGCACGGTCTCGATGTTGTGCGAGAAGATCTCGGGGCGCGCGCCGAGGACGATCTCCAAGGCGGAAGGCACCCCGCGAAAGTCAGGAGTCAGCACCTCGACCCCGGTTTTCGGGTTCAGGCGATGGACCGCAGCGATCACGTTCGCCCAGTGCTGGGCGCCGCCGTCGGGCAAGTCATCGCGGTCGACGGAAGTGATGACCGCGTGCTGCAGCTGCATGGCTGCCACGGCCTGGGCCACATGCTCGGGTTCGGCAGGATCGACTCCCGGCGCCGGACGGCCGCTCGTCACCGCGCAGAAACCACAGCGCCTAGTACACACGTCGCCCAAGATCATGAAGGTGGCCGTGCCGTGCTCGCCCCAGCATTCATAGATGTTGGGACAGCGCGCTTCTTGACAGACCGTGTGCAAGTTGAGCTTGCCGACCAGCTGCTTGACTTGGTGGTAGCGCTCTGGGGTCGCCAGCTTGACCCGCAACCAGTCGGGCCGCGGTGAACGAGGCGCTCCCAGGCTACTTGGGGAGGTTGCCGGCTGGGTATGGCGCGCACCGATCTGGACGAGTTTCTCCATCTCTTGCATCTTATCCCGAGCCCGACCCCACGCCAAACTCGAACCGTAAGGCCCGAGGAGAAGGCGCAGGTGTGGCTGGTCACTGCAGTTGGACGGTCACAGCCGCTTTAGCCGTGCTGGGTGCTGACGGGTCCACCGTCAAGAACTGGTGGAGACGCGCTTGCTCCGCTGGGGTCAAGACCTCGCTCAGCCAAAGCTCCATGGGCTCGGGTTCGCGAAAGGTGCGGCGATTGGGATGGCCAGCTTCCTGGATTGCCCGCTCAGCCTGGAGCCCGAGCACTGCGCTGCTGTTGATCAACCAGGCCGAACGCAACAGGCGCGGGTTGAGCTGGCCCATGAGCGCGATCAAGCGCTCGGAAATCTCCGCGGGAAAAACAAAGGCTTGGCGCAGATCCACTGCCGCCACATAGTTGCCTGCAATCCGCTGCAGCGTCGCCAGGTGGACCCGTTGCATCTCCGCAATTTCGTCCGCGGTGACCGGCGAAGCGATCCGCAGTTCGATCAGGCAACCTTCGTGGTTTTCACTGGTGAACATGGTGTCGAACCCTTTCAAGCACCGATTTTGTCAGGGAGCGAGAGACGTTGCGAGGCTTTTCTTCTCCTGAGTATTTCTGAACGACCTCTTGAACTCGAACGCCCGCTGTCAACGGCCTGCATCCTGACGGTTGAGTCTGCGATTTTCTGACGGTTAGCCAAGTTGGAGGTTTTTACTTTTGACTTTGTGTGTTTATTATTAGATTGGTAGTATTGATTTTTATTTTTGGTGGATGCGTAAAGAAGTTCCTTGTGGGAAAATCTGATGTTTTGGGAGTTTTAGTCGACTGTTTTGAATACTTGGACCCGTGATGGAGGCGCCAGTGCCGAAGAAGAAAGAAGATCCGCCAGCCATGACCGCTATGCCGACCTATCCGCCGGAGACCCCGATGGCCCCTGGAGCTGCAGGAATGGTCGGACAGATGGGCTATCCAGGAGGGTACCCCGGTGGCTATCCAGGCATGCCCGTCGCGCCAGGACAAATGCCTGGGCAAATGGGCGCGATGCCGGGAATGCCGGGCCAAATGCCCACCGCGCAGATGCCGATGCCCGGTTTCCAGCCCAATCCCATGATGGCGAATCCCATGATGGCGAATCCCATGATGGCAATGTTTCAGCTAATGCAGCAGTCGATGATGGGCGGTTTCGGCGCGCTGGCGATGGATCCCGCAGCCATGCCTTTTGCCCACCCCCAGCTGGTCGATGACGGCGACAAGGGCTTGAGCTCTGAGATCATCCGGCCGGCGATTCTCACCCATAAGCTCAAGGTGCAAGAAGCCATCCCCGTGGGTTCGGTGCTCGACCTTCTGTGTCTCACCGAGGATGGTCAGCAGGCGCTCGGCGGTTTGCCCAAGGGCTGCACCATGGCGCTCGCTGGTCCGCCAGGCAAAGGCAAGACCCGCTCGGCTCTAGCTGCGCTCGCCCGGGTCGCCCAGAGCGGCGTCAAAGTCGCTTTCGTGATCGCGGAAGAAGGTTTTCACAACGAGCTCGGGGCCGGCCGCGACGACTTGTGCTCGCGCATGGTCAAGATCGGGATGAAAGCCACTGGCCTGGACGAGGCGGCTTTCACCCATCAGGTGTTGGACAACGTTTACGTGCTGGAAAGTCAGTATCACAAGGGCCAGACTTGGGACGACTTCATCCAACGCTATCGCTTCTTGATCGAAAAAGAGCAGATCAGCTTCGTGGTCATCGACTCACTCAACATGCTCGATCCCACCAAGAACCATACTGCGGACAATCTTTCTGCGCTCAAGACTTACAACCACGAGCGCGGGGTGACTTGCTTGTGCATCGGCCAGATCCGCGACAGCGGCGCGCCCGCGGGTGGCGAGGCCCTGCAGCACACCGCCGACGCCGTGTTCTTGATCGAGGAGCTGAGTTTGGGCTCGAAAGAAATCGCTGAGTTTTGGGGCGGCCAGTACCGCGACAAAATCGACGTGATCCGCGCGATCAAGAGCGTCACGACCCCGATCTTTCCGCACCCCATCCGCATCGCCCGCGATACCACGAGCGGGGTGTTGGTGGTCCACGAAAAACATCCCGCTGCCCTCGCGCCTTTGCCGCTCCACGCATGAAGTGGCTCGAACTCGAAGACGTGCGCGCTTTTTATGCGGCGCGCGGCAGCGTGGGGGAACTCGTGATGACCTTGGGCCGCCGTCCGGTCGATCCCGAGGTCGCGTTCGCCACCTTGGGGATCCCGTTCCACCTGGCAGTGGTCCTCCGTCAGTTGCTACACCGCGGCGAGTTCCAGGAAGAGACCCTGTCCTCGCTTTCGTTTTACAGCCTCTGCCGCGGCTTGCTGATCCCCCTCTCGGGGATGACCGCGGAAAAAGCCGGCCAGCTTTTTGGCTTGCGCCTGGAACAGCCCGACCGCGCCGAACGCGATGCCCTGCTCGGACGTTTCTTGGCCAGCGACTGCGGCCTCAGCGTGGTGCAGAAAGTGAGCTGCTTGCTCGCCGACCCTTTCCTGGGCGAACGCAGCAAGTTCCAGCGCGAAAGCCTGCTCCGCCTGCTCTCCGCCGTGACCTTGATCACCCGCCGTGAACTGCTCGACCGCCTGACCCGAGTGGGCGACCCGGCGATCCTTTTTGCCCAATGCCGCAAGGATTTGCGTCTCGACCCGCCGCTCACTGCCGCCGAAGTGCTGCTTACCTTGCGCTTTTTGCCCCAGGAACGGCGCAACCACCAGTTCCATATGCTGCGCTCCTTGCTCGAACGTTGCGGCAAGGTCGAAGCCTACTTCCTCGCGCGGCTGATCTTGCGCAAAGGGGGCTTGCAGTACGAAAACGAGCTGCTCGCTCGCCTGCTCGGTGAACACTTCCACGTCGAACCCGAGCAGATCACTCATGCCATGGCCCTGACCGACGTCTTCCACGTGGTGCATTTGCTGGCGGATGGCGGGCCGCAAGCCCTGCGGCAAATCGAGCTCCAGCCGCTGGTCCCGCTGCGACCCGCTCTGGCCGGTGGCACGGCCGACCAGGTCCCGCACTTTCCGGTGTGGGTCGAGCGCAAATACGACGGCATCCGGCTGATGCTGCACAAGACCACGGACCAGATGGGTTCGGTCTTGTGCGGAGCCTACAGCCGCAACCGCCGCGACTATCTCGAAATGCTCCCCGGCATGGACAGCACGATCAAGCTCTTGCCCGGGCAGTCTTTGATCCTGGACGGCGAAATGTACGGGGTGATCGCCACCCCGGACGGGCCGCGGCCAGCCACGGTCTATGAAGTCTTCACCGCGATTTCAGGAGAGGCGCGCCGTTTTGTCCAGCTGCGCTATGCGGCTTTCGACCTGCTCTACTGGAACGGTGAAGACTTGACCGCGCGTCCGCTCGCCGAGCGACGCCAGCGGTTGCAGTGGTTGCTGAGTGGCCTCCCCGGATTCCCTTTGCCGATCCCCTTGAGCTTGGCCGAAGGTCAGATGGCAAACTCCCAGGAAGACATCAAGCGGCTCTACCAGCACTTCCGTTCCCAGGGCTACGAAGGGGTGATCGCCAAGGATTTGAGTTCGCCTTACCGGTTGGCGAGCCGCGATCCCTCGTGGCTCAAACGCAAGCCCGAAGTGACCCTCGACTTGGTGCTCACGGCCGCCATCCTCGCGGTCACCAGCAAGGAAAAAGCCGGGCTCTTTGGCTCCTACGTGATCGCTGCCAAGAATGCCGAAGGCGGTTTCGACGACGTCGGCGACGTGGCCGGGGTTGACACGGCCCGAGATCTCGAGATCCAGCAGCTGATCATGTCCGAAGGGCTGCTCACCGGCCAACGCCTGGAGCGGACCGGCATCAGCGGCACTCGTCCGGGCTTCGAACTGGTCCCGCACATCGTGGTCACAGTGCGTTTTGCCGGGGTGGTGCGCGAACCCGCCAGCGGTCGCTTGAGCCTGCGCGACCCCAAACTCGCGGTGATCCGCTCCGACAAGAGTGCCCACGAAGCCGACTCGGTCAGGGACCTCGAAAACCTATATTTGCAGCAAAGCGTGGGCTGACGCGCGGCGACTCTCGCGCCAATGGGATGGCGTCTTGGGTCATGGCGCCTTGGGTCATGGCCCTGGGGTCATTGCCCTGGGGTCATTGCACCTTGGTGCGCACCCGGTCGAGGAGATGGATCAGCTGTTCGAGCTCGGAGGCCGCGATATCCGCCAGGCAGGTGTCATCGAACTCGTTGATCGGACCATCGAGCTCATGGAGCAGCTCGAGCCCGGACTCGCTGATCTCGCACAGCACTTGCCGCCGATCGTCGGAACAACGGGTGCGCTTGACCCAGCCCTTGGCTTCCAGACGATCGAGCAAACGGGTGATGCCCGGAGTGCGCTCGATCATCCGCTGGGCAATGGCCAGGGTGGGAAGGCCGGGGGGACCCGCACCGCGCAAGATGCGCAGCACGTTGTATTGCTGAAAGGTGATACCACGTGCTTCGACCACTTTGGAGCAGACGTGTCGCAAGTGGTCCGCGGTGCATAAGATGCCGAGAATGGCCTCCTGCGTCCGCGAGCGAAACGGCCGTTTTTGCTGAATCTCTTGCTGAAGGGTTCCTGTTGAGTTCTGCATGGGGTTAATTTATCGTCTAATCACTGATCGTGTAAAGCGACAAACTCCCAGGTTCCCATCGACCCTGGCGTGCTACAGACCAAAGCGATAGCCCGTGCGCGCGCGCACCGTAATGCTGGGGTTGCGGGCGCGCACCACGATCCGCTGATAGCCGGACTGGCCAGCGGGATGCTCGGTCTGGTAACTCAACAAATAATAGCCATGGTTCTCTGCTGCGGTCCTTTCCAAGGGAGAAAGGAAGCCGACGAAGTCCTCATGATACGTACCCCCGGTGTCTTGCGCTAGTTGTTTGAAGAAGTCCCGTTGTCTGGGATCGCGCCCGGCCGGGGTGAGGTCGACGGGATAGACCGCCACGTTTTGGTCGTTGAGCGCGGTTTCGCACGCCGGGTAGTCGCGCGGATCCGGACGGCTCCTGCGCTGCTGCCCCACCTCTTGGCCAAAGCCGGTCGAAAACAGCAAAAGATTCTTCCGCCCGACGATCGAACCCGTCGCTTCGGCGAGCACGCGGATCCCGGCGTAAGGGGTGCTAGTCAGCCGGCGCAGCTCGCGCGCGGGCGGCAAGCGGCGCAGGATCGACAGGGTTTCCCCCCCGCCTGCGCGCCGTCGGGTCACCCCGCGCCCGGCCGCCTTGCCGCTCACCGCATGCTCGATCGCAGTTTTCAAGGCGACGCGGTCTTGGGTGAAGTCCTGGTGGACATGGAGCTGGACGTCGTAGCTCGCGACCGCGACCCAATCCGAAGGCTCGAGGTGTTCTTCGACCCAGCGAATGCTTTGCCGTCCGGCTTCGAGCTGTTGGCGGATCAGCGCGCGGCCGAAGTAGCCATGGCGGGTTTGGTCGTGAAAGAACAGAATGAAGTAGCGGCTTGCCGGAACCTCGGCAGCCGCGCCGGGAGCTGCGGGCTTGCGCTCGTAGCTGTTGGTCTCGTAGCTGTTGGTGTAGAAGCTGACGCTAGTCACCTCGACCGGCTGGCCTTCTTCTTCGACGATGAAATCATCCCGCCCCAGGCCCAAAACCACGTGGCCCTGATCGTCGGTTGCGAGCACGTCGAGCAGAACTTCGGAGACCTCGACCAGCTCAGAGAACGTCTGCGGACCACGTGCGTCTGGCGGGGTCTGGGCGAACAGTGGGAACCCCAAAATGGACAACACAAGGGCTGACAGGGGAAAGACCGTTAGGGGAAATAATCGTCGAGACATGTTTCGCTCCTTCACAACTTGAGTTTACTCCGCCCGCTGGACTTGCTCCAGACCTTCACGCGTCCAATCAGCGACGATTCCAGGGTGGTCGGAGAGCTGAAAGTCGCGGGGAGGCACGGGGTCTGCGGTGAGCGCCCAGTCAGCACCGACCAGGCGCCAGGGAGCCACGGTCCGGGCAAAAACGTGGTCGATGCCGCCCGGCACCAGATCGTGCAGGCCGCGCGCAACCAGCGCCTGGCAAGCAGCGCTGGGGCTCAGCGCGTTCCAGTCCCCGCTCACGATCAGCATGCCGGACGGCAGGCGCTGTGCCAAGTCGGCGGCTTGCAGCGCCGCGATCCGCGGTGCCGCAGGATAGTGGTCGGCAGCGGTCAAGTGGGTGCCGATCACGGTCAGCGTTGAATCCTGGCCCCAGGCGAGCACGACTTGCAACGCGATCCGCGTTTCCCAAAAAGGTCGCCGCGGGGCCAGCACCCAGCGCTCGGCGGAGCGGATCGGCAAGCGGCTGAGGATCGCCGCCCCTTCTTCAAAGCCGATCAGCTGCCGCGATCCATTGGCGCGTGCATAAGCGACATCCATCGCGAGCGCGGCTCCCAAGCGCTCTGCCAAATGGCCATGGCGCGGGGTCACCCAGGCTTCCTGCAGCACGATCACCGTGGGCGCCAGCGCGCGCAGCTCAGCGACCAGACGGGTAAAACGCAGCTCGTGCTGGTGGAAAGCTGGGTAGTCATGCCAGACATTGAACTGGACGAGGCGCAGGTGAGCCATCTCGCCTGCGGGGTCTTGCGCCTTCCCGCGGACCAGGGTGACTGGGGCAGCCGCGCGAAAAAGCAGGACCACGAAGAGCAGAGCCGCGCCTACCTGGAGCAGGCCGGCAGCCACCATGGCCGCAGACCGGGGTGGTTGCCGCAGGCTGTAGACCAGTTGACCGAGCCCCAAAAGCAGCGCCACCCCGAGGAGCGTACCGAGCCAAAACGGCGGGGGAGTCCACCGGCCGGCAAACCACAGCGCTGCGGTCACCGCCATCCCCAGGCAGGTCCACGCTCCCAGGAGGTGCTGGTTCAACTGACGGGTGCCCCCTGCTCCGCGGACGATGCCGGGGAATCCATGAGTTCGTGGAGGATCTCTCGGTAGTTTTTCGCAGTCATCGGCTGCGGGTTGGAGTTGTTAGAGCCGTTGCGGGTGGCCCGTTCAGCGATTTCGGGGATTTGGTCGGCGGGGATGCCGAGGGAGCTGAAAGACGGTATGGCGAGCTGGCGCAACCATTCGGCGAGTTCAGCGAGCAAATGCTCGGCACCGTCTGCGCTGTCGCGCTGACCGGAGAATAACCGGACATCGAGTTCGGCGAGCCGGGGAGCGATCACGGGTTGGTGGTAGCGCAGGACCGGCAACAGCAAGATGGCGTTGGCAAGACCATGCGGCACGTCGTACAACCCACCCAGAGTTTCCGACAAACAGTGGACCCCGGCCACATCAGCATTGCCAAAGGCCAGGCCCGCAAGGGTCGCGGCGCGCATGACCTCGACGCGGGCAAGGTGGTCTCCCGCGATGTCGGCGACTGCCCGCGGCAGGTAGGTGAACAGCAGCGCTATCGCCTTTTCCGCCAGCGCGTCAGAAACCGGGTTGGCTTGCTTACAAGTGGTGGCTTCGAGCGCATGGGTCAAGGCATCGACACCGGTCCAGGCGATCAGCTGCGGCGGCAAAGTGGCGATCAGTTCGGCATCGACCAGGGCCTGATTCGGGAACATGCCGTCCCCCTTGACGCTGAGCTTGCTGCGGGTGGGTTCGTGGGTCAAAACCGCGACCCAGGTCACTTCTGAACCGGTGCCACAGGTGGTGGGGATCGCCACCAGCGGCA
This sequence comes from uncultured Thermoanaerobaculia bacterium, assembly GCA_964499975.1. Taxonomy (GTDB): domain Bacteria; phylum Acidobacteriota; class Thermoanaerobaculia; order Multivoradales; family J023; genus CAZCOV01. The sequence continues at coordinate 11,679 of CAZCOV010000056.1, forward strand.
GCGGCTGGTGGGCAAAGCGGTTCTTGCCTTCGTAGTGGACCGCGAGCCCTGGATTGGTGGCGAGCATGGCAGCTGCCTTGGCCGCGTCGAGCACGCTGCCCCCGCCCACCGCGATCACGCCGTCGAGGCGTTCTTCGCGCAGGGTCGCGGCGGCCAGCTCCGCGGTCGTGGTGCGCGGATTGGGCTCGACCCGGTCAAAAATGGTGCAGCGGATGCCCGCCTCAGCGAGCAACAGCCGTGCAGCCTCAGGCCACTCCGTCACCGCGAGTCCAGGGTCAACGACCAGCAAGACGTCGCGCAGGCCGAGACTTGAAGCTGCAGTGGGCAGTTGGGCCAAACAGCCCGGGGCAATATGGACGCGGGTGGGCATGCGAAAACCGATCATGACTCCTCCGGGTTGCTCAGGTTGCTATTGAAATATTTCGGCGTGGGGCAGCGACGTCCGTGCGGGCCTCTACATCAGCTCGACTCGATCCATCATCTTCGGACCCGCTTGAATTGTATGCCGGTTCGCTCGCGCTGCCCAGCCATGCAGGTGCGAAACGCTGGCTGCTGGCTTGGCCGAGCCCAGCTTGCAGCAGATCCTCAACGGGAAGATCCTTGAACTCAAAGGACGTCTGACGTCTGTTGCTCCCCAAGGACCCACAACAAGCGGCAATGACGCTGAGTGCGGCGCTCGATTTGTTCCAACAAGCACACTATCAGGTACAACTCGCAGCCGTTTATGAGTCAACCACCCAAATCCGGATAAGGTCGGCCGGTATTTTACGATGTACTAGATCTTCTGGCCAAATCTCCGAAGACGCCTCTGCTACCCTAGATGGCACCGCAGTCAGCGGCGTGAGCCTCACCCTTGGGTGACCGCTGGGAGAAGTCGACGCTATTGCGCGAGCTAGACGCAGTCGCGCGGCAGTTACAGAACCCCGATTTGCCCGTCGGTGCAGCTCGGCGGGTTGCCTCAGCCGGTCAGGGCTCAAGGTCCCGGTGGCGCGTCAGTCGGGCGGTGCCGCCGTGCTGGCTGCCGACACTGCGGCGAAGGAAATTGCTCCCGATGGACTCTTATTGACTATGACCAACATGGCGTTGGTCTCTTCGAGGCCCCGTTCCGCGTTGCAGACGAAACCCAGATGACATCGCCCGTGGACATGGACCGATCCTGATGAGCTACCTGAAACTGCCCCGCGCTCAGCTCGTTCTTCTGTGCTTCTTGACATCGTCACTGCTGCTCGCGGGGTTTCCTGACCTCGACATTCGCGTATCGAGCTTGTTTTATGACGGTACGCGCTTCTACCTGGCGAAACAAGGGTGGGTGAGGCTGCTTCATCAGTGCGCAAGTTACATGGTTGGCCTATCCATGACTTCGATTGTGGGGCTTTATGCCTTCAACAGGTTTTCGCGGCGCAACGTGTGCGGAGTCGATGGCAAGAAAGTCATCTATCTCTTCGTGGTCCTGATTCTCGGGGCTGGTTTGATCGTTAACGTGCTTTTCAAGGGCAACTTCGGTCGCGCGAGGCCCAGGAATGTAGAGATGTTTGGCGGCTCGCATCAGTTCAGCCCCGCCTTCGTGGTCACCGACGAATGTGCCAAAAACTGCTCATTCTCGTCAGGCGACGCGGCCGGTGCCTTCTTCTCTCTGGCGTTGGCGTTGGCGTTGAGCCGAAAGCGTGCGATACTCTTGGCCGCCTTTGGCTTCGGAGCCTTGGTTTCGTTCGCCCGGATTGCCTCGGGTGCGCATTTCCTCTCGGATACGATCGTCTCTTTCTTCGTGATGTTGACCATCACGGACATCATGTATTTCTACATGCTCTTGCCCAAGCATGGGCTCATTCGACCGGTTTCGACGGCTTCGACGGCGACGACGGCGCGCAGCCTTCAGGATCCCGCAATTTGGGATGACCAGAGCCTCGACCCGCTCCCCAGTACATTCGACTGAGCGATGGAGATACGAACCATGGCGCTCGTTGAAAAGCTCAGGTGTCAGACATCCCACACCAGGTTCTCGGTGGTGTTCTCAGTCCTGCTGTATGCGATCTGCAACTCTCTCAATATTGCCAAGCTGACCCAGTGGTTCTACCAGAAGGATAGCTACAACTATTTCGCTCTGACGGCATACCTGTTCGCCGGCCTATGTCTATTCATGGTGGTCTTTGTCCTCCTGGCACACCGCTGGACGATCAAGCCGCTGGCGATCCTGCTGGTTGCGGCCAGCGCGACAGCGACGTACTTCATCTCAAAATACAATGTCGCCATTGACAGCTCAATGATCTTGAATACGATACACACGGATGCCACGGAAGTTGGGCAGTTGCTGTCGCTTCAGATGATTCCGTATGCCGTACTCATGATTGCCTTGCCCGTGCTGATTATTGCGCCGCTCGACATCACCTTCTCTGGTTCAGGAAGATATCTGCTTGATTCACTGAAGCTCATCTCGATCGCTTTGGTAGTCGCCATTGTTGCCTTGTACTCGAGCTACAACACCATTCATCGTGCTGGCAACGTCTCGAACAAGTACATCGTCTACTCGCTGGTACCCATCAACATCATTTCCAGCACCATGAGCGTTGCGTTCAAGCTGGTAAAGCCATACATTGAAGACAAGAAGGACATTGAGATAGCTGGCCGCGTTACGACGCCGGGCGACCTGGTAGTTGTGCTCGCGATCGGAGAGGCGTCCCGCAGAAAGAGCTTCAGTCTCTATGGGTACGACCGACGGAAAACCAATCCCGTTCTGCAGGAGATCGGCGGTCTTCACCTCTTGAACGGGATAGCGAGGCGCGGATCGACCTTGTATGCGCTGCCAGAGATCCTCGAGAAGGACGATGTCAAGCTCCCACTGGTTGTTTCGAAGCTGGGTATACCCACAGCGTGCTATGTGAACTACACGCTGTATGACAATTGCGCGTACCCAGGGGAAACGAAGGTAAGCAACTGCGGTCACGGCGGAAGGTGTTACGACGAAGACGTCATTCCGTTGCTGGAGGCCAATCTCGATACCTACAGCTCCGGATACAGATTCGTCGTCCTTCATCTGGGCGGCGGAAGCCACGGCCCTACGTACAGCGATCGCCATCCGCCTGAATTTCAGAAATTTGAACCCATGTGTCATGACGCCGACGTGGCGAATCAATGTAGCCTCGAGCAGCTTTACAACTCATACGACAACACCATCCTCTACGTGGACTATGTCGTGGGCGAGATTATCGAGAGACTCGAGCGGTCCGGCGTTCCTTATGTATTCATCTATTTGTCCGATCACGGCGAGTCGTTGCTGGAGGAAGGGCGGATGTTTCATGGCATGCCGCCTGGCATGTCTTTGCCGGACGAGCAGGCGGAGATCCCACTGATCGTGAAGGCGTCGGTGCCGATATGGATCGTCGAGCGCGACGAATACCAGCAGCGGGATGTGTTCGACACGGTCCTGGATCTGTTTTCTATTCAGACGGCGTTGTTCGATCAAAAAAGGAGCTTCATCAAAAGGCGCGACGAAACCGCTCCGGGTGTTCGCGGCGAAACCTTCGGCAACTAGCTACTGCAGGGGCTTATTGAAGCGGCAGATATCCTTGGCGGTCTCGTTGTCGAGCTGGACAGACGCCAGCTGCTGCGCTCGGCTCTGGGAGTGGGTTGCTCAGGTGCGTTGACCTCTAGACTTCGCCATCAACTCGATGAAACGGTCGAAAAGATCCGCGGAATCGTGTGGTCCCGGAGAGCTCTCCGGGTGGTACTGGACGGCAAAAGCTCGGTACTCTGATATCTCGATGCCTTCGCAGCAGCCGTCGTTGAGATGGAGGTGGGAAACGTGAACTCCTGCGGGCAAAGTGGCAGGGTCGACGGCAAAACCATGATTGTGCGCCGAAATCCGCACCTGCTTTGAAGCATTCAGCTGGACCGGCTGATTGCCGCCGCGATGGCCAAACTTGAGCTTGTAAGTGCGCGCCCCCAAGGCCAAGGCGAGGATCTGGTGCCCGAGGCAAATGCCGAACATCGGCTTCTGGCCCAACAGTTCCCGCACGGCGGTGATCGCGTAGGTCACGGCTGCAGGATCGCCCGGACCGTTCGAGAGAAAAATGCCGTCGGGATTTTGCGCCAGAACCTCGGCTGCTGAAGTCGTGGCCGGGACCACCACCACCCGGCAGCCGCGTGCTGCGAGCTGGTGCAAGATGTTGCGCTTGATGCCAAAATCGTAAGCCACCACGCGGTAGCTGGATGGATTGGCAGATCTGCGCTCCCCTACCCTAGCCGGACTCCACCAACCCTGGCTCAGAGCTGGGTCTTGGATCCACTCATACGGCTGCGCGCAGGTCACCTCGCGCACCAAGTCGAGCCCGTTCATGTCGCGCCCGGCCCGCGCGCGGTGGAGCAAGCGCTCGGGATCGGGATCCGCTGTCGACATGGCCGCGCGCATGGCCCCGTGGGTCCGCACGTGGCGGACCAGGGCCCGAGTCTCGACTTCCGTCATGGCCGGGATACCGCGCAGTGCGAGATACTCAGCCAAACTCTGCCGCGCGCGCCAGTTGGATGGGCCGGGGCTCGCGCTGCGCACGATCAACCCGGCAGCCCACACCCGTGCGCTCTCCTCGTCGTCCAGGTTGACCCCGGTGTTGCCGATGTGCGGTGCGGTGAAGGTGATGATCTGGCCATGGTAGGAGGGATCGGTCAAGATCTCCTGGTAGCCGGTCATGCTGGTGTTGAACACGACCTCGCCAAAAAACTCCCCGGCCGCACCAAAACTAACTCCTGGCCAACGGGTGCCGTCTTCGAGCACGAGCAGGGCTGGCGGCTCCCTCACACCGTCCTCCGCAAGCGCTCGCGCAAGATCAGGACTGCCCCCACGATCAGCCCGCAGGCCAGAGCCACCCGACCGCAAGAGCCCAGGGTCGGCACCGCAACCACGCCGTCCTCCGGGCCTCCGCTCTGCTGGCAGGACCCGCAGCTCGTGCGCAGCTGCGGCTCGGTGATCAGTTCCCAGTCGATCAACGTCCCGGTGTCACCACCTTGCGCGTCGAGCACCCATAGGGTCCAGGTGCCAGCCGCCGACGTGCCCGCGAAGCGGTTCAGGGGCTCGACCGGCTGCGCGCTCCCCGCATACCAGGGCGTGGTGCCCAAACAGCGCGCCTCAAGCTCAGCTGCTGTGGTCGCTGCACTGTCCTCGAACGTGATCTGCAAGTCGTCGTCCGGACAGCCCACAAACGTCGGCGGCACGCCTGGACGGTCGAGCAAGACCACCGCACCTGCGGGTCCGATCAGGACCACGATGAGGTCGCCGATGAACGGATGATCGATCACCACCCGCACGCCCACCTCGTTGAGCACCACGTCCTCACTGATCCGGAGCGAGCTGCGCAGCCCTGTGAGGTCTAAGTCGGGAATGGTGGCTGGCACCTCAGGTTGCAACGACTGCCCGATCGGCTCTTGCAGTTCGACCGTGAAAGGACCGCCTTCGGCTGCAGTGACCGTCACCGTACAGTCGAGGGTGCGGTGGCAGGTCCCCAGGTCGCGATCCAGGCGCACCCGCAAGGGAGCGGTGCTGGTGCGGACCTCGCCTGCCGGCAGCTCGGGCCACGCAGCTGCACCAACCGTCACCGTCGCGCCCGGCGTCGCACAGGTGAGCGTTCCGTGGACCTCGCTGAAAGCGCCGTAGCGGGCTTCGAGGTCGACCGCGAAAAGCACTTCTTCGCCGGGTTCGGGAATGCTGTTCTGCTGGCTCGCGGGCAGCAAGCAGCGGTCGTCCGTGCGCCAGCCCGCGGGCAAGAGCAGGGGCGGACCCACGCCGTCGGCGCGCACCAGCAAGGCGCGGTAGCCGGGCTGCAGCGCCGGTGTGGGCACGAAGGGGACGTCGTTGTAGCGCGCCCAACCTAGGTGCCGCGGGGTGAGCAAGGTCTCATCAGCGCACAGGAAAAACCCGGGATCCTGCGTCGGATTCCAACGCGCACCCAAGTAGATCGAGCCGCTCGCAATGGTCAGCCCGAGGGGGGTCAAGTCGACCGAGTAAAACGCCCCGGGCAAAGCGTCGGGGATGTCGGCGGCGGTCGCGGGCAAGCTGCCGAGGAGGGTGCCAGGCGTCCCATCCGGACCATCGTCGTCCCACGCTTCGAGCGTGTAGTCGAGCGTAGTCCCGGGGCGGTTGCGCAGCCAGCAGAGGCAAGCTTGGGTGTAAGTGAAGGGATAGCTCAGCGGGGTGAAACGCTCGACATAGCTGCCGAGTTGCACTAGGTCGGGATTCCAACCATAGCCGTCATCTGCAACCCCGTCGTCGTGGATTTCGCCGGTAGCACAAGTCACCCCAACGGGTCCGCGGCCTTCTGGGACGACGCCGCGGCCGTCCTGCCAGCTGGCGGCTGGGGTTGCAGCCTGGCCCAGATCGAGCCCCAGCGCAAAGCCCACCACCACCCCCAGCACTGCCCTGCGCGCCAGCCACGCTGCCCTGCGCCCGCGCATGGTCACTCGAACGACGCCAAGAGCGCTCGCGCTTCGACGGCGTCTCGAACTTGCACTTGAAGGCGGATCTCGAGGCTGCTGCGCGGACGAAATGGATCGAAGCGCAAGGTATCGTTGGTGCAAACCAGGGCCTGGATGCCTTGCGCTGCGAGCAGAGCCTGGGCCGCCTGGGCAGCGCCCAGACTCGCGAACTGGGCAACCGTGGTCAATTCGCTGGCCTCGCCTGCCATGGGATCACGCGGCCGCCGCGCCCGCGGCGAGCAACTTCTGGCGCAGGGTGGGAACGTCGACCACGCCGGTGTGCAGGAACTGGATCTCGCCCTGCGGGTTGACGATCATCAGCGTGGGCAAGCCGAGAATTTGGTAACGCCGGCTGAGGGTATCTGCGGAGTCGAGCAGGACGGGGTAAGGGAAGGGGTGGTCCGCAACATAGGCCCGAACCGTGGCTTCATCTTCACCCACATTGACCGCCAGGAAACGCACCCCGCGAGCAGCAAACTCGGCGTGGATCTGTTCGATCATCTTGGCCTGCAGCCGGCAGGGACCGCACCAGCTGGCCCAGATGTCGATCAAGACCACTTCCCCGAGAAAGTCGCGCGGGCTCATTTGCCCGCCGTCGAGGCTGGCGAAGCGAAAATCCGGAGTCGGGTAGGTTCCCAGACCAGCCTCCCCACCCCCTGCCATGCTCGCCGGCGCAGCAGGGGACGGCACGGTCGCGATCCGCGCCAAGAGGAACATGAACAGAGCGACCGCGGCAAACACCAAGACGCCCAGCGCCAGAAACCGAAACAGCAGGCCGCGAGGGTTGCGCGTTGCCGCGAGGGGTACTGTGTTTTCACTCATGTTTTTTCGTTTGGGCTCTTCCTTGCGTGGTTTTCGTTCTCGAGCTCAGGTCAAGTCGCAGGTTGCGCAGCATCGTAGCCCCACCCAGCCGGCGCGTCAACGCTCATTCCCCAGACTCCCCAGACTCATCACCCTGGGTTGTCCCTGGCTCATCACCCGGGTCCCTTTTCCGTCGCAGCTTGCGCTTTGGACGCTTCAGCGGTCACCGGTGGCGCTTGCCGCACTGCCGTCAGCTGGCTCACGAGCTTCTCTGCCGCAGCGGCTGGCACCAGCAAAACCGCCTCACGATCGCTGCTGGTGGCAGCGGCCAGAGCTCCCACGGTCGGATAGAGGGTCAGCTGCTCTTTGGCGCCTTCTTGACCTTGGAGGGTGAGGGAAAGTTGCGCTCCGCTCAGCGGATGGCCTTGCGCTCCTGCTTCCTCCCGGCTCACCACCAAGTCGGCCTTGACGTCGGTCAAGGCATAAAGGAAATCGCTGACCGTCGAGTATGCAATCCGCTCCTCGCCGCGCTTCCAATCAGCGTCCGCACGGGTCAAGTGGAGCGAACCCACCGCGTCCTTGATTTCAACCTGGTCGATCTTGAATACCTGGAGAGCCGTCCACGCCCGTGACCGCCACTCGGCTGCAGGCTTGCTCAACGTCGCGGGCAACTCGCTCTTGACGATCGAGCGCTGCTCCCCCACCCGGACGTTGTGCCCGCCGCCGGCCACGCTGCCCAGCTCGAGCCGAAAAGGTGGCTGCTCGCCCTTCCGTTCGACGACGAGGGTGACTTGTGGCGGATCCAAGCCGAGGCTCACGAGCGGGACGGCGGGATCATCGAGAAAAGCCTGCGCTTCGAGGTTGACCAGTTCGCTCAACAAGCTGTTGACGGCCATAGCGTCGGCGCGATCGCGTACTGGACTGGTGAGCCAGAAATCCTCGCCGCCTTGCTGCGCCAGGACGATTTGCCCAGCCCCAGCATTCCAGGAGACCTGGGTGATGTCCCCGCGAAAACCGCCGAAAAGCTTGCGGTCGCGCCACTCCCCCGGCGCCTTGCTGAGGTCGCTCCACAGCGAATCGGCGACCTGGTAGACCTCGGCTCGCCCCTGGACGCCGACCAGCATCGCATGGGCGGCTGGCACCTCGGCCCCGATGGTGAGCACGGTCTGACCCTGACTGCGTTCCAAGGTGACCTTGGCCCGCGGCGGTTCCAGACCCGCATCCGCCGACGAAATGCCTGCGATCGTCCGGCTCTTCTCCAGCTTCGCGAGGGCGCTCACCAAGCGGTCGACCGCGTCCTTATCTGCCCGCGCGGTGAGCGGCTCGGTCAAGCGCCAGGGCCGAGCAGCTGTCGCTGGGCTAGCGGCGTCAGCGTCTTCCGCCTCGGCCTTCTGCTTTTCCCCTGGCTCCGGTGCAGGATCGCGCTCCAGCCGGACCCTGGTGCCTTCGCGCTCGAGCGTGACGCGGAGAACGTCGTCGGCTTCGAGGTCGATCACCTGCTTAGCCAGCTGGGTACGCTCCTCGGTCGAAGGCAAGTCCTTCTCGAAAAAAAAGATGAAGGCACCGAGCAGGGCGACGATCGCGGACAAAATCAGCAAACTGCGTCCACCCATGGCCTTTACCTCCTACGCTGGTAGTAAACCCAGACCCCAAAAGCGATCGACAGCGCGGGCAACAAACCGAGCACCAGAAAGTAGATCGAGGTCAACTCTCCACGGGTCAAGTTGAGGCGGACCTGCTCGGGCTGCCGCGCTTCGACTTCGATTAGTTGCTCGCGCTGCACCAGCCAGTTGAAGGCGTTGAGCAACAGCGTGCCATTGGCCGCGTTCGCCAGCTGACCATCGGTGGCAAAATCGAGGTCGCCCAAAACCACCAAGCGAGCGCCTTGGGCTGCGCTCGAAGCCGGGGGGGAGGCTGCCGCACTTGGCGTGCTGTCCGCTCCCCCGCCGCTTTTCTTGGCAAAAGAGACCGCCACCCCGAGCGCCACCGGCCCGCCCAGGTCCTTCTCGTCCTTGCTGACCTGGTCGAGCCGTTCGAGATCGGTCTCACCCCAAGCCTCGGCCCCGGACTTGACCAGCTCGGTAACTTCCAACTCGCCGGGTGCGTCTGCCGCGCGGCTGACCGAACGCGCTAGGGGGAAGAGCACCGGCGTCTTGGTTTGCTGCAAGGACAAGACGATGGGGTGATCACCAAAATCGCTGGTAAAAAGCGTTTCCGGGCCAAAGAAGGGGAGCTGCTGACTGGGATCAATGATGATGTCAGGAGCGAGAGCCACACCCAACTTGCGCAGCCAGCCATCGAGTCCGAGGTCGACCAGCTGGCCCTCGGGAGAAAGCACGGGGTCGAGCAAAAACAGCATGCGTCCCCCGGTTTCAAGGTAACGCGAAAATAGCGCGAGCTCCGGGGGCAAGAAGTTGCTGGTCGGGCCGGCCACCACCACCAAGTCCGTGCCCGCAGGGACTTCTGACTTGCCCAAAGACCCCCAAGTTTCGAGGGTGAAATTGTCCTTGCCCAGAAGGTCGCGCGCGCGGCTCAAGGAACGCGCATTACCCGCTTCGATCGCGGCCTCGCCATGTCCGGTGGTGAACAAGATCTTGGGCTTGCGCGCCTCCACCAGCTCGAGGATCGCGCTGGTGATCAACTGCTCGCCCTTGAACTGTTTGAGGGTGGGCGGCTGGCCATACTGCGCTGCCGAGTAGTCATATTCGGCGAGCTCGAATTCATCGAGGACCCGGCGGTCGTTCGCGGTCGCCACCACGATCACATTGTCGCGTTCGATGTTGTGCTGCTCGACCAGCTGGCGCGCTTCCAGAAGATTTTTCGCGGGGTCGATTTGCCGCTTCTTGATATGCTGGGGATTGGCTGCGGCATAACGCGACAGCAACTCATCGACCGCGCCGTAAAGCTCGGAAGCCGGGTTCAAAAAAATCACCAGCTCGAGATCGCGGTCAATGCCGCGGGCCACGCTCAAGGACTTTTCCGAAAGGGTGTAGAGCTTGCTTCTCGTCCAATCAAAGCGTTGGTAGTGGCGCAGCGCCAAATAGTTCACCATGCCAAACAAGGCCAGCGCGAGCATCACTCCGGCGCTCAGCGTCGACCCCTGGATCAGCAGGCGTTGAGTTTCAGATTTGGGGGATGGTTCACTCATGACTCACCTCCACTTCTTGGCTTCAAGCGCCCGGCTGGTCAGGAATAAGAACAGCACCGTGGTCGTCAGGTAGTAGACCAACCGTCGGGTATCGACGATTCCTTTCCCGAAATCGTCGGTGTGCTGCAAGAGGTTCATGTAGCTCAACACACTTTTAAACGTCTCACCTTGCGCTAGATTTTCGACAAAGGCGATGGCAAAGAAAAAGATCAACAGGGCAAACGTGATGATCGCTGCGACAATTTGGCTTTTGGTGAAACTCGAAGCGAAAATTCCGATCGCCAGGAATACCGCGCCAATACCCAAGATTCCCAAATAACCCGCGAGAATCGGGCCCCAATCGACCGTACTGTGGCGGGCGATGATCACCACGTAAATCACCGTGGGCAGCCACAAGAAACAGTAAAAAGCG
>CAZCOV010000057.1:0-15554 GCA_964499975.1 uncultured Thermoanaerobaculia bacterium
AACCGCAGGACTAGCAGGGCTAATTCGAGGATTTTGCGTTCGAGGATCGGTCGCATCTGGCCTCAAGATGGGATGCCAGAATGGGAAGTTGTTGCTGCGTCGACCCTAAACAGCCTCCTGGTGAGCGAGCTTGCCCGAGCCGCCCCCTGCTGTCTTCTCCGTTCTTGCGCCGCCGCAGCCGTGCAGAAACTCGCGCGGCGCGCGGTCAGGATCACCAGGATCACCGGGATCACCGGGCTCAGAAGGATCATCAAGATCATCAAGCCCGCCTCTCGCTTCCAAAACCCAAACCCGTTATGCTAAGGGGCTCGTGAACTGGAAGAAGCGCGTCTCGGGGTGAAGCGCTGTTCATTGGACCCGGCTTCGAGGCTGGACGGAAACGACGACGGAAACGACGATGTACGCATACTTGTTCGACCGCAAGTCCCTGGTTCTTTACTGGCTGACCTTGTTCGCGCTGGGATTGCTGCTGTTTTTGGCAGGGATCTTCGTGGGCTTCAACTGGCACTTGCCGCAAACGCCTGCCATCTCGGTCCATTCCACGGTCGCCAGCTTCCCCGCAAGCCGTCCGGCAGCAGAGCAGCCCAAGCCAGCCGCAGTTCCCCCCCTGCCGACGACTGGCGCAGCAGCTGCCGCAACCCCACCGCCCCCGCCGCCGGCGAGTTCTGCGTCGCCAGCTGCCACCTCTACGGCAGCGGTTCCCCCGGTGGTGTCGGTGAATGGCGCACTGTACTCGGTGCAAGTCGGGGCTTTCGGGCAAGAACAAAACGCTCAAAACGAGATCGCTTTGCTCCAAGCGAAAGGCTACGAGCCCTACGTCGTGCCGGTGACCGATGATCAGGGGGCAACCTTGTACACGGTCCGCATCGGGCGCTACGAGATGCGCGCTGAAGCGGAAGCAGCAGCGGCCAGCTTTGCGGAAAGCGAAGGGGGCAAACCCATCGTCCGCTCACTCCCTGCAGATTGAGCAGCAACTGACCCGCTGGCAACTAGAAGGGTTCGAGCAGCGGAAACGGAATAAAAGATCTCTCGTCCGCTTCATCCCCACGATCGCGCTGCTTGGAACTGAGGAGCCGAGAGAGATCTTGCGCGGTTTGGGCCTCGCCTTGGAGCCGCGGATCCGGTCGTTCCTCCATCAAGATCTCCGCGATCTGAATCGCCCGGCTGCAGCCTGTGGGGTCATCGTGCTGGAGCCGGCGGAATCCCAGCCAAATCCAAAAGCGCGCGCGGGCTTCGACATTTCCCTCTGGCTCGATGTGACGAAAACCCATGTCTTGCGCAAAGCGTTCCGCTTCGTCGATCAGGAGCAGTTCATGTTGGGGATCGATGTCGGCGGCTTCGCGAATCAGTCGCTGCAAGCAGGTGAAAATCAAAGGCAGGACCAAGAATTCGTGGACAAAGTACGGCTGCTCGCTTTCAGGCAGCTTGTCAATTTCCTCCCACAGCTCTGCAAGACCGCGTTCGAGCACCGCTTTGCGCGGCGAGTCCACCTGCGCGAACATCTGACCGATCAAGTCCGCAACCACTTGCGGTGCTGGTAGCTGCTGGGGGGCCAACGGTGGCCAGCAGCGTGCGGATTCGGCAGCTCGCTTGCCCGCTTTGGACGCGGTGAGCCGCGCTGCAAAGCGACCGCCGGGGCCATAGCGCCGGAAATGCGCGGGCGAAACCTCGAACTCCTCTTTGAAATCGCGCCCCAAGACGCTGGAATTGGGATAACCCGTCCACGACGCGATCTCACCCAATTTGAGGTCGGTCCGCTGGAGCAAATCGCTGACGATCGCCAGGCGGTGGCGACGCAAGTAGTGGCGCGGCAAGCCGTCGAACGCGAAGAAGAAGCGCTGTAACAGCCTTTTGCGCGCCAGCTTGCGCTCGACCTCGCGCGCGAGACTTGGATCGAAAAGACGCTGGGAAATCTCATCGAGGGTGCTCTTGAGTTCGGCCGCAACCCGTTTCTTGTCCGCGCGGATGTCCCGACGGGTTGCCGCAGCCAAGCGGTCGAACAGCCGTTGATCCTTAGAACTGGGCATGGTATCTCCTGAGCTCTCCCAGCGGCGCGCCGATCAAATAGGTGACCCGCCCTGGTTTTTCGTGGCTTCGGGGGTTGCTTTGGACTCACTGGCTGGCAAGGGTGCCTCCAAGTAGCACTCGAACACTTCGACGTGGTCCCCCCACGCATCTTCGGTTTTCTTCTGGTAGAACGAGACGGTATGGGGTGAGTCGTAAACAAAGGCCTCGCCCGCCAGGTGATCGAAACGATCATCGACGACCGGCAAGGAAATTGCGTTGTCCTTGCCCGTGCCGTCCCACACCCGCTCGACCTGCTGGTTCTCAGCATAGAAATAGACAAACGCATTGCGGGTCATGGCATCGGTGGTCACAGTCTGGCCGGGTTCAACCCCCCACCAACCACGAGTGATCCAGGCGCTGTCCAAGTCGAGGTAATAAAGCGCAATGCTGATCACGTGATCGCACTGGTTGCGGAGCAGAATTCGGTCGTACTCGCGTTTCTCACCAGTAAATTTCTCTGCGAGGGAATCGATCCGCTGGCGACGCAAAGCGATCCGCTCATCATGAACTCGTCGCAGCTCTTGGTGGACCGCTTGCGTCTGCTCGCTCAGCAGCTTGCGTTGCTCATCGAGCAGCAACTGGGCATCCGCCACCTCCTCACCGCCATCCGCGGTCCGTTCAGCTGGGGGCCGAGGAAACATCTTCGCCAAGAACGGCTGAACTGGGGGAATCGAGCTCAAGACCGCAAGGCAGGTGATGGCGCCAAGGATCATACTCCAAAAACCGATTTTTTCTCCTCGTGACCAGGCCCGCATGACCGTCTCCAGTGGCTAAATTTTCCAGCTCTCCAAGCTGCGTTCGAGGCCAGCGATCTCATCGACCGGAGCACCCCCGTGGATGGTGCGTCCCAGCCAGAGAAGCAGGAAGAGCGCGAAGTAGAAAGCTAGCCCCACTGAAAACACCAAGCCAGAAGACAGCGGGCCTACGGCCATGCGGGTCCAAATTTCGCTGAACTGGTTAGCGACTTGCGGGTGGATGCTCAGCTTGACAAACCAGGCCCCGAACAAGATGGTGAAAATCAGCATGTAGTTGCGCCGCAGGCGGAAGCCCACCGCATGCAGCAAGTGCGACTTGTATTCCGGTCGGTCGAGGTCGTCAGCGACTTCGCGGCGCCAGTTGCCCATCGGGGATTGGAGTTCGCGGGTGATGATCGGCAGCAAGAAATTCTCTTCCAACATCCGCACCCTTGCCCGGTAAACTTCGAAATAACGGTAGCGCCGCGCCTCGATGAAAAGAAACGCGAGGACCACAAGGTTGGTGAGCAGCAGCATGAGATGGGAGTGATGCGGCTCGGCAAAAGCGAACGACAGCATGCCGGCGCTGGTCAAGACCGACCAGTTGGTGGTCGCGTCGAGCCGCTGCCGCCACACGGTCGAGCGGTGAACTTCGGCGCGATAGAAGTGGACCATCACGCTTAAGTATTCCGGTCGAGTGAGCGGGGTGTCTTCAAAGCTGGGGCCAAGTCGTGGCAGTCGTTCGCTCGGGCAGGCGGTCTCAGGGCTGGTCACGTCATTCATTGTAATGGAAAAGCTCCAGGGAAAAGTCACGGCAAAGCGAGGAGTAGTGGGCGATCCCAGTCAGGAGCCACTGGGGTCACCGCCGCGAGAAGGGCCAGACCGATGCCCGCCACACCATCGAGCAAACCGGGATCACCATGCCATTCGTGTTGCTGTGGCCAGTAGCTGGCGAACCCAGCAATGCCGCGTCCGGGCTGACGCTGCGCCAAGGCATGCAGGAACCAGCCGCGCGCCGCTGCGGCAAACCCGAGTTCACCCGTCGCCTGGTAGAGCCGGTGGTAGAGGTGCCCGAGGCCAGTAGCACCGTGGCAGAGCCCGGCGTCGACCACCCCGGTTTGGCTCCGCGGTCGACGGATGTCGCGCTGCGCCAGCGTCAGCGCGTGTTCAGTCCAGGTCGGACGTCCGGCCGCGCGTGCCGCGCGCCACAAAACCGCGGCGACTCCCGGATCGCCATAGCACCACGCCGATCGGCTCGAAGGGCCCGTGCCCACCGGGGACAGGTGGGTGGGGAAGCGTGACCCGCCATCGAGGATCCGTTGCTGGGCCAGCAGCCAGCGGACCGCCTGGGTCAACAAACGCCGGGCGCGGTCACCGCCGAAACCCGCCTCGGCCATTCGCGCCAACAGTCCGATCACGCCCGGCACTCCGTGCGCTACCCCCAGGTTGTACCAACCCGCCGGGTAGTTGGTGACCGCCGCGGGCGGCAGAAAATGCGCTGGGGTCAGCCAGGTCACTCCGTCGGGCGTGACGACCGCGAGTTCTTCCAGCCGGGCGAGGATGGAGTCGAGCAAGGCCGCGGCCAACCGACGATCGGGGTGGTCGAGAGCATAGCAGCCGATTCCAGCCAGCCCATAAATCAGGTCGTACTCCCAGCACCATGGGCGCTGGTCCACGACTTCCAGGAGGGCGGCATCGACCTCGGCCGTCGCTTCGGCAGACGTCTCGCCGGCCAACAACCCGCGAAGGTGGTGGCACGTCCAGGCGATGCCGCTCATCCCGGTGAAAAAGCCGGCCCCGCTACCTTGACCCTGGCTCAGTTCTTCGACGGCACGCTCCAGACTCGACCACGCTTGGCGAGCGGCCTGCGGCCCTTCCCACGCCACAGCCAGGTAGGCGTAGAACAGAGCAATGCCGGCATGACCACCGGCAAAAGAGGGGCCCGGGGCACGAAAGCCCGGGGCACGAGCGCACGGGGTACGAACGCCCGCGGCACGAACGCCCGCGGCACGAACGCCCGCGGCACGAACCCCCGCGGCACGAACGCCCGGGGTACGAGCGCCCGCGGCACGAACCCCCGCGGCACGAACCCCCGTGGCACGAGCGCACGGGGTACGAACGCCCGCGGCACGGACGCCCGCGGCACGAGCGCTCCCGGCACGAATGCCCGCGGCACGCAAACCCGCGGCACGAACGTCCGGGACACGAACGTCCGGGACACGAACGTCCGGGACACGATGGTCTGCGGCAGGAGTTGAGGACGAAGCCAGTGCTTCCGCAATGTCGCTGATCGCCCGGATTGCGTTCTCGGCAGCTGCCCCGGTCAGCAGTTGGCCGCGCTCGTCATTCTTCCATTTTCTTAACATTTTAACCTAGCCCCATGGCGCCCCAATCCATCCCGTAAAAGCACCTTTTCATCCCCAACTTGGCATCGTTCGTGAACAAAATCCGTACTCACTAGTAAGTAGACGTGAGGGAGCGGTTAACCACACGAGAATCGCATCGACAACGAGAAAACCGCAGGGATCACGCTGGATTGATTTGTTTGGAAAACACTTCGGCACAGGGTCAAAAACATGCAAAAAAATCATGACATTTCGCTGCGTAAGCTTCATATCAAAAGAGAGACGGTCCGCGAACTCAACCTGGGAAAACTGCAATTTATCCGCGGCGGCGGCGGCGACCCGCGCTCGGATGTGTCGAACAATTGCTGTGACCCCGATCAGACCAACTGACCGTCGACACGAGTGAGCAGGAAACAGGGGTAACGCAGCTCGCGCCACGCCACAAACCGAGCTGCTACTTGCGGCCCGCCGGGACGGGATGAAACCCTCCCGGCGGGCCTTCTTGTTGATCCCCGTTGTGCGCATCAGCCTTCCCGTTCGGCTTGGGCGGTCGACCCAGCCGGCCTCTCCACCCAGTACCCTCTCGGATCCTACTCGAAAGGCGGTAATCCAGCGGTAACCTGTGGTGAAACTGCTGCATCTCGGGGCCAAAAGCAGGTCAAGAGTGATAAACTGATGCCGAGGAGACGAGAATCGCAGGGACAACAGTAGGGACAGAAGCAGGGGCAGAAGCAGGGGCAGAAGCAGGGGCAGAAGCAGGGGCAAAGGCAACGGCAAAAGCAGGGGCAAAAGCAGGGACAACAGTAGGGGCAGAAGCCAGGATCGCGCGAAGCCAAGATGGTGCGACGAGAGCTTTGCGTAAGCGCCTGCCAGGTTGGGAGTAACACGTGTCGACATGGTGGCGAGATCTGCGCCTTGGGGTGCGGATGCTGTTCAAGGATCCCGAGCTGACGGGGGTTGCAGTGCTTGCACTGAGCCTCGGCATCGGCCTCAGCACGGTGATGTACAGCATTGTTTACGGCACCCTGCTGCGCGGGTTGCCTTTCGAGGACGGCGAGCAGCTGGTCCGCCTCGAGAGCAGCAAGCCCGCCAGCGGGATCGCGCGGATGCCGGTGTCCTTCCACGACTTTGCTGACTGGCGGGACAGCCTTGCCGTTGGTGCCGGTGCGACCGGTCTCAAGGCGTTCAGTGGCCTGGCTGCTTGGTACGGCAAAAGCATCAGCGTCAGCGATGGGATCGCGCGGCCACAGCGCTACAACGGCGCCCACGTTTCTGCCGGGGCGTTCGAGCTCCTGGGAGTCGAACCCCTGCTGGGACGCAGCTTTGAGGACAGCGACGACCAGCCGGACGCGGTGCCGGTGGTGTTGATCAGCTATCAGATGTGGCAAGAACGCTTTGCGGGCGATCCCCGGATCGTCAGCCGCACCTTGCGGGCCGATGGCGAGAATGCCCTGATCATCGGCGTGATGCCTGCCGGGTTTGGCTTTCCGCTGCGCCAAGAAATCTGGATGCCTTTGCGGCTGGATCGCTGCCTGCTCCCCCGCGGCCAGGGTCCGCCCCTGGAGGTTTTCGGCCGTCTGCGCGACGGGGTCGAGCTGGAGCAAGCGGGCCTGCAACTGGCCCAGATGGCCGACGACATCGCCTGCGCCCACCCCGCAACGAATCAGGGAGTGAGCGCCCTGGTCGAACCCTATGTGGCGACTTACACCGACCCCAAGCTGAACAACTACCTCTACTTGCTGCTCACAGCAGTGCTCGGGGTGCTGCTCATCGCCTGTGCCAACGTCACCAATTTGTTGCTCGCCCGAGTGGCCCTGCGCACCCGCGATGTGGCAATCCGCACTTCTTTAGGCGCCAGCCGCGGGCAAGTGATCACCCAATTGCTCAGCGAAACCCTAGTGCTCGCTGCCTGCGGTGGTCTGCTGGGGTTGGTGCTGGCCAAAATCGGGATTGATCTCTACAACCGCTTGACCGCCGACCGCATTCTGCCGTTTTGGGTCGACGTCCGGCTCGACCCCCAGGTCTTCCTCTTTGTTTTGGCGTTGACCTGTGCCGCTAGCTTGTTGTCGGGAATCTTCCCGGCCATCCGCGCGTCGGGCACCAACACCAGCGAGATCTTGCAGGATCTTTCGGCTGGGCCAGGAAGCCGGCGGCTGGGGCGCTTCAGCAAGGCGCTGGTGGTGGCCGAGTTCGCCTTGTCTTGTGGGCTCTTGGTGGCGACCGGGCTGATGGTCAAAAGCGTGGTCAACTTTGCGACCCTCGACCATGGCTTTGCCACCCAAGACGTGTTCACCGCACAGATTTCTCTGCTCAAAGCCGACTATCCGGACGGGGATCATCAGCTGCGCTTTTTGGCCGAACTCGAAAAGCAGCTCGCGGCCCTGCCGGAAACCGTAGCCGTGGCCTGGACCACCGCCTTGCCAGGAACTCGCGCGTCCACCGACAACCTCGAGCTCGCAGGCCGCCCCCAGGCCGCGCAGGCGTCGACCCAATGGGCCGTGGTCAGCCCGGGGTATTTCCAGGTGTTTGGGGCGGAAGTGCAAGCGGGCCGGGGGTTCACCGCGGCGGATCAACGTTGGACCGAACCCGTGGTGCTGGTCAACCAGAGCTTTGCCGCGCAGCACTTTCCGGGGGAGAGCCCCCTCGGTCAGCGCTTGCGTTTGGGACGCGAGAGGGGCTCGTGGTCGACCATCGTCGGAGTCGTTCCAGACCTGGCAATGGGTGGCCTGGATCACAAAAACCCGGCTGGGGTCTATTTACCTTTGGCCCAAAACCCACGCGCCTGGATCAGCTTGGTGCTGCGCACCCAGGGTGATCCCATGGCCGTGGCGCCCGCAGTTCGTCGGCAGGTGGCCAGCCTCGACCGTCATCTGCCGCTTTTCTGGGAGAAGTCCTTGGCGCGGGAGCTGGCCGACGCCAACTGGCACTATGGCGTTTTTGGGTTGGTTTTCACCGTGTTCGGTCTAGCTGCCTTGCTCCTCGCCACGATCGGTCTTTACGGCGTGATGAGCCTGGCCGCCAGCCAGCGGGTCCAGGAGTGCGGCCTGCGCATGGCGCTCGGAGCCCGGGCAGACGATGTCGAACGGCTGATCTTGCGCAGTGGTCTGGCGCAGCTTGGGCTCGGGGTCCTGCTCGGTCTCGGCCTAGCCGCTGGGCTAGCGCGGATGCTGGGCGCGCTGCTTTTCCGGGTCGAGCCCTGGGACTTCACCATCTTCGCTACAGTCGTCATCACCCTGGTCAGCACTGGCCTCATCGCCTGCTGGATCCCGGCGCAGCGTTCGGCGCGGGTAGACCCTCTGACCGCCTTGCGCAGCGAGTAACTCAGCCCGGTTGACCACTGCCTTCGCGCAAAGCGGTGTAACGTCCGGTCGAGACGGTGAAGCGTTCGCGGCGGCCGCTGGGCCAAACGACCTCGACGCCGTCGATCTGTGGCGTAGTGCCCAGACCGAAAAGCAGACGCGGATCGCTCGCTGAGAGGTAGCTGCCATCGGTCTTGACGCGGCGCCACAGCAGCGGCGTGCCCGCGCGCAAGATGCGGGCTGTGGCCCCTAACCCGTCGCGGCCTGCATGGTCGACCAAGCGCAGTCCCACCCACGGCCGTTGCTGACCGACTTGATTGACGAGCAGGCGAGCTGGGCCGCTGTTGTTGCTGATCACGACATCCAGGTCGCCGTCGTTGTCGAGATCACCGACGGCCAGACCGCGACTCACTTCGGAAAGTTGCAGCGCCGCCCCAGCGTGATGTGTGACCTCGACGAACTTGCCTCCGCCTTGATTGTGAAAAAGCTGGTTGATCATACGCAGGGGGTGAGGATCGTTTTGGGCCGCGAGTTCAGGGATCACGCGAACCCCACCGTTCACGCTCAAGACGTCAAGCCAGCCATCGTTGTCGAAGTCCAAAAAAGCGACCCCGAACGCAGTCGCTGCCCAACTCGGCGGGCCTAGGCCAGAGGTGATCGAGGCATCCATGAAAAAGCCGGTGCCGTCGTTTTGGTAGAGCGTGTTGGTCTCGAGCGCCAGATTGGTGACCAAGACGTCCTCGTCAGCGTCACCATCAGGGTCGCCGACCACAACTCCCATGCCCGCCTGCGCTTGGCCCGCGCTGCTGAACGCTGCGCCCAGGCTCAGGGCCTCGTTGCTGAATTTGCCTGGGGCCTGCTGCAGCCATAACTGATTGGCCATGCCGTCATTGGCCACGTAAAAATCCAAGCGCCCATCGCCGTTGAAATCGCCGGCGGCAACCCCGAGGCCGGCGCTGGCCTCGCTGGCAATCCCTGAAGAAGTTGAAACATCTTCGAAGGTGCCGTCACCGCGGTTGTGCAGCAGCCGATGGCGCTCCGGCCGAAAGGCCAGAGGACCGCAGTAGTCGGGCGCCCCCGTCAAAGTGCGGCACTGCTTGTGCGAGGCCACCGTGAAGTCGACGTAATGGGTGACGAACACGTCGAGCCAACCGTCCGCGTCGTAGTCGACCATGGCTGCGGATGCGCTCCAGCGGCCGTCGGAGGGGATTTCAGCCCGGCGGAAAGTGCCACCGTGATTGAGCCACAGCTGATCAGGTCCGGCGAAACTCAAGTACAAGTCGACCCAACCGTTGTTGTCAACGTCACCGGTGGCGACTCCCATGCCATAACCAGCTGCGGCAAGACCGCTTGCCGTGGTCACGTCCTGAAAACGCAGCTGCGTTTGGCCTGGGGGAGTTTGCACCAGGTCGTTGCGATAGAGCCGGCCGACCAGGGGTAGCATCGGGGCTTTGGGGGGAGCGATGCTGGCACCCACCGCCACCGCGGGATCCAGCCGTTCGCCCTGCACCAAGTAGACGTCGAGGTCAGAATCGTTGTCGAAGTCGAACAAGGCCACGCCTGATCCCATCATTTCTGAGTAGTAGAACTTGCCGGTCATGCCGTTGAAGTGGGTGAAGTCCAAGCCACTCGCAGCTGCCTGGTCGACGAACAGCGGCGCGATCGCAGCAGGAATTGCGGCCGGACTGGACGCAGATTCCGGCAGAGGAGCAGACCCGCGGCTGCAGGCCGCGAGCAGCAAAATCCAGCAGCAGGCGCGATACTGAAAGAACGGGGGCGAAAAGGTGGGGGCGATCATGCTCTGCGCTTGGCCCCTCCCGGATGTTGGGGAAGGGCCAGGGTCGGCGCAGTATATGCCAAACCAGCGACACCACCTTGGCTCGCAGCGCGGATCAACGACTGCTAGCCCAGCTGTCGTTGTCCGCTGATCTGCTTTTGTCTGCTCTTGAGCCAAAAAGGCGAGGAGGGCATCAATTGGGCTTGTCGGGCCCCTCTGGCGCGGTGTCTCTTGGGTAGCGGGCACGAAGTGCAGTGCCAAAGCCACGCAGATGGTTGAGCACATCCTGCAGCGCAGCAACGACAGCGATCAATGAGTTCCTCATCCCATCTGTGTCACTTCTCAGCTCAGGGGGTATTGCTTTCAAGTCGACCGCCAAGAGCCTGGTCGCCAGCTCGCTGACCACGGTCGAGTCCTGTGCAGGAGTAGGTTTTACTTTTTCAGGATAGGTGTTATCGTAGAAAATCTTCTCTAAAATATGCTTTTTATTCCAAAGCTCATATTCATCACAACCCAATCCTTTAAGAATTTTTCTTTCTTGCGCATCGCTAGGGACACGTTTACCTTTCTCCCACTTACTCAGCGTCCCTTTGGTGATTCCACCGATCCTCTCAACGTCTTGCTGCGTGAGGTTCTTGCTATCACGAATGTGGCGAATTGCTAGACCAAGTGCGTTGTACATGACGCCGGACAGTAGCTATTTTGTAGGTAGAAGTCAAATATGGTTTATACTCTCTAGAATTCGTTACTTGTCGACTATTGAGATGCTCCGTTCGGCTCCTACGGGAAGTTTTTGGACGCGCTGCGGCTAGCCAATCGCCACTACGGGCGAATGGGCTGGCAGTTCCAGACTATTCGTCCAGCCATACCAGCGATAAAATGTGGGTACTTTGGGAGTTAAAGCTAAAATCGCGGGGAGCTTGCCTAGACCGCAGAGGCGAAATAGCGGCGCTTCACGCCCACTGACAGGTCGGCAGCGGGTCTGCCCGCTGCTGCCGCCCCAACTCGCTATCCCAGAGGTCAACTGCCAGTGTCAGTTTCCGAACCTGCTGGAACCGCGTTCCTCTGGAGCAAAAGAGAGGTCGACCACGCGTTGAAGACAGATCTCGTCGGGTGCTTGGGTGGCGGTTGTTCCTTTGGCGCGACCTGCACGTCAGGGTAGAGGCTTTGTAAATGTCGCATCAGGGCAACGGCTTCTGGGCGGTCCAAAGAACCTGCCAGCGCCTGGCGAAGCTTGTTCAAGTTGGCGATCTCACGGCCCTGCTCCTCGCTGGCAAGCTGGGTGGCAAGGCGTAGGACCCGCGCGCGTTTGCGGTGCATCATAGGTCGCTCGCCAAGGCAACGCAGGAACGCATTGCTGAAGACCTTGAGGCTGGCATAGCCGAGCAAGAGTGCGATGCGGGAGATTTTGATTTGGGTCTCGGCGAGCAACCCGGTCGCTGCTTCGAGGCGCCGAGACTCGATGTAGCGCCAGGGGGAGAGCCCCATGACATGGCGGAAAAATGCGCTGATCCAGCGGTCTCGGATACTGCAAGCACGATAGAGCTCTCGCGCGGTCAAACTCGGACTGAACAGCTTTTCTTCAATCTGCGCCAGCAGTGGTTGGATTGGGGGTGGCGCTTGCTCACGATCGCGACGAATTTTGGCCAGGATTTCGGCGGTCAAGATGCGGAACGCTTGAGCTTCGGCAGATTCCATCCAGTCAATTCCCAAGTGAAGTCGGTTGAACGAGTGTGCTGAACGATTGTGTTGCAATATGTCTCAACCACGGGCCTTTCATGTAACAAAAATCGCCCTAAAATTTGTCCTTGGAGCGCAAAAACTCCGCGTTATGGTACCACTAAACTAAGAATCTCTGTAAGATGGCACGAAGTTTTAGAAGCTGGGCGTTACGAACAGGGAGGAACAGGGAGCCATCCTCTTGACTTCCAACCAGCCTGTCGAACGGGGAAAGGTCTTCGGCGACCAAGTGCTCGCCACGGTGATTCTCGACCGTCTGTTGCACCACTCGACGGTCATCAACACCAAAGGGGAGAGCTCTATTACAAACTGCGCGCCGCCATGAAGCCGGGCGTCGTGCTGGATCTGGCCGCGGGTCCAGCTGCGCGGAGGCCGACGAAATGACCGCGCTGGGGAATCCCGTGCTGGACAAAAGCGTTCTGGGTGAAACGTTGGCGCGCCTGCGGGGAGGCAGCCGGAGGAAGGTGGCGCGCCAAGCCGGAATGCCGGCCGGTACCTAGTGCCAGTGGGAACAGGGCAAGCGGATTCGCCATGCTCAAGACGGTCGGCTAAAACATGGAGTGCTAAAACCTGGGCACGTGATGATCTCCTGGAGCGGCAAAACGATCTACCCGGCTGAGCGGCGCCGCCGCGGAAGGCGACTCCAGCCGGTTGGTTGTGCGCCTACTCGCGCCCCCGGCTCCCACCCCTCGCTGCAATCAGCTCTCGCAGCGTCTCGTTCACCGAGACAGCATCGGGGAAGACTTCGGCGACATCAGGGTCTAACACGACAACTGTGCAAACGCCCGCGAATCTTTCAACATACTTTCCGCGGACGCCACCGCTGAAGTCATAGTGGGGCCGCATGTCGAGGTCTTCTGGTCTTTCGTCCATGCTACTCCCTCTCCGGGAGTACTCTTTACGTAATTTTACGCAAACATGCTGAACTATAGCACTAGCTTCGGGCCATTGAAGTGGTCTGGTTTTATGATGGCTTGATCCGTGTCAAGGGGCAATCCCTTCCACCCGCCCGCCCAGGCCGTTGCCTCGCGGCTTTTGGGGCCCAGCACGGAGCTCAACGCCGTAAAGGCTCCCCCTTGTCTGTTCAGAAGAAGACCAAAGATGGCAAGTAAGAAAGGCACAGATCGCTTCGATGTGCGCCTCACATCCAGGACCAAGAACTCGGGATGATCGCTGATCCTGAATTCCATTGTGTCTTTCATGTCGCCAGCAGTATTCGGGTTGTCATAGTCCGGCCCCGTTGCCGGACTCCAGAATTCGTCATACGCGAATGACTCTAATGGATTGAACGCGGTGATCCGAACATAGTACGCAGCAGCATGCGTTGTGTATTTGAAAATGTCACCGCTCCTGATGGTTCCGGGCCCACCGTACTGCCTGACGGGTTGCAAAGGATAACTGCCGCCCACCAGCGAAGAGCTGGCCGGATACCTGAACATCTTGGTGAGACTGTCCCACGCCTGCTCTCTTGTTGTACCCGAGTTGAAAACAGCTCTTGCCTTGGCGGCTGATTGGGATCTAAAGCGCATAGGGCTGCTCCTCAAAGGCGATTTCTCTGGCCGAATGGTGCGGACCCGGATGCTTGTGGTGTGGGGGCCGAGGGCTAGAGCTAGACACCCCCAGCTACCCGTTCGGTCATTTGAGCTCTCTTTCGGCTTGGACCAAGAACACAATGTTCGTCGCCGTCAGATGCAGAGCATAGGCCGCAACGAAGTCAGGAACTAAGATTTGATTCGCGCCTTGTCCGTGACCACCAAGCTTGTTTCGGACTGTAGGCACTCCAGCCTCAA
Organism: uncultured Thermoanaerobaculia bacterium; assembly: GCA_964499975.1. GTDB lineage: Bacteria > Acidobacteriota > Thermoanaerobaculia > Multivoradales > J023 > CAZCOV01. The sequence goes on from CAZCOV010000057.1 coordinate 13,753, forward strand.
GTGTCGATCGCAAGCCTGTGAAGTGACTCTGTAAGAACGATGGGATGAGGCCCTGTTGGAATAAAGTGTCCAGAAGTGCCTTGGCAGTATCCGTAGGCTGGTGTGGCCATCCTCGCATTGAGCAAATGCACTTCATCGTGCTCTCAAATGCCTTGAGGCAGTCATTCAGGCATTCTTTGAATTTTCGATTTCGATAGTGCTCGTGGGCGGACAGGAACTCCTGATTGGCACCCTTGAACTCTTTCCCAGCTAGGAACCGCAGTGCGGGCCTGACGACTTCCGCGTGGATAATCTGGGAGTTCACACGCACCAATTGCCCCGACTCATACTGAAACCCAACACCATGTTCTCGAAATCTTGCATTGAGTTCCGCGATGGCTTCGTCCGGGCGCTGAGAACCCTGATAATCATACGGGTGGTCACGGACCACTGTGTCAAGCACGCGGAACGTGAGTTCGACGACGTCCAGAACTTGCTCCGTGTCGGTGGATTGGAGCATGAAGTTGGCTACCTTCTCAAACTCAACCACGTGCTGCTCGATCAGACTGAAAACTCCATACTCTCGACATAACATGTCGTGAATTTCCTTAAACAGACCTGGCACTTTTCCCCAATGTCGGTCGCCGAACGCTGAAGTCCAAATGTGGACTATCTGCACGCGCAGCGCAATGGGAACGTCCGTGTATTGATACACGTCCGGGACTTCGCCTGGCCGCACCCGTGACAGTCGGCAAAGCAGCGCCCGCCGGCCCGCCCCAAGCGATGGTTCGGCGGCGTTTCTTCAACACTTCGCGATCCTTGCTGCGAGTGAAACAAAGTCACTGATGATAAAAGCGCTTGGAGACCTTACCCTCGGTTGAGCTTCTTCTGTGTCATACCCGTCGTATTCGCGCGGGGAGGAAGTACTCTCGAGTCCAAAGTCTTCCCTGAGTAGGATGTGACAACGGTCTATATGATGCCGATGAGCCACGATGATAATACTCTTTGCTTGAGGGACGTCAGCGAGGAAACGCTTGATCACACCGCCAGTTCCTATATCTTCTGCCGCAGTCGAAACATCGGCCTGTACACTTGTGTAGTCGGCGAGAGCATCAGCGATCTCAAACTGCGCGCAAAGTTTCAGGCCCGGCCTCGATGACTTCAACCAAGAGCAAATCTCTGCCAAGGCCCGATTATTTGGACCCGGCAATCTGCTCTCCTCGCCAGGCGCCGGTCGGGTTTTGCGCCGGTAACCGAAGGAGAATGCAAAGATCGCGTCCGCGCGGGTCAGATCCCCCTCTGCTGCAGCCGCATTCGACGGGCAGCGGGGAAAGCGGTCTGCGAGTTTTCCGACAGGGGCGCAGAAGTCATAGTCACCACCGAATTTCAGGTCGCCCCCGCTGATACCGTCGGCAATTCGAGTCTGCAGTGCTGCTATCGCCGACGCGGGCAAGCCACGTCTGGAGTAGTGGTCGGCGACCTTTACAAGAAGCTTCGCTACCGGCATCTCAGTCACTCCTAAACTGGACTCCTAATAGGCGCCGAACGTCGATATGCTTGATCGGCCGGGGCCTCTCTCGCTGGCTAATGGCGAACCGGTCGCCCGCCATTCCGCTCGAAGCGGGTATTGGCCGGCGAACCCCTGCGGTCTGGACTCGCAACTCTGTCACCCACCAGGCTTGCGATCGCCACCGTGCTGAAGCAGCCAGGTTGGATGGTCTGATGGCTGTTGGCTATATAGTCACGTCACGCAAGATAGTGTCTTTCAAAAGCGAACATGCCGTTGGCTAAATAGCCCGCCCTATACATATAGATAGCTAGGT
>CAZCOV010000057.1:15564-22287 GCA_964499975.1 uncultured Thermoanaerobaculia bacterium
GCACCTCTCACAGTAACTGACCTCCCAGAAACCGGTTTGGTTGGATCCGTAGGAGTCGTATTCCATTTCGGTCTTCCAAATGTGTTCTTCTCGCAGCTGAATCCGCCCACATTCCTTGCAGGTACGTTTCTGGCGGCAAGAGTTCTCACGCACGTACAACCAGTCACACCACACATGCTGGTCGCGTTTAGCCGCCAGCCGGGCACCGCAGCGGGCGCAACTGCATCCGATCCAGTTGTGACACCTAAGGATACACCGGAAACTAAAAACCTCTCCAAATCGCCGCTGCCATTCAGTTGCCGCCCAATGATATAGCCGCAACCATATTCGTTTGGCAATTAGCGAGAAAAGCCAAACAAGCGCAAAACTCCCATATATAATGCCACCCAACACAAGGAGTATTAACCATTCATCCTTGGGAATAGAAGCGACCAGCATCACGATTACTGTACGTAAAACCCTGGCTTCTCTCAGAACCGGAGGGGATTCCTATGAAGGGCCTCGTGCCCAGGCACGCGCGAGAGCCTCTGCGTTGTATGCAGTGTTTAGGGCATCCTCAAGCAGTGGAACGGTAGTTCTCGTCAACTCACGATATTCGACCCTTGTCGTCTCAAGGGGCTTGAAGCAGCTATGCCGCGGGAAGGCGGGGGGTTGATCATCAGCCTTCCTCCAGTAGTTCTCACTTTTCCAGTCAGGAGGAACCTGTGAATTCACGAAGTGCTCGCCCATCGAACCAAGATCCTTCTCAGGCCCCGGCGCAGCAACGAAGTGGTGGCCCCCCCCCTTGGGACCGCCTTCATAACCATCGCAGCGCCCCACTCGCCTGCCTGTTTTATCGTCCTTCTTTTCTTCTTTATGCCAGTCGTAGCCCTGCTCAAGACTTCCCGACCATCTGCGCAATACATAGTATTCATATTCATAGAGGTTGCTTTGGTTGCACTCGCTGAGCTTTTTATCAATGCGGCACCAACCAGATGAATTACTCGCATGCTCCATTTCGACAAAGAGCATGCGAAGCCTCGTCGCGCGGTAGGCTGCGCCGATTGAACCCTCTTCGTCCACATTCCTTGATTGGTCGAAATAGTCGGCATAGCTGTTGAAGGTATCCTCCCAGGCGACAAGCTCCCGATCGAGTAATATAAACATTGCACGTTCATATGGCATTGCTGCGGCAACGTAGAGGTAGCCACCATATGAGGCGGTAAGCCGACTGAACTCTACCGCTGCCTGGAGAGCGCCCAGTGCGCTTTCAATCTCGTGCCGGTAGCGCACCGGGTCGAGTGCCCAGAGGCGGAGGTTTCTTCGAATTCTTCCCATCTCGGCTAGAATCTTTTCGTGCCTTTCTCTGTCAAAGCGCTGATCTATCTTTTCCGAGATTCTTCGCACGTGGTCTAGTAGCAGCTGTAGAGTGGTCTCGATCCTAGAAAGTCGCCGGCTAATGTTCTCCACATGTTCGAGAATATCGTCAACCTTCTTCCATCTCGCAGCCTCCTCCTGTTCCTTCTTGATCGCCATTGCCACTTCCACCACAATAGCGAGAACCTCTGGCCCTTGCCCTGACACGGGGCCGTGCGTACCGAGGAAAAGAAACACTGCCAACAGGCTCGTAGCCGTAGCAACTCTAGCAGACCGGTTCCATTGTCCACTGATGTGCATGCTTATTCTCCTAAAACAATGAAAGTTCTCTCATGAGCTCCAGATATTAACCCTACTTCGGTGTTCTATCTGACGGCCAACCGATGATTCTGCGCCCGACAAATCTCCACACAAAACACACATGTCCGACAACCCGACGACGCATCAGCACTCCTGAGTCTTCCCCCCGGTCGACCCTACTCCCCGCTCTTGACGACTTGCCGACTCTAAAGCAAATCCTCTGGCGTGTCCATGGTTTTGAGGCAACCGCTGATTTCGGGCTCGCCCAGTGTGAGGGGATAACGCCTGCGCGGAAGTTTACCAGGGGACGAAGTCCGTCGCGTCAAAGAAGAGAACGCTGCTTCGGCTTGCAAGACGAACTCTCCCGTCTATAATCCTCCCAGAAAACGCTCGCGGAGTGCGCTTGCGGTGAAGGTCAGCCCTGGTCACGGGGGTTGCCAGCGGAGATCAAAAGGCATCGGAGGTCCGGAGGTCAAGAGCATGGAGGCAAGAGCGATCCCTGATCCTGAATCGGTCCAGCAGGAGAGTGCCGCTGACGCGCCGGTGATTTCGGTGGTCATGCCCTGTCTCGACGAGGCGCAAGGGGTAGCCGGGTGTGTGCGCAAAGCCTGGGCAGGGATCGCTGCGGCGGGAATGCCCGGCGAGGTCATCGTGGTCGACGACGGCTCGACCGACGGTTCTCCCGAGCTGGCTGCAGCGGCAGGAGCGCGGGTCATCCACGAAGCGCGGCGCGGGTATGGATCCGCCTACTTGCGCGGCTTTGCCGAAGCCCGCGGCAAGTACCTGGTGATGGGCGATGCGGATAACACTTACGACTTTACCGACGTGCCGCGCTTTGTCGCGCCGCTCCACGAACGCGGCTGTGACATGGTGGTCGGCAGCCGACTCAAGGGCAAGATCTTGCCCGGCGCTATGCCCTGGTCGCATCGCTGGATCGGCAACCCGATCATTTCAGGACTGCTCAAGCTGTTGTTTAAGACGCGGATTTCTGACTCCTACTGCGGCATGCGGGCGTTCACCCGCGAAGCTTATGAACGCAAGCGCCTGCGTTCGACCGGCATGGAATTCGCGCTCGAAAGCATTGTTAATGCCCTGCGTCTCAATTTCAAAATCGCAGAAATCCCGATCACGTATCACCCGCGCGAAGGCGAATCCAAGCTCGAAGGCATCCGCGACGCCTGGCGCAGCATTCGCTTCATGCTGCTTTTTTCGCCGTCTTACTTGTTCCTCCTGCCGGGAATTTTGCTCGCGCTGGTCGGTCTCTTGCTGGTTGCGGCTGTGGCGGGCGGGCCGCGCGAGTTTCTCGGCCGGGCTTGGGATTATCACGTCCTGCTGTTTGGCGCGCTGGCGCTCATTTTGGGCTACAACTTGATCCTGTTCGACACGTTCGCCAAGGCTTTTTCGATCGGCGCAGGCTTCATCAATCCAGCGGGTTGGCATACCCGGCTGAGCCGGATTTTTACCCTCGAACGCGGCCTGTTCGCGGGAATGCTCCTTTTTCTCGGAGGCGTGGGCATCGAGGTCAAGATCGTGTACGACTGGTTTGCCGCCGGCCGCGGCGAGTTGATGGCCGTGCGCGGCGTGGTCCTCGGGATGACCGCGATCGTGCTCGGGGCGCAGACGGTGTTTGCGTCGTTTCTCCTCGGCTTGCTGACGATCCGACGGCGGTGAGCTGACGATGACCGTGCGCATCCTCAAGTCGCGGTCCGAGATTGCGCAGGCGCGCCGCATCCTGGTCGACCGTGGACTCGACGCGCGCACGTCGTGGCTGCACAATGTTCTGCACAAGCTGAAGTTGGAGCCCCGGGCGCGGGTCGGGGACTGGCTCAAGAGTTGGGACGTGCGCTGCACGCTCGAGTTCATCGAGCAGCACGTGGAACGCACCGCCCGCGTTTTGGACCTCGGGGCTTATGGCTCAGAACTGCTCCCGGCGCTGCACCGTCTCGGCTATGCGCAGCTCACGGGAATCGACTTCGATCCCCGTATCGTCCACATGCCCCACGCCCAGAGCATCGCCTACCTGCAAGGCAACTTCTTGATCGCCACCCCTGAAACCCTGCGCTTGCCGTCGGCTGGTTTTGCAGCCATCACCGCGATTTCGGTGATCGAGCACGGTTTTTCGCCGGCCGCGCTGCTCGCGGCGCTCGACCGTCTGCTCGCCCCGGGCGGGTTTTTCATCGCCTCGGTCGACTACTGGCCCGAGAAAATCGACACCCGGGCTGGCGCGCCCCGGGGCACCCGCCTTTTCGGTCTCGACTGGTGCATTTTCTCGCAAGCCGAACTCCAAGCTTTTCTCGCCCAAGCTCGCGGCTTCGGCATGCTGCCCTGGGGCGACCTGGACTGGACCAGCGCAGCGCCGCCGATCCATTGGGGGGGTCAGCACTACACTTTCGCCTGGTTGGTCTTGCAGAAGGAGGGTGGCCGCAGCACCGCTGTTGCGGCTTGAGCCTGCGGAGGCGGCCGTCTCGCGGCTGTCCTCCACTCGGCCCTACTCGTAGCGCAAAGCTTCGATCGGGTCGAGTTGGGCGGCTTTGTTGGCCGGATAGATGCCAAAAACCACGCCGACCACGGTGCAAAAGCCAAAAGCCAGGACCATGGCCCACAGCGGCACGTGGGCTGGCGGCCAGTCGCCGGGTAAGAGGCGGGCGGTCACGACGCCCACGCCCCAACCCAGCCCCAGCCCGAGGATGCCGCCGCAGAGCGAGAGCCCCACCGCCTCGATCAGGAACTGCACCAAGACGTCTTGCCGCCGCGCGCCCACGGCTTTGCGCAGGCCGATCTCGCGGGTGCGCTCGGTGACCGAGACCAGCATGATGTTCATGATGCCGATCCCGCCCACGATCAAGGCAATGCCGACGATGGCTGCAACTACCGCAGTGACGCTGTTCAAAATCGAGCTCACGGTCTTGAGAAACTCGTCTTGTAACACCACCTGGAAGTCGTTGGGCTGGTCTTTGGCCAGGCCGTGACGCCGACGCAAGAGCCGCTGGATGTCGTCTTTGACCAGGTCGACGGTCGCCGCGTTCTCGGCCTGCATGCGCAGCTGGATTTGTTCGCCCGCACGCGGCCCGAACAGGCTGAGGGCAAGCGGGAAGGGAAGAAACACCAGGTCGTCGTTGTCTTGCCCCAGGGCCTGGCCGCGTTTCTCCATCACCCCGATCACGGTCGCGGGAATGTTGCCGACGTAGATCTCTTTGCCGATCGGCGCGTCGCCCAGGCGCAGCTCTTCCACCACCTTCTGCCCGATGACCACGACTTTGCGCCGGTGTTCAAGGTCGATACGGCTGAAAAAACGTCCCAGCTCGGCAGTGTGGTTGTTGACCTCGGGCCAGTCGGCGTTGACCCCAAAGACAAAGTCCGGGGAATGCTGACGATCCCTGAACTTGACCGTGGCCGTACCCAAAACCAGCGGGGTGATGGCGCGAACGCCGCGCAGCTGGGCAACCGCTTGGCCGTCCTCCCAGGTGAGCTTGACCTGGCGCGCGGCCACTCCTGGCCCTTGCCGTCCGTGCTCTGGGATCACCATCACGTAAGTGGCGCCGACCTGCTGCATCTCGCGGTTGATCATGTGCTCCAACCCCTGGACGATCGACACCACCGCGATCACTGCGGCGGTGCCGATGATGATCCCCAGGGTGGTGAGCAGCGAGCGCAAGGGATTCGCGCGCAAACCTTCGAAAGCGATCACGAAGTGTTCGAGCACGATCATGGCGACGTCTCCGCGGGGGTGCGGTGCGAGCGCGCGGTGGGCTCGTCCGCGACCACCCGCCCATCGCGCAACCAAATGCGCCGGTGGGCATGGGCCGCGACTTCGGTCTCATGGGTGACCAGCACCACGGTATTGCCCGCTTGATGGAGCTGATCGAAGAGCTTCATGATCTCGTCCGAGGTGGCGGAATCGAGGTTGCCGGTGGGTTCGTCCGCGAGCAGGATCGACGGCCGATTGACCAGCGCACGGGCGATGGCGACACGCTGCCGTTGCCCGCCGGAGAGCTCGTTCGGTTGGTGGTGGGTGCGGTCAGCCAGGCCGACTTGCTGCAGCGCTTCTAGCGCGCGCTCCCGCCGTTCGCGGCGGCCGACCCCGGACTAGAGCAAGGGCAGCTCGACGTTTTTGAGCGCGCTGGTGCGGGACAGCAGGTTGAAGCTCTGGAACACGAAACCGATCTCGGCATTGCGGATCCGCGCTAGCTCAGCGTCGTCTCGGGTTTCAACCGCCAGCCCGTTCAAGCGGTAGCTGCCGCTGGTCGGGGTGTCCAGGCAGCCGAGCAAGTTCATCAGCGTCGACTTGCCACTGCCCGAAGCGCCCATGATCGCCAGGTACTCCCCGCGCTCGACTTCGAGGTCGACGCCGTCGAGCGCTCGCACTTCCTCTGCGGCCATGCGATAGACCTTGCTCACCCCGTGCAGCTCGAGATAGGCCATCAGTCCGCTCCTGGCCGCTCCGACGCGGCATCGTCGGCGGATGGCACAACCCATCCCTTCTTGCCGGTTTTCCGCTCTTTCTGCTCGACCGCGTCGCCCGGTTCCAAGTCGCGCAAGATGCGATCTGGGCCGGTGATCACCTGCTCGCCGACGGTCAAGCCGGCGAGGATCTCGATGTGGGTGGTGTCGACCAACCCGGTCTTGACCGGACGTTCAACCGCTTTGCCGTCCGCAGCCACAAAGACCGTCTCGACCTCGTCAGCCGCGACCGCAGCCGCTGGGCTGGCTGCTTGCTCTGCGTTGCTGTCGCGCCCAGCCTCGGCGGCAGACGGGGCCGGGGGAGGACGGTAAACCACCGCCTGGATCGGGACCACCACGGCGGCGGGATGGGTGGTGACCAGGATCTCCGTCCGCGCTGACATGCCCGGACGCAAGCGCTCGTCCGGTGTGTCGAGCAGCACCTTGACCTTGAAAAAAATGACGTCGGGCTGCTGCTTGCGCTCGAAGCCGGAACTGCCGATCTCGACCACCCGACCGGAATATTTGAGCTCGGGCAGGGCATCGACTTCGACGGCGGCGGCTTGCCCCAACCGCAAATCCACGATTTCGTTTTCGTCGACGTCGACTTCGACCAGGATCTCCGAA
>CAZCOV010000058.1:0-22121 GCA_964499975.1 uncultured Thermoanaerobaculia bacterium
TGTCGACCATCAGGCGAAATCGTTCCTCGCTTTCCCGCAGTGCGGTTTCGGCTTGATGTTGCAGCCGGCGGGTGCGTTCGAGTTCGTCCGCAATGGCGGTGATGTCGTTAAAGGTGAGCAAGAGCTGGGGGTGAGCGCTCGGGTCGTGGATCAGGCTCAGCCGGGTTTGCAAGGCTTGCGGCTGACCCGCGCCGGGCAGGAGGTCCAAGAGGCATTCCGTGCCGGGCGCTAGCGTCCGCGCTTCGCCGTTCGCCCACACTTCAGCGCTCAGCGCGACCAGGGCAGGTTGTCGCAGTCGCGGAAAACGGACCCCCACGTTGGTGTCTAACAGCTCCTGGCGCAAGACCCCTGTCCAGGTTTCAAGGTGCGTATTCCAGAAGCGCACCCGCCAATCCGCGTCGAGCACGCAGGCGCCCCATGGACACTGATCCAGCCAGACAAAAGCAGACGGATGGCTGTCCCCCATATCTCAGCCCTCACTCAAACCACCTCAAAAAGCGGCTTGCGATGTTTGGCCCGTAGCGCTTTGCCGTGGGCGCAGGATCCATCCTGGCGCTAGCGAGCTCAGCCGGAGCGAGCTCAGCTTGGCAGCGAGTATTCATCCAGTATTGGCATCCAGTATCTGTGCAGCTGCAGCCACTTTGCGTTGCGCCAATTCGCTGTGGCGAGCAGCAAGGATTTGCACTGACAAACCCTTGCTCGCCACTCGTCACAGCGGGTCATCTTAGCACAGCAAGGACTTTGTTTGAGAGATGGTTCTTCATTATTTTCCCCGATTTTTCCTGCCCTTTCACTGTAGGACAAACACCGATGTGGTTTTAAGAAATTGACAGATGCTGCCTTGGGCGCGAATCTGACAGGTAGCCTGAGGAAAGATCAGGTACAGCCGAAAGACCCTGCCCGACAGGGTGAGCAGAAAAGATGGATCTAGGGATTCCGACAGGCTCCGATTCCCCTCAACTGGCGACCCCCATAAGATGACCGTGTTGATGAGGAACGGCAACCGAAACGACAACAACGAAGTGACCTAAGAGAAAACCAGTAACACCAGTGAGAACGAACATGAATCCCAGCAACTCCAAAATGAGCCAGCCAGCAGCTGGGACAGGGTCTGCCGGACACGCGCCCGGAAAGCGCGAACTCGTCGCCCACGGCGCGACAGCACAAGCGCAATCGTTAGTGCAGGCTCGTTCACACGTTCGTTCACTGCGGGTTCGTTCAGAGCGCGTTAGTTCACTGCGGGTTTTACAGTCAAGTGTCATGCTTGGCTTTAATTCTATGGGCGGATCGTCCGCCAGGCGTAGCTCACACCTCCCACCCCACAACCTACCATAATCTTCTACGACTATTGCCTTCCTGTTCACGTCGGAATCGTCACCGCTATTAACTGCCAGGGGTGTGGGCTACGCTGCCAACTTCAAAAATGATCTATCAAATTCTTCCCTTATTCTCATACCTGAACTTCGTCAGACTTCTTGGTTAGTTACTCGTCGTCCCGTTGGGAGGGATTTTTGATCATTATGCCGAAGTAAGCACTCTGATTTACAAAGTCAGTGGGGATCGTTAGGGGCACACTCTCGGGTGTGCCCCTAATTTTTGTATGCAATACGGTGGGACTGAGACGCCCCGGCCGCAAAGACAGCGGGCGAGACGCCCGCGGTCCCAGGTCAGAGTTGACCTAAGTAGGTTGGGTTGACAGTTCTGTTGCAGGAACTTGCCATTCATGGCATATTAGCGCCATGAATTTCGCAAAACCCCTCGATTCAAGGAGCCGGTTTTCGAGTCTGGGTTGCCGCTCGGCTTGGCCAAGCGCAGCGGCAAACCCAAGCTAGAGCGTGCAGCCCGCGAAATCCTCCAGCTGGCCGCCAGCGAGTCGCTGGCCTATGAGGATCTGTGAAGGCTTACCCTTTTCCGTCATGGCTCTTAAGGCGCCTCGGGGCTCACCGCTTACCCAGGTTGCTCTGCGCGAGCAGGGCGCGGACCTGGGCGATTTCGTCTGCGGAAACGGTGTGCGCACGCCCTGGATAGCGCTGCAGGGTCACTTGCGCGTCCAGACGCTGGAAAATCGCAGCGGTTTCTTCGACCCGCTGCCAGGGGACGTGGGGATCCGGATCACCACAACCCAAAAACACCGGGGTCCCCGCCAGCGAGCCGGGGTACTCTCCGAGACTTCCGGGCGGCCCGAGCAATCCGCCGGTGAGCCCGCAGATGGCGCGGAAACGGCGGGGGTTGCGGGCAGCAAACTCGAGGGTCAAGCAGGCGCCTTGGGAAAAGCCCAACAGCGCCACCCGCGCTGCCGGGATACCCTCAGCAGCGAGTTGGTCGAGGAGCGACTCGAGCGCTGCCAGGCCCGAGGAACGACCGGGCTCGTTGCGCTCGCGCGGCGCCAAGAAGCTGTAGGGATACCACGTGTTCCCAGCGGCTTGAGGCGCCAGGAAAATGCAGTCCGGCTGGTCCAGCTCGGGAGCCAAGGTGAGGATGTCCTGCGCGGTCGCACCCCGACCATGGACCAGGATCACGGCGCTCTCAGCCACTCCGTGCGCCCGCCCCCAAACCGCCACGGGTTGACCTGCGTGCGGCGGCAACCCCGCGGTGTCTCTCCGGGGCCTCCCGTCACCGTCCAGCGGAAAGCCGACCTCTTCGCCGACGGAGCGATCGCGAATCGGCTGGTTCATGAGCGCTCCTCCAAAACCGCTGCAGGCGCAGTGAGCGGCGGCAAGTGCGCCTCGATCGCCTGGCGTTCGGGCTCTAACCAGGCCGGCAAGCGGAGCGTCGAGCCCAAGCTGGCCACGGGCTCATCCACGGTGAAACCCGGCAGATCGGTCGCGATCTCGAACAGCACCCCACCCGGCTCGCGGAAGTAGATCGAGCGGAAATAGTTGCGATCGCGCACTTCGGTCACACCGTGGCCCGCAGCAGCCAGGACCTTCTGCCAAGCTCGCTGGTTTTGCTCGTCCGGGGTGCGCCAGGCCACATGGTGGACGGTGCCAGCGGCGATCCGTCCAAATGTTCCTTGCGGGCGCTCGACCAGGTCGAGCTGCGCGCCGGCACCGCCCGCTCCCACCTCGAAGCGGGTGCGTCCCGCCGCGCTGCGGGTCGGACGAAAGCCCAAGGTGTTGAGCAGCGCCGCCGTCGGAGCGCTCGCGAGGGTCTCGAGGGTAACGCTGTGAAACCCGCGCAAGGCGTACCGCTCGGGCACACTGCTGCCGGTCCAGGGCAGCAAATCCTCAGCTCCGGCATGCGCCACCAGTTCGAGCTTCAGCCCATCGTGGTCGAGCAGGGTCAAGACTTCCTCGTCCCAACGGGTCTGCGGAGCCTCGAAGATCACTTGCTGAGCTTGCAGCCGGTCGACCCAAAAACCCAGAGCGTCCGGTGGCACGGAAAACGCCGTCGCCGTGGCCTGCCCCACCCCGCGCGTTCCGCGCTGGGCGTGCGGCCAGGGAAAGAACGTAAGGATCGTGCCCGGACGGCCTAAAGCGTCGCCATAGTAAAGGTGGTACGAGCCGGGATCATCGAAATTGACGGTCTGCTTGACCAGGCGCAACCCGAGCACGTCGCGATAGAACTCGAGATTTGCTTGGGGGTGGGTAGCCAGCGCGGTGACGTGGTGAAGACCGGGAATTTGCGGTTGGATTGGTGCCATGAGCCCCTCCTGAGGCCGAAGTTCAAGCCATAGCAACTATATGCCATGGCATTTATCGTTGTAACAGGAAAATTGCCGGGGCTATTCCCCAACCGACCGCAACCGACCGCAGCAGGCCAAGTTCCCAGCGCGCAGCGGGTGCGCGCTGGATGCGGGTGCAGGTGTAGAATAGGCAGGAAAGGGAGCGCCATGGCAGGATTTGAGCGGGTGCGCGGAGACCAGAAGCCGGAAATAGCACGGCAACGCCCGGCCGTAGGACCCCGGCGATCCGCGTTGTCCCCGCGGACGCTGTCAGAGAGTGGTGAGCCGGACCCGCATGCGGCCGCGTCCCCGCGCACAGCCGCAGCCGCGTGGGCTGAGCGTGGACACAGCTGGAGCCGGCTGGGCAGCGAGCCAGGTCCGAGCACGATCAGCGAGGCGTCTTGGCAGGACCCACCAGCGCACGAACTACGCCCGCAAAGCTCGGGAACTCCCCTGCCCACAGCCGTGCGGCAGGAACTCGAAAGCGCGCTGGGGACGAGCCTCGAAACCGTGCGGATTCACCACAGCGACCGCGTGGAGGAACTCGGGGCTGACGCTTTTGCCCAAGGCGAGCACGTCCATTTTGCGCCCGGACGTTTCAACCCGAACAGCCATGACGGGCGGCAGCTGCTCGGTCACGAGCTCATCCACGTGGTGCAGCAGCGCGCTCGGCGGGTACCCGTTCCGGGTGGGGCCTCGCCCGTGCTCGAGCATTCCGGGCTTGAAGCTGAAGCCAACTCGCTGGGCGACCTGCTGGCGAGCCGCATGGCGCATCCGCCCGCTCGTCCCCAACCGTTGGGCCCGCGGTCCAGTTCGCCCTACTTGCCCAGCGCGACCACGCCGCAGCCCCCCCTAGGCACCGCTCCTCCAGGGCCACCCCCAGCGGTCTTGATGGGTAGGCAATATAAGAAGAGCGAGAGCGATAACCTGGACCGGCTGAAGCGGGCAAAGAAACGCGCGGAAAAACGCCGCACTACGAAGCCTCCACCCAAAAAAAATCTAGCCTCCCGGCTCAACAAGGAAGGCTTGGAGTACGTCAAAGGCACTACCCCGACCACCACACACAACACCCCATTCGGCAACTTCAAGGCCAGCAGTGGATGGGGGGAGGGTCCCAACATCACCACGTTGAAATCGGACTTTGGCGATGCGGATGTGGGTACCACCTACAAAAGCGTCACCGGCGCGTTGACCTCGGACGGCGCCAAAGACCAAGACGTGGCCAAGGAGTTGCTCGGTGCGCTCAAGAGCGACACCCACCAGACCGGAGTTAACATCCACTCGGATCAGCAGAAACGTGCGGCCACGTTCTTCAGCGGTATAACCCAGGTGTCCGAAGAGAGCCGCAATCCGGGCGCAGGGAAGTTGGCGCGAGCCGGCCTGCGCAAAGTGGCAAAAGGCAAGGGCCTGCTCAAAAAGACTTTTCTTGAGGACTACGTCCCAGCCCTCAAGGGGGGGACCTCCGCTTATAAGGAGATTCTGGAGGGCACGAAAGAAGCACCGAAAACGCTGCTCGATCTCGTCGACCACATGTCGTCTTCGAGCGACGAGGAACCACCGGGAAATAAACAGAGGATTATGAAAAAGAAGATCCGCAAAAAAAAGAAGAGCGGAAAAAAGTAGAGAGGCCAGCGCCGTTCGGGACGTCTCCGCAGCAAGAAGTCGTAAAGCCCTGCTAGACTGCGCTTGAGCCCAGAAGAGTGTGGATGGCGAACGCCGTCCTGGTTCCCTATCGAACAAGGAGGTTGCGATGGTAAGGCTACGAGGAAGCGTCCGAACTGTGTCCACTCGGTGGATCCTGATTGTACTGGCCCTGGTGGGAATCCTCACCCTGCCGTCCGTGCTCACCGCGCAGGCCCAAGCGACCGGCGGGAGCATCGAAGGCACGATCCGCGACGAGTCCGGCGGCGTCTTGCCCGGCGTTTTGGTGGTGGTGCGGAGTCCGGCCACGGGTTGGGTCCGCGAGGTGCAAACCGATGCCGCGGGCCGCTTCCGCGCGCCGCTGTTGCCGGTCGGGAGCTATGAAGTGACCGCGTCGCTCGACGGTTTTGGCACGGTGCGGCGGGAAAACTTGACGCTCACGATCGGCCAGTCCTTGGCCGTCGACTTGACTCTGCAAGTGGCGGCCACCGAAGAGCAGATCGTGGTGATGGCCGCAGCGCCGGTGATCGAAGCCACGCGCACGCACCAAGCCTCGACCGTAGGCGCGCAAGAAGTGGCCAACCTGCCGGTCAACGGCCGCAACTTCATCGACTTCGTGCTCACCACCCCCGGCGTCACCCGCGACGTGCGGGCGGGTGACATCAGCTTTGCCGGCCAGCGCGGCACGCTCAACAGCCTGGTGGTGGACGGCGCGGACAACAACAACACCTTTTTTGGTCAGACCCTCGGCCGCACCGGTTCAGGGCGCGCGCCCTACCAGTTCAGCCAGGAGGCAGTGCAGGAGTTCCAGGTCAACCGCAATGCGTACTCGGCCGAGTATGGTCGCGCGGGCGGCGCGGTGATCAACGTGGTGACCAAGTCCGGGAGCAATGATTTTCGCGGTTCGGTGTTCGAGTATTACCGCGACAAGTCGTTGAACGCCAACAGCTTCGCCAACAAGATCGCAAACCGTCCGAAAGCGCCCTACCACTTCGATCAGTTCGGCGCCTCGCTCGGCGGTCCGCTACGCCGCGACCGGGCGTTTTTTTTCGCTTCCTATGACGGCCAGCGCAACGAGATCCCCAACGACATCGACCTCGACTTGAACTTGGCCGGCCTGAACCTGCCCACCGATCCCGACACCCAAGCCGGTTTGGCCCGATTGCGCAACTTGGCCAACCCGTGGGTGCGCGGTCAAGATCAAGACGTGCTGCTGCTCAAGACCGACTGGCAGCTGGCCCAGGACCACCGTCTGAGTGCCCGCTTCAATCACCAGGACTTCACCGGCCAGAACTTCGAAAACGGCGGCGCGACCAATGCTGAAGAGCACACCGGCAACAGCTTGGTCAAGACCGATACCTTCAACCTGGCCTTGACTTCGGTTTTAGGGTCCAAGCTGTTCAATGAAGGTCGGGTCCAGTGGGCGCGCGACAAAGAACCGGGTGCAGCCAACAGCAGCAACCCAGAAGCCACGATCCGCGAGCAAGGGCGCACCATTTTGACCATCGGCCGCAACTTTTTCAGTCCGCGCGAGACCACGATCGAGCGCCAGCAAGTGGCGGACACGGTCAGCTGGTTTGCTGGCAACCACTCGTTCAAGGTGGGCTTCGACGTGATCCAAGACGACATCAAGAACTTCTTCCCCGGCAATTTTTCCGGGGCTTACACCTTCAACTCGATCGCCAGCTTCAACCGCGGCATTCCCAATGGCTCGGGCGAACGCTATGTGCAAGCTTTTGCTGGGGCTGGCACCAGCGGTCCTACCACCTTCCCGGACATCAACGAAGTCGCGGTGTTTTTCCAAGACGAGTGGAAGATTCAGGACAACCTCTCGCTGATGCTCGGCTTGCGCTACGACCGCCAGGACTTTACCCAACCGGATGTGCGGAATCCCGATCCGCAGCTGGCGGCGGCCGGCATCGACACCAGCTTCCTCAACATCGACGACAACAACTTCGGCCTGCGTCTGGGTGCGGCCTGGTCGCCCAAAGACAAGCTGGTGCTGCGTTTCGGCTACGGCAAGTTCTTCGGGCGCACGCCGTCGATCATGGTCGGCACGGCGCACTCGAACAATGGCATCAACGTCCAGACCGCAACCTTCACCGGCAACCAGGTCCCGACCTACCCCAACATCTTCACCACCTTGCCCAGCGGTGCGGCCCTGCCCTTGCCGACGATCTTTTTCTTTGACTCGGAGTATGAGAATCCCGAAGTGGAACAGGCCAGCGTGGGCGCTGAGGTGGCCCTCCAAGCGAACCTGGCGCTCGGGGTCAGCTATCTCTACGTGCGGGGAGACAAGCTGCAGCGCTCGCGCGATTTCAACGTCGGAACCCCAGTGCCGACCCCCATTCCGATCCAAGGCGGCGGCAGCTTGGTCGTCGATCGCTATCCTGCAACCCGGCCGTTCACCCGCTTTGACCGCATCATCCGTTTCGAAAGCACGGCCGAGTCCGAGTACAACGGCGTGACTTTTGAGCTGCGCAAGCGCTTCAGCGGCAACTTGCAAGCCAACCTGGCTTACACCTACGGCGAGGTCGAAGACACTGCGCCTGACGCCACTGCCGTTGTGCCCAACAGCTCGGACGATGCTAAGTTTGCGCCGGATCCGGTCAATTTTGACCTGGCAGAGGCTTCCGGCAACAACGACCAGCGCCAGCGGCTGGTGCTTTCGGGCTTGTGGAACCTCGACTATTGGGGCAACACCAAGGGCGCGGTCAAGGGCTTTGCCGACGGCTGGTCCTTGTCGTGGATCATCGTTTACCAGGAAGGGCAACCGTACTCGCCCGCGGTCACCAACGATCTCAACCGCGACGGCAATTCGCGCAACGACATCGTGCCCGGCAGCCGCAACAGCGAGACCTTGCCCACGAGCTTCACTATGGACTTGCGGGTTGCCAAGCGCATCCCCCTGACCCGCGGCATCGACTTGGAGCTGCTGGTCGAAGCGTTCAACTTGTTCGACCGCGACAACATCAACAACCAGCGGAGCACTTTCTTCAACTACGACACCCGCAACAACCTCCTGATCCCGGCCGCCAATTTCGCTCAAGACGTGGCCGCAGCGGACAACCGCATCGTCCAGCTCGGGGCCAAGTTGACGTTTTGAGGCGAGCACCGAGCCGCGCGCGGACAGACTCAAGCCCTCGTCAAACTCGCGCGCGGCTTCGAGCAGACCAGAGCGTTTTCCGGCGCTCGCTGCCGAGGGCCTGAATTGGTGTAATTTCTGCGTGGCTGTGGTTGAATCCCCCAGCCGGGCCACGGCGCCAACCGGAAAGGATAGACCCATGTCGGAACCCAGGTCAGAGCCCCGCAACGACATCACTCAGATGCTCATCGCCCACGGCCAGGGAGACCACGACGCCTTTGACCGGCTGCTCCCGCTGGTTTATGAAGATCTGCGCCGCATCGCCCACCGTCAGCTGCGGCGCAGCCGACCGGGCGAGACCCTCAACACCACGGGTCTGGTTCACGAGGCTTACTTGAAACTGGTCGACCAGTCACGCGCCTCGTGGCAGGACCGCTCGCACTTCTTTGCCATCTCAGCGCGCGCCATGCGGCAGATCATCATCGACTATGCCCGGCTGCGCTTGGCGGACAAACGCGGAGGGGGGCAAATCCATGATCCGATCGATGAGAACATGGCCGCGATTGAACAGCAGGCCGACTGGCTGCTCGCGATCGACGAAGCCCTGTCGCGGCTGGCCGAACTCGACGCCCGCATGGCCAAGGTCGTCGAGTGCCGTTTCTTCGCAGGTTTGACCGAGGAAGAGACGGCCGAGGCGCTGCAGATCTCGGTGCGCACGGTGCAGCGCGACTGGCTGCGCGCCCGCAGCTGGCTGCGCGAGGCCATGCAGAGCTAAAGCCTGCGCGCAAGGACCGCTCGGCCCTTCACTTGACCCTGAGCCAGACGGTCAGAAAACCAGATGAACAAGTTTTGATGTGCGCTTTCGCACCCCCCGTGCGTTCCCTTATGTGAGCACGAAACGCAGGCTGATTCAGTTGCGATTCGCGCTCGGCTGACGGTGCGACTCCGATGGACACCCTCGGACCCGCGCTGCAGCCGATGCAACAACGTCACGATCATCAACAAAGTTTTGGGGTCTGTCCTGGACCCAGGAGGTCTTTATGCTTAACGTCGGCGATCCGGCACCCCTGTTTTCTGGCCTAGATGTGACCACTGGTCAACCGTTCAATTTAGCTGATCATCAAGGTGAGGTTGTTTTGGTAGCTTTCAGCGGCATCACTTGGTGCCCACCTTGCAAGTTCGAAGCTCCGATCTTGGAAGATCTTTGGCAAGAATTCAAAGGCAACCTTTTTCCCAAGACCCAGTTTGTCGTCGTTTCCGTAGCAGATAACCCTGCAGAGCTGCCCAACAGCATTCAACAGTTCGGCCTGACCATGCCGGTGATCAACAGCAACACCGCACAAAGCGATTATCAAGTCAATGCGGTGCCAACGCTTTTTTGCATTGACAAGGAACTCAAAATTTGTGCGATTCATGTAGGTGCTTCTCCCCCAGCGGACGTGCTGCGCAACGAGTTGCGCGAAATGCTTTTGAGCTGTGGCGCGCAGGAGCCGGGGCCGCCGATCAATCATCGGATGTGGGCTGCTGTCGCACAGATTCTTTTCGGAGTGACGCAAGACGGTGGTGGCGTGGTGATCGTTGGCGGTAAACCCATTCCTATCGATCCATGGGGTCCGCTCCGCCGGATGCCCACCGAAAAATTGGACGCTTTGATCGCTCTCGCGACTAGTGAGATCGCCGCCCAGCTCAGCGACAACGAAGCTCGCGTCGATCTCGAAGTGAAGTCCTTGGAAGCGGCGGAAACCGCCGTCCGCAAGCTCCTGGCCCGCGCCTCAAGCCAGCCGCAGTCCTGGCAAAGTGGCGCCATGCCGATCCCGCGCCTCAGGACCTAACCTAAGGCGTAGGCAACGGGTTCGCTAGCCGGCCTGCGTCCCAGCGGCCGGCTGTTTTTTTTCCTCGTGCTTTGCTCGAGGGCCGGGCAGGCCAACAGACTGGCAGGGCCGCTGATCCACTGCGGCGTGGTGCCTTGATTGGGCTACAATGCCGCAGCTCGCAAGAACCGTCAACGGTCCACACTCCATCTGACGACCCTTACTTGACGACCCGCACATGACGACCCTCGAAGCCATCCTCCTCTCGCTGATCCAGGGAATCACCGAGTTCCTGCCGATCAGTTCTTCCGCCCACTTGATCCTGGTGCCCTATTTCTTCGGCTGGGAGCCCCATTCAATCGACTTCGAGATCGTGACCAACGCCGGCACCCTGACCGCGGCCATGGTCTACTTGCGCCACGACATCTGGCAAGCACTGCAGAGCAGCCGGCAGCGGTTGCTCCCCACCGCACACCCCGACTTGCTGTGGGCAGTTGCCCTCGGGACCGTGCCGGTCTTGGTGGTCGGTTATCTGTTCTATGACTGGTTCGCCACTACCGCGCGCCAGCCCGTGATCATCGCTTGGGCCTCGATCTTGTTCGGGCTGGTGCTCGCTTGGGTCGATCGCACCGCCCGCCGCGAACGACCCCTGAGCTCGCTCTCTTGGTTCGATAGCTTGGTGGTCGGGTTGGCGCAAGCGATCGCTTTGATCCCCGGAACGTCGCGCTCGGGGATCACCATGACCGCAGGCTTGCAGCTTGGCTTGACCCGGACTGAAGCCGCCCGCTTTTCGTTCCTCCTGGCGATCCCCGTCGGGCTGATAGCTTTTGCCAAGGACGTTTTTGATTTGTGGGGGGGCCAAGCCGAGCACGTAGCGCTCTGGCCGTTGGGGCTCAGCTTCGTGGTCTCAGGGGTGACGGCTTACCTGGTGATCGGCTGGCTCTTGGCCTGGCTGGAGCGTCAGAGTATGACCATTTTCGTGATCTATCGGGTGGCTCTGGGGTTCTTGATCCTGGCGCTGGTCCAGTGGCAGGGCGGGGGAAGTGTGCCGTGAACCAGGAACCCACTCCAGGCGATCAGGGCATCGTCCCCAACTTCTCAGCTGCCGCAGCCGAGCAACTCGCCGGGGAGCTTTATGGGCTCAACGCCCGTGCGGTTTCCCTGCCCAGCTACTGTGACGCGAACTTTCTGTTGCAGCATGATTCCGGTCGCAAGTTCGTGCTCAAAATCGCCAACTCTGCCGAGGACGGCGCGGTCCTCGCTTGCCAGAATCTGGCCATAGAGCAGCTGGCTGCAGCGCAAATCGCAGTCCCACGGGTTTTGACCACACTCGACGGCGAGCGCCTGACCGCAGTTGCGGCCCCCATGAGCGGCGTCCGACATTGGGTGCGGTTGGTCACCTACCTGGAAGGTCAGATGCTGATCGAAATTGCTCCCAAGAGCCCGCACTTGCTCCGTCAGGTGGGCCGTTTCCTCGGCCGTCTCGACCAGGCACTCTCAGATTTCACCCATCCCGCCATGAAGCGTCCGCTGGTTTGGGATATGAACCAGGCCCTCGCCGTGCAGCCGTTTCTCGCGGACATCTCCGACCCTGCGCGCCGCGAACTCGCGGAGTGGGCTTTTGACCGCTATGTGTCCCACGTCGCGCCGATTTTCCCCAGCTTGCGCGGGAGCGTCATCCACCATGATGCGAACACCCACAACCTGCTTCGGCTGAGCGCTGGACCGGCCGCGGATGGGGTGGACGACAGCGTCGGGATCATCGATTTTGGCGACCTGCTGCACACCGCAACCGTCTGCGAAATCGCGATCGCCATGACCTACGTGCTGCTCGACTTGGTGACGTTGGACCAAGCATCGCCCCCAGAAGCCGCAGCGGCCGTGACCGACCACACGTTGCTCGCTGCCGGGGCCGAAGTGCTGCGCGGCTACCACGAAGTTGCGCCGCTCGAAGCGTGCGAGATCGAACGCTTGTACGACCTGATCGTGGTGCGTCTGGGAATGAGCGTCGCGCTGTCGACGCACCGCCAGGAGGAGGCCCGAGCGAATCCCTACTTGACGGTGAGCGAGGCCCCCGCTTGGATCATCCTCGCCCGACTCCGAGCGCTCAACCCTGCTGCGGTGACTGCGGTGTGGCGCGCTGCATGCGGGCAGCGGCGGGCCTGGACCGATCTCGGTCACAGTTTCGCGCAGACCTTGACCTTGCGCCAGCAGCACTTGAGCCAGGCCCTCAGTCTCGCTTATCAGACCCCGCTCAAGATCGTGCGCGGTGCAGGGACCTACCTTTTCGACGAGCAAGGGCGGGCTTTTCTCGATGCGGTCAACAACGTCTGCCACGTGGGCCACTGCCACCCCAAGGTGGTGGCCGCAGCCGCGCGCCAGATGGCCCAACTCAACACCAACACGCGCTACTTGCACGATCACCTGGTCGAGTACGCCAGCCGACTGACCGCCACCCTGCCCGCGCCGCTCCGGATCTGCTTTTTTGTCTGCTCAGGCAGTGAGGCGAACGACCTAGCCCTGCGTCTCGCCCGGGCTCACACCGGGCACGAGGACGTGGTGGTGGTGGCCGGTGCCTATCACGGGACGACTCACAGTCTGATCGAACTCAGCCCTTACAAATTCGACGGCCCAGGCGGACGCGGCGCACCCCCCCACGTCAACCCGGTGCCGGCCCCCGATCCTTACCGCAACAAGTGCCGACACGATCCCCAGGCAGGAGTTGCTTTGGCGCGCCCGATCGTCCAAGCGATCGCTGGTGCGCACCAGCGCGGACGGCGAATCGCGGCTTTCTACTGCGAATCCATGCTCAGCTGCGGCGGACAAATCGTGTTGCCGTCGGGTTATCTGGCTGCGGCCTATCAGCAAATCCGCGCTGCGGGCGGGGTGTGCATCGCGGATGAAGTTCAGGTCGGGTTTGGCCGGGCGGGCGAGAAGTTCTGGGCGTTTGAGACGCAAGGCGTGGTCCCGGACATCGTCACCCTGGGCAAGCCGATCGGCAACGGTCACCCCCTGGCCGCGGTGATCACCACCCCTGAGGTTGCCCGCTCCTTTGCCAACGGCATGGAGTACTTCAACACCTTCGGCGGTAACCCGGTTTCCTGCGCGGTCGGTCTGGCGGTGCTCGAGGTCATCGCCGAGGAGAACCTGCAAGCGCGCGCCCGCCACACCGGGCAACACCTGCTGGCCCAACTCGCCGAGCTCGAAAAACGCCACGCCTTGGTCGGTGACGTCCGCGGAATGGGGTTGTTCCTCGGGGTCGAGCTGGTCAGTGATCGCGAAACCTTGACCCCGGCTGCCCGCGAAGCTGCGGTGGTTGTCGAGCGCATGAAAGAACGGGGCATCCTGCTTTCAACCGACGGACCCTGGCACAACGTCCTCAAGATCAAGCCACCCCTGGTTTTTGGGCCCGCCCATGCCGACCTCCTGGCCAGCAACCTCGACGAGGTCCTTGCCGAGCTCGACGGAGCGCCGTGAGTGACGGCCTGGCAAGCGCAGACAAGAAGCCGAGTAAAATCCCGCACACGGTGACCCGCGATCCCCTCCGACTACGCGTCTTTAGATAGGACGGGGAAAACCGGCTTGGTTTTGTCGGGATGGCCTTGTTGGATTGGCCTTGATGGCGGGAGATCCTGGCTCCATGGCAAATGGCGCTGTTTCAGGACGCGGGAGGGCCTCCTTTAGCTTTCGGGGGCTCACAGTCCTCACCTCGGAGGGCTGGGGGAGCCACCCAATTTGACGCCAGACGCGAGTTGGACGCTCGTTTTACTGCAATCCTTTCTCTCCCGCCGTCCTTTTTTCACCGTCCAAGACAGGGCGTTCCACGTCGAGATCGGCGATGGTGCCGCCGCCCAAACAGAGATCGTCGTGATAAAACACGGCGGCTTGACCTGGAGCGATCCCCCAATCGTCGGCTGCGAGCGTGACGGCGCCCGCGGTTTCGTCGAGCGCCAGGAACCAGCAGGCATGGACTGCGGGAGCGTGGCGAAGCTTGACCGTCAGCGGCCGGTCTTGAGTCGGGGGCTGAATCCAGTGCAGGTCGACCACCCGAAAAGAGCGGGCTTGACGGGCAGGCCAGTCTTCCAGGTGCGCCACTTCGATCAAATTAGCAGTGACGTCTTTTTGCACCACATACCAGGGACCGCCGCCCAGCCCGAGGCCATGACGCTGTCCCAAGGTGTAGAACCAGTAGCCCCGGTGTTCGCCCAACCGACGGCCGGTTCCCCGTTCGCGGATCTCTCCGGGGCGCTCACCG
Source organism: uncultured Thermoanaerobaculia bacterium (assembly GCA_964499975.1). Lineage (GTDB taxonomy): Bacteria > Acidobacteriota > Thermoanaerobaculia > Multivoradales > J023 > CAZCOV01. The sequence continues at coordinate 14,457 of CAZCOV010000058.1, forward strand.
AGGTAACTTTTGACGAACTCCGGGTAGCGGATCTTGCCGAGGAAACAAATCCCTTGGCTGTCGGGCCGATCTTGGTTGGGCAACGCAAAATCTCGGGCCAGCTGGCGCACTTCTGACTTGCAGTACCCCCCGACCGGGAAGAGACAGCGGCTCAGCTGTTGCTGGTTCAAGCGAAAAAGAAAGTAGGTCTGGTCCTTGACCGGGTCGATGCCCTTGCGCAACTCGAACCCCGCCGCGGTTGCGGTCACCCGGGCGTAGTGCCCTGAAGCGATGTGAGTGAAGCCGTCGGCTTGCGCTTTGAGGGCGTTGAAAAAAGCGCCGAACTTGATTCGCTGGTTGCACCAGATGTCCGGGCTGGGGGTCCGACCAGCGCGCAACTCCGCCACCGCCTCCTGCACGATCTGCTCATGGTATTCGCGCTGGAGCGAGAGGACTTCGAGCGGGACGCCCGCCTGCGCGCACACCGCGCGGGCATGGCGCAGGTCCTCCTCCCAGGGACACTCGCCGAGAAAAGCGCGTTCGTCTTCGAGCCAGATCTTGAGGTAGAAGGCGGTGAGGGTCAGTCCCTGCGCTTGGAGCAAGCGCAAAGCCACCGCGCTATCGACCCCGCCAGAGAGCAAGACCGCGACCCGCATGGGGCCACCTTACGCGATCTCGCCTCCTATCTCAAGCCAACGCTGGCCGAGCCGCCATTGGGTGTTTAACGGTTTTCGGGTCACCTCCTTGAACTCGGCAGGGTTCAATAACTTAGGGTCGACGCAGAGCGGAAGAACGGTGGGCTGACGCCCACCCTACGTGCGCTGCTTCACGGTTTTCGGGACCCGCGTGAGATTTGGCAGGGTATCTCCGTCTCCATTGCCAACGACGTCCGCCACCAGGTCGAGCCATGACCGGCGGACCCCTTGACGTGAACCTGACTGTGGAGGCAATGATGAAAAAGCACAAGATGTGGATCTGTCTTGAATGTGGTGAACTGTGGCCGGCTGAACTGTGGCCGGCTGAGCTGCGGGCGGCTGAGCTGCGGGCGGCCGAGCCACGGGCGAACGAGCTGCGGGACGACGACCTGGAGGCGATCGTCCCGGATTGGGCGAGAGGCGAAGCCAAGGCCCGCGATTTTCTCGCCGTCACCTGGCGCGAGGCGCGCGAGCTCGAAGACGAGTGGGAGCGTCAGCTCGAGTTCCTGGAACGCGACGACGAGTGGGGCATGGTCGCCTACTGTGAGAACCTGGTGCAGCGGCGTCCCGACGATCTCGATGCCCTGCGCGATTTGGGCGAGGCTTACTTGCAAGTTGGCGAGCATCGCAAAGTGATCCAGCTGCTCGCCGTCCCCCATGCCCGGAATCCGGATTACTTGGAGTTCCAGTACATCCTGCTCGACGCGTTATTTGCTTTGGGGCTGGACGAAACCCACTTCCCCTGGCAACTGGCAGTGCCGGTGCTCCGGTTAGGCCCAGCGGTGCTCGACTTGTGCCGTGCTTACGTGGCGACTCGACCCGGACCCAGTCTGCTCGCGGACGTCTACCTCGAAGCCCTGCAAGCCGGCTATTGCGCTTTCTCTGCGGACGAACTGCTCGCAGCGCTGCGTCAGGATGAACGTTTCCGCGTCGACGGCGCGGGCACGAGCGACGGCTGGACTTTGATCAGCCTCAGCAGCGCACCGGAAAATCCGAAGACGTGATGGCGGACCCCACCGCGTGGTCCGCCCAGCTTGCTAGCTCTGGCCCACGATTGCGAGCACGGCCTGGCCGTACTTGCGCACCAAGGCAGGGCCAATCCCTTTGATCGCGAGCAGAGCGGATTCGTCGCGCGGTTGGGCTGCCGCGATCGCTGCCAAGGTGCGATCGCTCATCACATAAAACGCGGGGATTCGCCGTTTCTTGGCCTCGGCGAGACGCCAGGTCTTGAGCGCGGCAACGAGGTCCTGGAGAGGAGGGCGCACGGCTCCCGCGTCCAGTTCGAGGTGGGTGGTCGTCGCGGGTGCGCTCCGCGCACCGGCGGACGGCGACCCCGCGGACGGCGACCCCGCGGACGGCGACGCCGCGGACCGCGCACCGGCGGATGGCGATCCGGCGGACCGCGCACCGGCGGACCGCGCACCGGCGGACCGCGCACCGGCGGACCGCGCACCGGCGGACGGCGATCCGGCAGCCTCGGCTGGGGAGCGTCGTGGGCGTAAAGCGCCGGGCCGTTGGGATTTCTTGCCGGCGGAAGCTCCTGCTTTTTTTCGACGCTTGGCCGGGGCCTCGGGCTCAAGCGCGAGCGCGATCGGTCGCTCCAGGGCATCTTCTTGACGTCCAGCCGGGGTCAGGAAAGCGCGCTGGAAGTGAATCTCTCGTCCGTCCTTGGTGAAGACCGACTCTTCGATGCGGACCAGGTCGGCCCGGGCGAGGCCGCCCAAAACCCGGGCGAAACCGTCGCGGTCGAGCAGATGATCCTGCGCACACGTGGCCTGGAACACCTTGCCCGTCCCTTGCCCGCCGCTCTGCTGGAGCAGCTGGAGGATTCGCCGCACAGCTTCGGACTCGGCCGGCAACAGCGGACGAAATCCGCGCACGATGCAGGTCTGCGGCGCACAGATGTCGCACTGGCCACACAGCGCCCCGGAATCTTCTTGGTCGCCGAAGTGGCGCACCAGCTGCAGCATGCGGCAGGACGGCACCTGGGCAAAGCGGGTGATGCTGGCGAGCTGGGCCAGCTTGTGCGCACTTTGCTCGGGATAAGTTGCTTGCCACGTCGCGCTCCCGCGGCGGACATTTTCTTCAGGGTCAATTTCGGCGCCCCCATGGATCCACAGCTTTTCTAGGGCTTTCTCCCACAGCTCGGGATCCAAGCCGAGCTGCCGGGCGAGCCGAAACATGGGCTGCGGTTCTGGACCGAGCGCTTTCCAGATCTGGGTCAGGACCCCGGCTTCCGGATAATCACGGGCATGGAAGAACTCGTGGGTCCGCCGGTCCGCATAGGAGTACAAGAGGATCGCACGCGCGGGTTTGCCGTCGCGGCCAGCGCGGCCGATCTCCTGGTAGTAGCCCTCGACGCTGCCGGGCAAGCCGGTATGGATTACGGTGCGGATGTCGGGTTTGTCGATGCCCATGCCAAAAGCGATGGTGGCCACGATCGCTTCCAGCCGACCTTCGAGGAAAGCTGCCTGCACGCGATCGCGTTCGGCTGCGGTCATACCCGCGTGATAGGTGGCCGCAGGCAAGTAGCGACGCAGCTCAGCTCCCAGGGCTTCGGCTTGCTTGCGGGTGGGCGCGTAAACGATCGCCGGCCGGTTCTGCGTTTGGCGCAGTAGGCGCAACACGATGTCTTGGCGTTCGGAGGGTCTGGCTTCAGCCACTTCGACCGCAATGTTGGTGCGGCGGAAACCGTGGATGAAACGGGTGGCACCTTGAATCCCGAGCTGAGCGGTGATGTCGTCTTGCACCTGCGGCGTGGCAGTGGCCGTGAGCGCGATGACCGGCGCGGGTTGGAGCAGGGGTAAGCGCTGGTTGAGCAGCCGATAATCCGGACGAAAGTCATGACCCCAATGCGAGATGCAGTGGGCTTCGTCGACCGCGATCAGGGTCGGCCGCCGTTTCGCCAACAGCTCAGGAAAGCCGGGGACGCTCAGCCGCTCGGGTGCGATCAGCAAGTAATCGAGTTCGCCTTGCAGGTACTGCGCCTGCACTTGCCGAAAAGCGCCGCGCTCTCGTCCGGAGTGGATCCGTTCGGCGCGCAGACCCAGCTCGCGCAGCTTGGCCACCTGGTCTTCCATCAGCGCGATGAGCGGCGAGATGACCAAGGTGGTGCCACCGCGCACCAGCCCGGGCAGCTGGTAGCACAAGGACTTGCCCGCTCCGGTCGGCATCACCAACAAAACGTTGTCGCCGCGGATCACGGCCTGACACACGGCTTCCTGGTAAGGCCGGAACTGTTCAAGGCCAAAGCGCTCGCGCAGCACTTGTCCGAGGCGCGCAGGGTCGGCTGGCACCATCGGCCGCGGCGGAGGGGCGCCCGGCGGAGGGGTGCCCGGCGGAGGGGCGCCCGGCGGAGGGGTGCCCGGCGGAGGGGCGCCCAACGGAGAGGGTGCGAGCACTGGCGCGGACCCAGGCTCGTGCGGCCGCGCACTCGGCGCTGGACGAGGCTGTGCTGCGCCGGCCAAGACGCTGCTGACCACGTCACGGACGTAGGCTTCGATGCCGCTCATGAAGGTCGCGAGGTCGCCGCGCCCTCGCTCGATCTGTTTCAGCTTGGCTTCCCATTCTCCGGTCATCGCCGGACTCTTGACCCGCTCGTCCACCCGCTCAATCAGGCGGATTCCTTTGTCCGTAGCCCACAAGGTCTTGCCTTGGCGTTCGATGTACTGCCGTTTGAGCAGGGTTTCGATGGTCTCGGCACGGGTGGCCGGGGTGCCGAGCCCTGACTCGCGCATGGCTTCCGAGAGCTCCTTGTCGTCCAGGGTCTTGCCCGCGGTCTCCATCGCGGTGAGCAAAGTCGCTTCGGTGAGACGCTGGGGCGGACGCGTTTCTTTGGTCAGGACTTCGGCGGCGACCACCGCTGGTTTTTGCCCCGCAGCCAAACCCGGCGGCAGCGACTGGTCGGCGCTTTGTTCTGAGGATTCGCTCGCTAGTCTGGCCGCAGGGTCGGCGCTGGCCGGCAAACGCTGGCGCTGGCTCTTGGGCAGCGCCAAGTCGAGCACTTTCCAGCCTTCTTGTTCGACCGCCGTGCCGCTGCTGGCATAGGTATCGACGACCGGAGCGGCTTCCTCGGGGCCCCTTGAACTCACCTGGGTGATGACTTTGGTGACCGCGGTGACGTGGTCTGTGTGCCAGGCCATGAGCAGCCGTCGGCAGATCAAATCGTAGATTCTGTGCTCATCGGCGCTCAGCTGGCTGACCGTGCGCTCCACAGCGCTGTGGGCGGTTGGGATGATCGCGTGGTGGTCGCTGACTTGGGCATCGTCGACAAAACGGCGGCCGAGCGGTCGCTCACCCGTACCCGCAGCGAGCTGATCGCGGTAAGGTCCGGCCATGACGCTGACGATCTCGCTCAAAGTCGCAGCAACATCTTGCGACAAATACCGGCTGTCGGTGCGCGGATAGCTGATCAGCTTGTAGGTTTCGTAGAGTTTCTGCGCGAGTTCCAGGGTTTTCTTCGCCGAGAAGCCGAACAGCCGGTTGGCGTGGCGCTGCAACTCGGTCAAATCGTAGAGCAAGGGCGGCGGCAGACGCCGGGTTTCCCCGCGCACGGACGCAATCTCGGCGGTGCCGCTCTGCGCCCGCCGGACGATTTCCTCGGCAGCCGCAAAATCTGCGGGCAAGCGCCGGTTTTCCGGGGTAGCGGTCGCCCCGCGGAAGTACGTGCCGCGGTAGGTCCGCGGCGATTCCACCGCGCGCGCAGCCACCGACGTTGCGGAGGACGGCTCAGATGGGGTCTCTGCGGGCACGGGTTGTTCCGGCCACGGTACCACGGAAAAAGTCGCCGTCACTTCGAGATAGGGCTCGGGCACGAAGGCGCGGATCGCGAGCTCGCGCTCGACCACCATGGCCAAAGTCGGGGTCTGGACCCGACCGACCGACAAGGTCTCACCGCTCAGCGGTTCACCTGTCGGTCCGGCGCACGCCAGGGTAAAAGCGCGCGACAAATTCATCCCGACCAGCCAGTCCGCCTGGCTCCGCCCACGGGCAGCTGAGGCCAAGGCGTCGAAATCGCGGCCTTCGCGCAAGTGCGCAAATCCTTTGCGGATGGCCTCTTCGGTCAGCGAAGAGAGCCACAGCCGGCGCACCGTCTTGCGGCAGCTCGCGGCCTGGTAGATGTAGCGGAAAATCAGCTCGCCTTCTCGTCCGGCGTCGGTCGCGCAGATGACCTCCTTGACTTTGTCGGCAGTGAGGATTTTGCGCACGATCTCGAACTGTTCGCGGGTCTCGGCACACACTGTGAGTGGCCAGGTCTGCGGCAGCATGGGCAGTTCGTCGGGGCTCCAGCGCCGCCACGCCGGGCGGATTTCGTGGGGTTCGGCGAGGGCCACCAGGTGGCCGAACGCCCAAGTGACCACGAACCCGTTGCCAAACAAGTACCCTTCAGCGCGTCGGGTGGCCCCCAGGACCCGGGCGAGATCGCGGGCCACGGCCGGTTTCTCTGCAACCACCGCAGTGATCAATGCAGGATTGGGTTGGAGCATGGTTACCGCGTGGTCACTAGGATCTCTGGGTGTTTGATCGTCACTGGCATCACTGGGCAAACGTGCAACCCGCTCCGTCTTGCGCAGTGGAAATTTTTACCCGGTGCGATTCTACACCCGGTCCCCAAATTGTCCAGTTTGTTTCACCCAGTTGCGATCGCCCGACCGCCAGCGCAACGCCGACAGCCGACAGCCGATCTTCACGGTGAATGCCTTGCAGGAGATGCTATAGCCGGCCTGATCATCGAAGACCGGCCCGGCCATCCTTGGCCGAGGCATCAGGGGTGGTCCGGGAGGAATTCCCTGACCACCCCTGTTTTCGGGGATATCTGTGATCCCCGCCCCGCTCGCGGAACGCCTCTGGGGTACCCTCTAAAGCCCAAACCCATGGTGGCGCCTCGCACCATCAGAGCTCGCGCCAGACCTCGACCCGCAGCACGTCGAAATGAAAATCGTAGGTCCAGACGGGGATTTCGAGCCGTTGTGAGAGCGAGGCCAGAGTCGAGTCGAAAAGCGTGATCGTCTGATCTGGGTAGCGGGTTAGCCGATCCCTGGCGTCCTCATAGTCTTGCGCCGTGGGATTGAGCAGAGCAACGCCGGCAGAGATCTCCCTCAGCCAGAGATGAGCTGTGGCAGTACCGAGCTTGCGCAGGATCAGGGTGTAGGCTTCCAGAAGAATCGGCTGGGGGACGATGACCTCAAAATCCGGTGCCGACAACTGTCCGAGCTGTCGACGTGCCTGCTCATGGTAGCGATCGTCGGGGTCAATCAGCGCGTAGAGCGGCCCCGTATCTGCCAGCACGCGGTTCACACTTCGGTCGCCAGATGTCGATCGTGATCCGTGCTGACGTCGCGCTCACCGGATCCGCGCGCGGCCACGGTGATAGAGAACGGACGCCGTGCCGGTTGCAGCTCACGGAGCTCCAAGGCTTGCTCGCGGCGCTTCTCGGCCAGGAATCTGCGCAGCGCCACCTGGACCAGGCGGGTCAGACTGGGAGCGGGCTCCTGGTGAGCCATGAAGACTTTCAGGTCGGCTTCGAGGTCGGCGGGAATGGTGATCGTCGCGCGTTTCATGTGTCCAGCGTACCATCAACTGGTGAAATTGGTGAGACGGTGTTTCGCGACGCCTCCCGAGAGGTCGTCGGGGAGTACCCCCCAGTGTCAGGGTAGTTGTCGCCTCATCCCGAACCAAGAAATACCGGGGGCGAGGAGACAAAACGATGTCATTGATAGAACGAATCCCGTTGGAGACCTGCGAATCTTGACCTTGAAGGAAGGGTAATGCTCAATCGGCCGTGAACACGTCTGCGACCTCGAGGCTCCAGCCAGGAACCGCAGTCTTACGTCGGGTCTCGAGCCCCATTCTGCTATTCAGAGGTCGTCGTTTCAACTCGGTCCCAGAGGTCGGGCTCGACATCCGGCACTTGGGCCAGCGCTCGCTGGAACTCCCCGCGGTTGAAAGGTCGGTCGAGGAACTCGAGGTAGCGGGCGGTGCGCAGCGAGGC
>CAZCOV010000059.1:0-16009 GCA_964499975.1 uncultured Thermoanaerobaculia bacterium
TTGAGCGTCGAGCGGACGGATCCGCGTGCTGACCGCCAGATCGGGTTCCAGGGCTGTGGCGGAAAGCGTCCTGGCGAGGTACAGCCGAGCCGCCAGCCAACCTTGCGGTGCGCGCGACAGCGAACTAGCGGTCGCGCCCAGTCGACCCTGGACGAACATTACCAGCCCCACGAACAACAGCAAGATCCCGATCCAGGGTCCATGAACAACCAGCCAACCCCGGTGGCGAGTACCGCTTATCCGGTTCATCCCAGACGCTCCGTCAAGGACTGCCACAGCTGGCGGACTTGCTGCGCCTCCGGCTTGACTTCACCGTAGATCCAACCATCGAGCTTTTGCATCTGCGGCCAGAACTCAAAACGCCCACTGCGCTGGACCAGTTCGCGGCTGGTCCAGGACGGGTCCACGCGGGCCGGTGCCAGGCGCAGCGCGAGCCACAACCACAAGGACCGCAATGCTGCTGCGATGAGGCCCGCCCGGAGCTGGGCTTCAAGGTCGCGCGCCAGGATGCGCGCTTGCTCGTCGCCGTCGAGGGCGGCGGACTCGGGCAGTGGGCGCTGCGCCAATACAGCTGCCTCGGCCTTGGCTTTGCCCGCCGCGCGAAAAAGCAGGCGCACGCAAAACACCAGGAGGACGAGCAGAATGCCCGCGCTCAAAACCAGCGCTGCGACGCGGGCGATCTGGTCGGCGAGGGGATTCCAGTTGGTGCTCGACAACTTGTCTTCCAACCAAGACTCAAAAGCAGCGGAGAGGTCGCCCAAATAGTCGCCGAACTGCGGTCGCGGAGCTTGCGTCTGGATTTGCTGCTCCTCGATGATCTGCTGTAGCAGCTCGCGATCCACCGGTTGCGGCGGGGGAGCGGCTGACACCACGGCTGGCACTCCTGCTGATTCGGCTGGCACCCCTGCCGCCTGGCCCCAGGAGGACACGTCCAGTCCCATCAGCAAAGCTCCTGCGAGCACCCAAAAACCGCGACAGCGCATCAGTTCGCCAGCCTATCGATCGCGGTTTCCAGGTCGTGGCCTTCCTTGCGGCGCTTGAGGTCCTCGCACAAGATCGGGAAGAGAAAAGCCGGGTAAAGCCAGCTGGTGGCCAAGGCCAAGGCGCTCACCATTTGGGTCACCACGTTCCACGGTCCGAGTTGCGCCAGAACCGTGCTCGGGTCGCCGCCACCAGCCGCATGACGGAACATCATCAGCTGCTGGATCACGAGCAAGGGGAGCTGGATCGGTAAGGTCAAGGCGTACTGCACCACCCAGCTGATGAAGACGACGAGCGCCAGCTTGAGCCATGGATGTGCCAGCCAGCTGCCTTGCGGATTGAACAGGGCCAGCTCGAACGCGCGGCGGAGCGCGGCGATTCCCGACCGTTTTTCCTCGACCATCACAGGCAAGACCAGGGCCAAAATCGGCATGAAGTAGAGGCCGGGAAGCAAGCAACAGCAAAACCCGAGCGTGAGCAGGCCAAAAGTGAGCAAGAGCGTGAACAGCGTCGACGGCCGCAAAGTGAACCGCCAGGCGCGGGTCAGGCTCACAGTTCGGCCAGCGACCGCGTCGATCGCGGCCACGCTCAGCGCGGTGTAAATCAGCGAATAGCCCACCATCACCACGACGATCAGGCCGAAGAGACGCCCCGACAGAGCGAAGATGGAATCGAGGTCAGGCGGCTCGTTCCCTTGCCCGATCAACAAATTCTGTGACTGGGCGACGAGAAACCCGATCGCCACAAGGGGCACTGCGGTGGGCAGAAAGAACCGGCTGAAGTGCCGACGAATCGGCTCGACCACCCGATCTAAAAGCAGCCGGAACGGGATCGTGTCGAGATCTTGCATGGACGCCATCTTATGGCGAACTCAGCCGTCCATGACATCGACAGGGCGGCAATCCGCCAGCAGCGCCAGGCGAGGCAGCGCGATCCGGCCGCAGCGGACTACGAGGAGGACTGCACTACCTGAGCTCGGCCCACCGTCCATCCGGGCGAGTGCTTCGTTTCACACAAGTCCAGCAAGCGGTGCAGCGTGCGATAAACGCGTTCCATGAAATCGGACTGCTGAAAAGTATTGGCCACGCAGTAACCCGCAAAGCGTGAGACCAAGAGGTCGCGCAAGCTGAGTTCGAGACCCCGTTGCCAGGTGGTTACCGGAATCTCTTGCCCGCTGGCCACGGCCAGCGCGCGGCGGTGGACCTCGACGTAGTGGGCGAATTCTTCCCACTCGGTTGCTGGCGTGAGCACGAAACAGAGGAACTCGGCGAGGTCGTGCTGCGGCACGTGGAGGGTGGCGAGTTCCCAGTCGTACACGCAGAGCTCGAGTCCTCCGGACCGCTGGCGGAGGGCGAGGTTACGGGGGGTGAAATCGTGATGCACCAGCGTCCGCGGCAGGGCTTCCAGTTCGGGCCACCAGGTGGCAAGGCTGCGGATGTGCTCACGGTGGCGGGCTAGGTCTAGGGCGGTGAACCATTCCGGGAAAGTCTGGGCTGCGTGCTCGGCCATGGCATCCCACAGCTCGCTAGCTGCGACCATGTCGCTGGCGGTTGGCACCGGACCCAGCCAGGGTTCTCGCAGCAGTTCTTGCTCGCGGCCGTACCACACCGAGTGGATGGTGGCGAGGTCGCGGAGCACGGCTTCGCAGTAGCAGGGTTGCCAGTGTTCGGGGTGATCCACGGCGTCGAGCAACTCGATTTTGACCAAGCGTTCCAGGATCAGGGTGTAGGTTTCCCGCGAATCGTCCTGGACGGCGCCCCACAGGGCAGGCAAGTGGCGGGTGAGACGCGGATCGCACTGTTGGTAAATGGCCAGCTCGCGCAAATGGCAGCCGGTGAAGCCGAGGTGGTGCTTGAACCGAGCAAAAGCCTGGCCCAGTCGCGGTCCGCACATTCCCGCGAGGTTGATCGTCATCAACATCACCTCTTCGTCGATGGGCTTGACCTTGACCACGGTTTCCACCGCATACGGCACGCCATCCCCTGGCTCTTGGACTTCGAGCTGGAAGGGGAAAACCCCAAGAAAACGCTGAAATTTGAGAGCACTGAGCGCGGTCAAGATGCTGTGGCCGAGCCGGACGTCGTCGCGTCGATTGACCGCGAGCACTTGTAACTGCGAATCGGGATCAACCGCGCGTCGCGCAGTATTGAAGAAATCCGCGTCGAGTTCCTCGGCTTCGAGCCAGCACACCGCTCGATTCCGGCCCAGCTGCTCATGGACCAGCGCGAGCTCCCCGCTGGCGATCGAGGCCGCGGCGGCGAGTTCGAAGGCCAGGCAAAAGCCCGCGATGATCTCCGCGAAAGCCGTCACCTTGCCGTGCCCCTCGCAACCCATCATGGCGAGCAGCTCGTGTTGGCGTGGGAGGTGGGTGCCACCACCGGCCACCCCGATTTGCAGGCTCGGCAGGAGCAAGCTCAAGTAAAGGTCTCCGTTGGGTTCAATCCGCGATTGCAAGAGCCCGGCACTCGACTCGTGGACGCTGGCGATGTCCTGGCCGGTGGCGGTGAAAATGCCGGCAATGACCCGCGCCAGGCAGGCGTTGCCGAGCATACCCACCGCCGTACTGGCGTTTGTCGCTTCGAGAACCGACTCGCAAAGGGTTGCCGCGTCGGTGTGCAACACCTGCTGCAAGACATCTGGTCGCAGTCGGCATTCGGCGACTACCCGCACCCCGCGCCGCCGGATGAAGGTGCCCAGGCCGGCCTGCTGATCATTGTCCGGGTTGCCCAAAGTGAACCGCTCGATTTTGATCTCGCCTTGCTGTTCCAGCGCGATGAAAATCCACTGGCAGACATGCCAGGTCGCGGCGATCAGCAAGCTCTGACCGACCACTTCCCCTGGCTCGAAGTTCATCCGGACATGAACCGTTCGGCCCAACACCAGGGGTTCCACCTCGATCAGACGCACTTCCCGCGAAACCTGCTCAGCGCGCGCGCGGATTTCCGTCGAATGCGCTTCGAGCCAGGATGCAAGCGCCAGGGCTTGCGACACATCAGGCAGCACGAAGCAGGGGGAGCGCATCCGGCGGTGGCTCAAAACGCGGACCGTGACCCCGCCGGAAAGCGCAAGCGCGGACGCTCCTCGGGTCACCCAGGTGACCAGTGTTCCTTCGACCGTGGCGAGCGGCGCATAGTAATTCCCCTCGACCTTCTCGCCGTGGATCAGCAAAGGGCCGGCAATGCCCACCGGAACTTCGACCGCACCGATCAAATTCTCAACGTTTTTGCTCAAGCGATCGGGGGCGAGGGAGAGGTGCTTCAGGGCGCGCAACGCAGCGCCCGTTTCCTGGTGCAGGAATTCCAGTCGTGCCATCCTGGCGCTTTCGGTCGAGTGGCCGCGGCCAGGGATCTGCAGCCGCCTGGGCTCCTTTGGCGGGCCGAGAGCGGCGGTGCTACAGGGCAGGGGCGAGACGACGGAAAAGGCGCGTTCTTGGTGCATACAGTGCTTCCTTTCCGCAGGCGAGTGTGCGGACAATGCCGAATTGTTTGAGGTCAACCCCCGCCTGAGCGATCGGCCAGCAGGCGGACGGTGCCTTCTTCTCCGTGGATTTCGAGTTCTTGTCCATCGCGGATGTGCTGCAAAGCTCCTTCAACTCCCACCACCGTGGGAATCCCGAGCTCCCGGCCGAGGATGGCGGAGTGCGACAGTACCCCGCCGCGCTCGACGACCAGCCCGCTTGCGGCAGCCATCAAAAAAACCCAGCCTGGGTCGGTGCTGGGAGCCACCAGGATCTGTCCGGTTGTTGCGACCTCGTGGGTTGGGTGGATGATCACCCTGGCCCGCCCACGAGCCCAGCCGGGCGAGCAGCCAATGCCGGTCAGGGTCACGGTTTCACCCGTTGCGGTTTCCGGCGGTGCTGCAGGCGCGTCGGTGCGACCGGTTGGCGCCTTGCCATGGACCATGCCCAGGGTGCGGATGCGCGCAGGCGGCTGTTTTTGGGCAAAGCCTTCGTACTCGGCTCGCCGCAACGCCACCAGCTTGCGCAGGGAGTGGGTGATGCCCGTTCCGCAGAGAAACCCTTCGATCTCGTCGGTTCCGAGATAGAAGACGTCTGCCGCCTGGTCGAGGTGACCCGCGTTGACCAAAGCCTTGCCCAGCTGGCGGAACACTTGGCCGACCATTCCCCACACCTGGGTGCGAATCAGCCGATTCGTTTCGCGATCGCGGATCCGCGCGCGCGCTTGGCGCAGCACGTAAGCGAGAACGAGCCGCCGGGCTGGGTGCCAGCGCAGCGCTCTCCCAACTTGCTGTTCAGCGGTCCGCCGGACTTCCCGCTCCTGCGCCTCCCGCGCTTCAAGGTCCACCGGCTGGACGGTAAAGCTGCGCAACATGGCGATGAAATCCGCAGGGCGTTCGGCGAGCGACTCGGTTTCCAGCTTGAGCTCATGCATGGTGCGGCGGCCGTAACGCGCCAAGTGGTCGCGCACACTGCGCTCTAAGTCGGCCCACCGGGGGTCCGTTTGGAGATGTCGCCAGAGGGCTGCGTCGTCCGGCTCTTGCGCGAAGAGCTGCTGCAGGTCATCGCTTTGGCGCACTGTCGCGGCCAATGCGAGGAGCGAACGCACCGGTTCGACGCTCATCAATCCCGACTCGCCGCAGAGCAGGCGATTGAAGAGCGCTCCTTTAGGGTCGAGCTGCCAGCGCGCGAGCAGCTTGCGCAGCAGGTGCGCAAAAAGAAAGCCGTTCAAGTCGTTGGTGTAGGGGACGTCCCACTCGGCGAGCAGTCGTTCCAGGATTTCTTGGTAGAACTCGAAAAGGTCGTCGGGGGACTGCACGTTCAAGTCAAGGCCACGAAACCGCTGGTCCAGGTCAGCGAAGCGCTGGCGGAAAAGCGTCTGGTCGGCCTCGATCCGCACGAAATTGCGGATCAGTCGAAAATAGCCGACCCAACGTTCGCGGCGGCTCGGCTGCAGGGGCACGCCATAAATATCGCGCAGCTCGGCAGGGGCTGGGCGATCCTCGGGAGCAAGCCCCGAAGCTTTTTCCCAGCTGGTACGAAACAGGCTCAAGCCGGGAAGCACGACAAAAGCGCGGTACCAGTTGAGGATGTTGTAGTACATTCGGCCTTCGATCAAACCCAGGGCATTGCGGCTGAGTGGTTGGATTCGCCGCAGATAGGCGTCCGAAGCGCCGTAAGCCGCTGCAGTCTTGCGCAAAGCCAGCTCAAAGCCAGTGCGCACGAAAGAGAAGGTCAGAGGTGAACTCAACCCCGGATAGCTTTCGCCGATGTTGCTGTTGTCGAAAATCCGGGTGCGCCCGTGCGGTCGGCGCGAAGTGATCGGACGCGCTTGCGTGATGCGCAGACTGGCTGTCGGGTCGAGAGCCCACTCGATGTCTTGGGGCTGGCCGAAGCAGTGCTCGATGTAAAGCCCGAGCTTGGCCAGCTGCGCCAGCTGATGCGGATTGAGCACCGGCATGAGGGCCAGCTGCTCAGGCACGGGTTCGATCCGGGTCAAGGCACCCCGCTGGGCGTCATAAGTCACCCGTTGGGATTTGCTGCGAATGGCCTGTCGCAGCACGGCGTGCGAACCTCGATCAAGGTAGAAGGTATCGGTTTCGACTTCCTCGCCGACCACCCCTTCGCCCAGCCCGTAACCCGCTGCGATCACCAGCTCCCGGGAGTCGCCCGTGGTCGGGTTGAGGGTAAAGAGCACTCCACTCGCATGAGCATCGACCATCTCTTGGACCACCACGGCGGCGCGAAATTGCTGCAAGCTGTGACCAAGACGCAGCCAGTAGAGCAAGCACCGCGCCGAAAAAGCGGAAGCCAGGACGTCCCGAACGCGCGGCAAGAGCTCCCCGCGCGGCACAAACAAGTAGCTGTCCATCAGGCCCGCTTGGGAGTTGGTCGCCGAGTCCTCGCCCACCGCTGAAGAACGCACAGCGACCCGGGCCTCTGGTCCAAAGTTGGCGTCAAAGCGTTGGTAAATCGCTGCCTCCCAGCTGGGCGGCAATACCGCCTGCGAGAACGCTGTGCGCAGCTCGGTGCTGGCCGCCATGAGTGATTGCGGATCCGCAGCGCTGAGCTGGCCCAGCAATCCTGCAGTCGTTGACGGTAACTGCGCGAAGAGGTGGGCAAAAACGTCCGTGGTGATGCAGAACCAGCGCGGGACTGGCAGCTCGTAGCCCGTTAGCCGCGCCAGGTTGGCCGCCTTACCACCCACCCGGTGGACGGCCAGGGCGGTGCTCGCGTCGGCAAGAATCGACGGTTGGGAGATAGCTGCTCTGGTGCGGGAGGTGTCGTAAGTCATCCAGCAAGCCGGGTAGCAGTTCAGATCCGTTGACAGCCAGAGGTGGTCTCGAGCAATTAGGTGCAGTCTTAACAGACGTAATTGGATGTTATGTTAATTAAATACTTATCAACTATTCATCAACCATTCATCAATCCGTGATTCTAGGGACATGCTGTGGCATCGTCAAGGGTAGGACTGCGTTAACAGCGATTTATTGATCTTTTCAAATAAGCATATCGTCTGCGCATCCGCTCATGATGACCCGCACCAGCTCGGGGCGTTCGATTTCGGCATACTCGCGCCCGGTCCAGCTGCGGGTCATACAGGCGATTTGTTAGCCCAAAAATCTGAAGAGCCTGTATATGCGTGTATACAAACATAGTATAATTTGCATAGATGCGATCAACCCGATCGCTGAGCTCAGGCAACTTGTAGAATCGCGTCCCTTTTCCCTTGGAATTCCTAGCACTGTGTTCCTGGCCTGCAAAGGAACCGAGGTGTAATCGTGCCTATCAGTGGTCGTTTCTCCCGGAAAGTAGAGCGGTCAGCGGTTCACTCGACCCCGCCATTGCAGGTCGCCTTTGACGCTTGAGCGGAAACCATTTTTCAAAGAGAAGGAGATTTCATGACCAAGACAGCTCTAATCTTTGCCCTGACGCTGATTGGCACCAGCATCGCAGTTGCCCAGACACCGGACGGACAGCCTCCCTCGATTGAAGACCCCTGCAAATTTGAAACGGGCGCAGCCTATGGCTTGTGCAATGCCTACTGCGCAGCCATGGACTGCAGTAGCGCAGACCCTGCAGCCTCGCCTACTGCTTGCCAGAAAGTGCGGAGCAAATATACACAGCTTACCGGCAATGAGATCCCTTGTGAGCTTCCCTGCATTTGCCTGGTCATCCCTGGCTTTGCCGAAGCGACCGAGGGTCCGGGCATCGCGTGTGTCGAAAGGCCCCGTTTTGGTACGGTCTTTCTGTTCACCGTGAATGGTTTCACGGCGTCCACCTTGACCGGCAACACCGCACCATCAGACGGTGGTTGCGGCCTGTTCACCGATGCCGAGCATTCAGCCGCCATGAACACCCATCCCGAGGATGGCGCCAAGTGTAATGCTTACCTCCTCTCGATCGCGGCTGACCTGGGCTTGACCTGTTCGATTGATCCCACCTGAGGGCAAGGAAGAAGCAAGGAAGAAGCAAGGAAGAAGCAAGGTGTGCCGCTCGGCGCATCTTGCTTTCATCGTCGACCTCCGCAAAACGATCCCCAAACCGATCCCGACCAGGCTCAGCCACGCCCCTCCGGACGGCCCGCGCGAGCTAGTCTGCTCCGCTGCCCCGAGCGGTTGAACCGCCGTCTTGTCGCAAGCACCTTTCACATTGCCCTGGTGTCAGGGGGCGAGATCATGATAGGCTTATGCTCGTCTTGAGCCTAAGGAGGCTGGGTCGCGACTTGATCGACTGCGGAGGTGCCAATGAACGCGCTGGTGCTCGTCGACATCCAGAATGACTTCCTTCCCGGCGGAGCGCTCGCTGTGCCGCAAGGTGACCGTATCCTCTCGGTCATCGATCAACTCCAAACCCACTTCGACCACGTGATCGCAACCCGCGACTGGCATCCCCCCGAACACGGGAGCTTTGCCGCCAACCACCCTGGACGAAAACCCGGCGAGGTGATCCAGCTGGGCGGCTACCCGCAAATTTTGTGGCCAGTCCACTGCGTCCAGGGCACTCCCGGCGCCCAGCTCGCTCCGGCGCTTGACACCACCAGGGTCGAGCGCATCTTCAGCAAAGGGATCGACCCCAAGATCGACAGCTACAGCGGCTTTTTCGACCAAGCAGCCCAGCGCTCCACTGGCCTTGAGCCCTACTTGCGCAGCCTGGGGGTCGATACGGTCTATGTTGTGGGCCTCGCCACCGACTACTGCGTCAAGGCCACCGCCGCCGATGCTGTGCATTTGGGCTTCAAAACCTCCATCATCGTCGATGCTTGTCGGGGCGTTGATTTGCGGCCTGGAGACAGCGAACGAGCGCTTGCGGAGTTGCGTGCAGCCGGGGTGGAACTGCTGTCGAGCGACGCTGTCCTGGAAGCTCACTCGGCCATCCCGGTGAATGCAGCCGTCAACGAGTTGCTCGCGGTCAGCGCTTGACCCGCAGGTCTGGTTTGCTGCGTTGGGTGGTTGCGCTGTTGCCGGAAGCCCGGCCGTGGATCACCCACTTTGGGCTGACCCTGGACCCGCGCGCCGAGGCTTTCAAGGTCTACTGCAGCGCCCGAGCTTCCAACTCCCAGCCCGCTGCAGCACCGCCTGACGTCGCTTTGATCGTTGCGGGTCCGGGCAAAGTGAATGCAGCGGCTGCGACCAGCTACCTCCATTGGGCAGCGGGCGCACCGCGCCATGCGGTGTGGCTCAACGTCGGCATTGCCGGCCACCGCACTGCCGAGCTCGGGCAACTGGTTTGGGGGCACAAAATCGGTGATCTGGCCACTGGGGGCAACTGGTATCCGCCACGGGTTTTTAGAACGCGCTGCGCGACCAGCGAGATCGTCACCGTCGACCGGGTGGAGCACACGTTTACCACGCCAGCGGCCTACGACATGGAAGCTGCTGGTTTTTATCCCACCGCCTGCCGTTTTGCGACCGCCGAACTGGTCCACTGTTTCAAAGTGATTTCGGATGGTCCAGCAGCCGACACCCGATCTGACCAGCTGACCCCCGCAAAGGTCGAAGGGTTGATCGCCGCGCAAGTGGGTGCGATCGTCCCCATCGTCGAGGAGCTGGGGCAACTCTCTGCGCTCAAACGCCAGCTGGCAGCTGATCCGCCGGGCTTTGCCGCGCTGATCGCCCGTCACCACTTCACCGCCAGCGAGAAGCGTCAGCTCGAGCGCCTGCTCCGTCAATGGCAAGCCCTGGCCCCGGACCAACCCCTGCCCGACCTGCCAGCGTCCCGCGGCAGTGCGGTCCTGCGTCAGCTCGCGGCCGCCCTCGCTGCTTTGCCGGTCCATCTGTAGGGTCGACGCAGCAATCACTTCCCATTCTGGCATCCCATCTTGAGGCCACCTGCGACCGATCCTCGAACGCAAAATCCTCGAATTAGCCCTGCTAGTCCTGCGGTTTTGCGCCCGACGATCGGCCGCATCTGGCCCCAATCTGGGCGCCAGAAATGGGAATTTATTGCTGCGTCGACCCTTAGCCGCACCGACCCGATACGATAAGCTTGGCTCATGTCGACGATCACCTTGATCGAAGCCTTGAACTTCCGCTGCCTGCGCTACGTGTCACAGCCACTCGGACGCTTTCACGTCCTGGTTGGCCCCAACGCTAGCGGCAAGACCACTTTCCTCGATGTGGTGGCCTTCCTCGGACGTCTGGTCCAGGACGGCCTTGACGCAGCCATCGGTGAGCGGAGCCAGAATTTTCACGATCTGTTGTGGAACCGGACTGGTGATTCCTTTGAGCTGGCGATCGAAGTCGCGATTCCGGAGGAACTGCGCACCCAGCTCCGAGATCCGAAGTGGGACACCATCCGCTATGAAATAAGTTTAGGCCGTATCGAGGATACAGGCGAGATCGGCTTTAGAGCTGAGCGCGTCGTGCTCAAAAGAGCGGCGCCGAAACCCGTCCACCTGGTGCTTTTCCCCGCCTTGCGCCGGCCTCTCCCCACTCTGCAAACGCCAAAAGGTAGCCGTAAAGTCCAGTCGGTGATCACCAAAGTGCTCGCCGGTAACGATAATTTCTATTCGGAAACCTACGAAAAAAAGGGGAAGGGCTGGGCCCCCTCCTTCAAGTTGGGTTCACGGCGCTCGGCCCTGGGAAATTTGCCCGAGGACACCACCAATTTCCCGGTGGCTACCTGGTTCAAAGGGCTGTTGAGTACCGGGATACAACAGCTGACCCTCAATAGCTTGCTCATCCGCAAAGCCAGTCCACCCGGCAAGGGTCGTCACCTGGAACCCGATGGCGCCAACTTGCCATGGGTGATTGCAGACTTGGAAAAAGCTAAGCGCCTGAGCGAGTGGATTGCCCATCTCAGAACTGCGCTGCCGGATCTCGAAGGGATCCGCACCATCGAACGTGAGGATGATCGGCATCGCTATTTGATGTTGCGCTATGTCGGGGGGCTGGAAATCCCGTCATGGATGGCTTCTGACGGCACCTTGCGTTTGCTCGCCTTGACCCTGCCGGCATATCTCCCCGGCTTGACCGGCGTCTACTTGATCGAAGAGCCGGAAAACGGGATCCATCCGCGAGCGGTTGAAACCATGTTGCAATCACTGTCCTCGGTTTACCAGGCCCAGGTCCTGCTGGCAACGCATTCGCCGGTCGTGCTCAGCCTGGTCGATCCCAAGGATTTGCTCTGCTTTGCCAAGACCTCCGAAGGGGCAACCGACATCGTGCTGGGCAACGACCACCCCGCGCTGCGCGACTGGCGGGGTGAGACCAGCCTTTCGACGCTTTTCGCCGCCGGGGTTTTGGGATGAGTAGCGAAGCAAGAAGCGACTTGGTTTGCGTGGTCGCCGACCTCCAGATGGAACAAACCCTGGAAGGACTGCTGGGACGCTCCAAAGCGCTGGACATGAGAAAGATCCACCACCAAATTCATCGCTTTGGGCGGGACCCAGGCTGCTGGCGACAAGCCCATGAGTTCTTGCGATCCAGGGTTCAGCAGTTTCATCATGCTTTGGTTATCTTCGACCGGGCGGGATGTGGCCAGGAAAGCCTCACCCGACTTGAGCTTGAAGCCGACTTGGAACAACGGCTAAAGCAGAACGGATGGGGGGAACGAGCGGCAGCCATCGTGATTGATCCGATGCTCGAGATCTGGGTTTTCAGCGATTCTTCCCAGGTGAGCGCAGCTTTGGGATGGCCCCGTAGGGATTCTGAGTTGCGAGCTTGGTGGGTCGAGAAAGGATTTCTGGCTCCGGGGGAATTGAAACCCCGGCACCGTAACCCCAAGGCAGCAGTGGACGCAGCGATGTTTGCAGTTAAAAAGCCACGCTCGGGGGCAGTTTATCGACAAATCGCCGAGAAAGTCAGTGTGAAAAGGTGCCAAGATCCCGCTTTCATCAAGCTGCGGGAAACTTTGCGGCGTTGGTTTCCCGCAGCATGACACGGACGATCTATATCGAAGACGAAGTCGCGGATCATCCGCGAACGGTGGCGATCTGTGCGAGTTTTCCCCACGCGGTCAGGATTTCTTGCCAGCGTTATGGCGAAGTTTTCAATCGCCGAGCCCAGGATTTTCGCTTACAGAAGCAACAGCCCGCTTTGATTCTCGCACGCAAGTTCGATCATTTCGTGCTCAAAGCACCCGCTGGTTATGGCATCGGCGGTAAGCGCAATTTTTATTTCTCACACATGCTCAACTGTATTTATGATTGCCGCTACTGCTTCCTCCAAGGCATGTACCGCTCGGCACATCAGGTGATCTTCGTCAATTATGAAGATTTTATCGACGACATCGCGAGAGAACTCGCCGTCGCGCCTGACGTCGACACGTATTTCTTCTCAGGCTACGACTGCGATAGCCTGGCTTTGGAGCCGGTCACCGAATTTGTCGCGAACATCCTGCCGTTTTTTCAGCAACACCCCCGCGCTTGGCTCGAACTGCGCACTAAAAGTACCCAGATTGCGGGGTTGCTCGCGCGGGATCCTTTACCCAACGTGGTCGTCGCTTTCAGTTTGACTCCCGCAGCCATTTCGCGGGTGGTCGAGCATCGCGTCCCCCAGCTCAGCCGGCGGCTGCGGGCCATGGCACAGCTCGCAGCGCGGGGCTGGCGCCTCGGCCTGCGCTTCGATCCCCTGCTTTATATCGATGGTTTCGCGGAACTCTACCGCGACCTCTTTGCGCAAGTCTTTGCGGTCGTCGATGCGGCCAACTTGCATTCGGTCAGCCTCGGGCCATTCCGGTTGCCGACCGGCTTTTTCCGTCGGCTCGAACAGCTCTACCCGGACGCACGATTGCTCGCCGGACCGCTCGAAGTGCGCGGACCCATGGTTTCCTATCGGGCAGAACTCGAGGCGCAAATGGTCGGTTTCTGCACGGAGTTGCTTGCAAAGTACGTCCCTGCGCATTTGTTTTTCCCTTGTGCAATGCCCGCAGAAGCGCAGGTAGGATAACCCCATGTCGGACCGACGACATTACAGCACCCTCATCCTCGGCGGCGGCATCATGGGGGCGGCTACCGCGGAAAACCTCGCCCGCCGCGGTCAGCGCGTGTTGCTCTTGGAGCAGTTTCAGCCCGGGCACGACCGCGGCAGCTCGCACGGCGACGGGCGAATCATCCGCTTTAGCTATGCCGAGCCGGTCTACGTCGAAATGGCGCAGCGCGCCTACCCGGCGTGGGCTCGACTCGAACGGGCTGGCGGCCAGAAGTTGCTCGAGATCTGTGGCGGACTGGATTTGGGGCCGGACGATTCCGCCGCGATCGCGGAACTCCGCGCCAGCATGCGGGGTGCAGGGGTCGGTTGTGAGCAGCTGACCGCCGCCGCCGTCGCGCGTCGCTTCCCGCAACTGCGCTTGCCCCGCGGCAGCACGGCGCTGTACCAGCCGCAAGGCGGCATCGTGCGGGCTGAACGAGCCGTCCACCTGCTGTGGCAGCTGGCGCGGGCAGCCGGCGCCGAGACCCTCACCGGGACGCCGGTCTCAGCGCTCGAGCCGACCGCTGAGGGGGTGCTCGTCCGCACCGCGGATGGTCGAGAAGCCCATGGTGAAACCGCAGTCATCGCCGCAGGCGGCTGGTCGCGCCAGCTGCTCGCGCTGCTCGGGCTCACGCTGGAGCTGAGCGTGACCGCTGAAGTCGTGGCCTACTTCCCGGCGCAAAACGGTGTGGATCACCGGTTGGGAGCGCTGCCTACCGTGATCGACTACCACGACCCCAATCCCTTTTATGCCTTGCCGCAAATCGAGGTACCTGGAGTCAAGGTGGGGTGGCACCACACAGGTGAGGTCATCGACCCGGGAGTTCGCACCGCGGAAACCTCAACCCAGCTGCGGGTTCACGCGCGCATCCAGGACTTTGTGACCGAGCGCTTTCCCGCGCTCATCCCGACACCGATTCACCGCACGACTTGCCTTTACACCAACACCCCTGATCACCACTTCATCCTCGACCGCCACCCTTCCTGGGAGCACATCGTGATCGCCGCGGGTTTTTCCGGCCACGGTTTCAAGTTTGGCCCGGTGATCGGCGAACTCCTGACCGCATTGGTCATGGACGAAGCCCCGGCCGTTCCGCTGGAGACCTTCCGCCTCGCTCGCCTGAATGCCCCCCTCAACCCGCGCACCACGGCCTAGCGAGTTTGCTGCGTCGTTTTGCTGGGTCGACCCTTAGCGCTGCCTTTGCTCAGGGTCGTAGGCCAGATTGGGGGTCAACCAGCGCTCGACTTCGCGCAGGGGCATGCCCTTGCGGACGGCGTAGGCTTCGACCTGGTCGCGGCCGATCCGTCCGACTTGGAAGTAGCGGGCTTGGGGGTGGGAAAAGTAAATCCCATTGACCGCCGCCGCAGGATAAACCGCGAAATGCTCGGTGAGTTTCATCCCGGTCGTTGCTTCGACGTCCAGTAGCCGCCACAGCTTGGCTTTCTCCGAGTGGTCAGGACAGGCGGGATAGCCAAAAGCCGGGCGAATACCGCGGTATTTTTCTGCGCGCAAGTCGTCCTGGGACATCTGCTCGTGGCGGCCGTAGCCCCAGGCGCGACGCGCTTGTTGGTGCAGCCACTCGGCAGCAGCTTCGGCCAACCGGTCGGCCAGGGCCTTGACCAGGATCGCATGGTAGTCGTCGTGGTCAGCGAGGAAGCCGTGGACCAGGGCGTCGACGCCCATGCCGGCGGTGACCGCGAAGGCGCCCAGATAGTCCGCCTGGCCAGACGCGCGCGGCGCGACGAAGTCCGCGAGGGAACGGTGAGGCTTGTGCGCATCGCGCTTGACTTCTTGCTGGCGCAGCATGCAAAACCGCAGGAACTCCTGCTGCCGTGACTCGTCCGTGAACAAAACAATGTCGTCACCCTCCGCATTGGCCGGCCAGAAGCCCCACACGGCCTTGGCCTGCAGCAGCTTTTGCTCGACGATGCGCGCCAGCAAGTCTTGGGCGTTGGCGAAGAGCTCACGCGCTGCTTTACCGTAGGTGGGGTCGTCGAGGATTTGCGGGTAGCGGCCTTTGAGCTCCCATGCGACGAAGAAAAACGTCCAGTCGATGAACGGGACGAGGTCGGCTAAGGGGATGTCGGCGAGCACCTGACGTCCCAAAAAAGACGGCTGGGGAGGTGCGTTAGCGCACCAGTCGAGCGCCAGCCCCTGGGCCTGGGCTGCTGGGTAAGGCAAGAGCGGTGGGGTTTGCCGATGGCCGTAGATCTCGCGCATGCGTTCTTGCAGGGCAACGTTTTCAGTGACGAATGCCGTCCGCCGTTGACGGTCGAGCAGGCTGGACGCGACGCTCACCGCGCGCGAAGCATCGAGCACGTGGACCGTGGGCTGGTGGTAGTGCGGCGCGATCTTGATCGCGGTGTGCTGTTTGCTGGTGGTGGCACCGCCGATTAGAAGGGGAACCGTGAACCCGCGCCGTTCCATCTCTTTGGCCACATGCTCCATTTCGTCGAGCGAGGGAGTGATCAAGCCGGACAGGCCGATCAAGTCGACTTCCGCAACCATCGCGGCCTCGAGGATTTTGTCGGCTGGCACCATCACTCCGAGGTCGATCACTTCGTAGCTGTTGCGGCCCAAGACCACGCCCACGTTGTTCTTGCCGATGTCGTGGTCGT
Organism: uncultured Thermoanaerobaculia bacterium; assembly: GCA_964499975.1. Classification (GTDB taxonomy): domain Bacteria; phylum Acidobacteriota; class Thermoanaerobaculia; order Multivoradales; family J023; genus CAZCOV01. The sequence continues at coordinate 15,970 of CAZCOV010000059.1, forward strand.
CGCCCTTGACCGTGGCGAGCAGGATCTTGCCGCGCGAGTG
>CAZCOV010000059.1:16019-20152 GCA_964499975.1 uncultured Thermoanaerobaculia bacterium
AAGGCATTCTTTTCCGCCTCCATGTAGGGCGAGAGGTAGGCCACGGCTTTTTTCATGGCGCGCGCACTCTTGACGACTTGCGGCAAGAACATCTTGCCCGCGCCAAACAAGTCCCCGACGATGCCCATACCGTCCATCAGCGGTCCTTCGATGATCTGCAGCGGACGGGGATAAGTGGTGAGTGCTGCGTCGAGATCGGCTTCGAGGTAGTCCAGCACGCCATGGACGAGAGCATGCGCGAGGCGCTTTTCGAGCGGCTGATCGCGCCAAGCGAGGTCTTGCTCGCGGCCCTTGCCCGCTCCGCGCACGGCTTCAGCGAACTCGACCAAGCGTTCGGTGGCGTCCGCCCGACGGTGAAACAGCACGTCCTCGATGCGTTCGCGCAAGTCAGGCAGGACATCTTCATAAACCGCCAACTGGCCCGCGTTGACAATGCCGAGGTCCATGCCAGCCTGGATCGCATGGAAGAGAAACACCGCGTGCATGGCCTCCCGCACTGCATCGTTGCCGCGAAACGAAAACGACAGGTTGCTGACCCCGCCGCTGATCTTGACCCCAGGGCAAGCGTCTTTGATCGCCTGGATGGCGTCGATGTAAGCGCGGGCGTATTCGTTGTGCTCTTCGATGCCGGTCGCGACCGCCAGGATGTTGGGGTCGAAAAGAACCTCCTCCGGCGCAAACCCGAGCTCGCGCAAGATGTCGTAGGCGCGCCGACAAATCGCCACTTTGTGCTCGGCAGTCACCGCTTGGCCGTTTTCGTCGAAAGCCATGACCACGACGCCCGCCCCGTAGCGCCGCAAGGTCTGCGCTTGCTGGCGGAACTCTGCCTCGCCACCTTTGAGGCTGATCGAGTTGGCGATGGCCTTGCCCTGAGTACATTTGAGGCCAGCTTCGATCACCGAAAACTTCGAGCTGTCGACCATAATCGGCAAGCGCGCGACTTCAGGTTCGGTCGCGATCAGGTTGAGGAAAGTGGTCATGGCTTGCTGGGAGTCGAGCATGCCCTCGTCCATGTTGACGTCGAGAATGTTGGCACCGCCGCGGACTTGGTCAAGCGCGACTTCGAGCGCGGCTTCGTAGTCGTTGCTCTTGATCAGGCGGGCGAATTTGCGCGAGCCCGTGACGTTGGTCCGCTCACCGACCAGGATGAAGTTGCTGTCCGGGCGAAAAGTCAGGGTCTCAAGCCCGCTGAAGCGGGTGTAGGGCGTGGGCGCTGGGATCTTGCGCGGCGGCAAGCCGGCGAGGGCCTGGGCGATCGCGCGGATGTGCTCGGGACGGGTGCCGCAACAGCCGCCGGCCAAGTTGAGCCAGCCCGCGCGGGCGAATTCGGCGAGGATCGCGGCGGTTTCGGCGGGTTGCTCGTCGTAGCCGCCAAATGCGTTGGGCAAGCCCGCATTGGGGTAACAACTGAAATACACCGGCACGGTCGTCGCCAGCTCTTCGACGTAAGGCCGCATGTCGCGCGCGCCGAGCGAGCAGTTGAGCCCCACCGCGAGCGGCTGGGCATGCGCGATCGCCACCCAGGCGGCTTCGAGGGTCTGACCAGAAAGCGTGCGTCCGCTCTTGTCGGTGATGGTCAGCGACAAGATCACGGGCCAACGGTTGCCGCGCTCGGCAAACAGCGTTTCGATCGCGAAGATCGCGGCCTTGAGGTTCAAGGTGTCAAAGGAGGTTTCTGGCAGCAGCAGATCCACCCCCCCGTCGAGCAGGCCGCGCGCCTGTTCGTAATACGCCTGCGCCAGCTGGTCGAACGTCAAGCTGCGCTGAGCTGGGTCGTTGACGTCGGGCGAGATCGACAGGGTCTTGTTGGTAGGACCCATCGAGCCGGCCACCAGACGCGGTTTGTGCGGTTCGGCTGCGGTGAATTCAGCGGCCACTTGCCGGGCCAGACAGGCCGCGGCGCGGTTCATCTCATAGACCAGGTCCGCGGTCCCATAATCGGCCTGAGACACCGCTTGGCCGTTGAAAGTGTTGGTCTCGATGATGTCAGCACCTGCCGCGAGGAATGCGCGGTGGATTTCGGCAATGACCTGTGGCTGGGTGAGCACCAGGATGTCGTTATTGCCTTTGAGCGGCATGGGATGGTCTGCCAGCCGTTCGCCGCGAAAATCGTCCTCGCTCAGGCCATAACCTTGGATCATCGTGCCCATGGCTCCGTCGAAGATCAAAATCCGTTCGTCGAGCAAACGAGGCAGCAAGCTAGTCGTTTCAGCCATGATCGACACCTCCCGCGGTGGGGAAAAGCGTTGCCCCGGGGCTAACCGCCAGACGGCGCAGGCGCGGACACGTCCGGCGCAATCGGCCCTGGGCGTCGCCGGACAGAGCGAGGATCCGCTCAGCGGCGAAAGGATGTTGAAAATGTCGGGGTGGGTTGAGGAAAGCTGGTTCTCCTGGAGCGTCCGCGACGCTCGGTGCCGCCTATTATGGCGAACTGCCTGCCCGAGTGCAAGGCTTCAGGCCCAAGCGCCCAAGCTGCTCAAGCTCAAGCTTGGGCCTGGTCGGCAAGAGGTCGCAGTCCGAACTCGGCACGGCGTCGGGATTGCAGCCTCAAAACTTGCGGCGAATTTCCAGGCGCAAGCCATAAATGTCGGCCAGGGTTTCGCGCCAGGCGTGCATGGCATCGACCCGGAAAATCCAAGCGTTATTCAAGGGCTCCTGGAAACGCAGTCCCACGGCATATTCGTCGCCGATCGGGTCGAGGTCGGCGGTTTTACGGCTAAAAGCAGCTTCGACCACGATTTGGCGATCGAGGTTGAACAAATATTCGATCCCCAAAGCTCCACCGAAAGCGTCATGCCCCGTGGCGTTCAGGCTGGGATAGCCGGTGATCGCGTCCGCTTCGAAGTTGATCCCGGTGTTTTGCAGCACTCCGCCTTCAGCCCGCGCCAATGGTTGGGGCTGATCGAAGCCAACGAAAAAGTTGATGTAGGGAATGAACGTCTGCGGCCGATGGGTGATCAACGAGTTTTCGATCAACAACAAGACACCGTCCGCGGTTTTGGGGCCGAAGTCAGGATCTTGCCCCAAGTTGCCGATCACCCGGATGCTGTTCGAGATGAAAGCCCCATAGCGACGGCTGAAGGCGACGGTCAAGTTGTGATAGCCGAGATTGCCCGCTTCGGAGTCGACATAACCGTAGCCGAATTCCCAGTAACCCCGGTTGGCGTCGACGAAACCGGCAAATCCCGCGACCCGCGCAGCGTGCTTGCCCACAACTGCGCCGGTTTGCACGTCGTCGAGACCGACGAAGAAAGTGAGGTCGACGTTGCTGATCCCCAACTTGGGGTTGCTTTTGGCCGCCATGAGGGAGATCGCGCCGCCGTAGAAAGCATCGTTGAGCCAGATCCCGTTTTGGGTGAAGAGCGGGATCAAACCTACGGTAAAGGGGACGTCGATGCTATTTTCGCGGCCGGTCATACCCATCAGCAAGGTGCCGACTTCGCCTTCAAAGAAGAAGGTTTCGAGATCGAAATCGAACTCGTCGACAAACTCGTCCTCGTTTCTGCCTGCAAAGTCGTAGCGCAGGAAGGAACCGTTCTGGTCGAACGGACGGACAAAAGCGTGGATCCGTTCGGTCGCGGTGAACTGCCAGTCAAGGTCGAGGTTGAGGCGCGCGGCGAGCGTGCTCTGTTCGCGCTTGCCGTTGGCCCCGGGGATGTCGTCGTGGACGTAGCCCGCGGCCAGCCGCAAGTCGCCATAGACCATGAAGTGGTGGGCGGTCGGGTTCTTCTGACCCCATCCTTCGCCCGCGGGACGGAAAAGCCCGTGGTCGTAGAGCCGGCGCCCGGCTTCGATCAGCGGACGGGCGGTCGCGTTCAAGTGTTTGCCGCCGTAAATCGCTTGCTGCGCTGCGGCGCTGTAGGGCTGGTCTCTGTAGCTCGGGTCGGCACCGAATGCGCTCGCGTCGTGTGCGACCGGACGCACTCCCGGCCCGAGCTGCGGCGGTTCCTTGCCGGGCGGTTCCTTGCCGGGCGGTTCCTTGCCGGGCGGATGACTCGCATCCGCAGTTTTTTCGGGATCGCTGGAGACTGCGGCGTCGGCGCTCGGGCTGACGGTGGTGCCCGCCGCAGTTGTGCTGGCCGCAGTTGTGCTGGCCGCAGTTGTGCTGGCCGCAGTTGTGCTGGCCGCAGTTG
>CAZCOV010000059.1:20252-21923 GCA_964499975.1 uncultured Thermoanaerobaculia bacterium
TGCTGGCGGCGGACTCTTCTGCTGCGGTGCTGCTCGCGGCCGTCAGCAAAAGCCCGGTTCCCCAAAGCAATGCACAAGCCAAACCACCGCGCAAAATCGTCAAGATTTGTGATTGACCCAACATTTTCCACCTCCCTCAGCGCACATCAAATTCGACGGTGTACGGGTGGATGTCGATCATCCACTCGTTCATCGCTTGTTCCATGTCCACGGTGGCGCCGACGAACTTCATGAAGTAGATCGGCTCGGCGCGGCTGCGCAAACGGACCGCCAGGCGGTAGGTCCCGGGTTGCTGCAGCAGCTTGCCCGGCACGCGGTACTTCGCCTCCCGACTGCCCAAGGGCGGCAAGCTGCGCTTTTCCATGCGGATCGTGGGGGGGTGGTTCAAGACCGAGGTGGGCACTGCACCCGGACGGATGAAGGGCAGCTGGTCCGCGTCAAAAGGCACTGGCAAGTACATCTCGCGGTCTGTGCCTTTCAAGTTGGTGGTGATGAACTTGCTCTGCAGATTGAACAGCTGATCGTCGTGAGCCAGGGTTCCTGCCGCGACTTCGAGCGAGTGGAGGTCGGCCATGTCACCATGACGGTCGAGGTAGCCGGACTCCCAGATCCGCTGACCTGTCGGATCGAGCAAGGCGACATTGAGCCAAATTTCCGGCTGCGCGCCGAGCGACCCAGACGGCATGTTGTGACCGCGGTTCAAGTTGGTGACCTGATAGTGGAAAACGAGGTCGCGTCCGGAGCTGGGTGGCTTCTGGAAGAAGGGTCCGTCGAGGCGCGAGCTGTTCTCCATCAGCTGTTGCCGCAAGGCGCGCTTTTCCTCCAGCTTCTGCAAGTTCGCGGCGATGATCAGGCGGGCGCTCACCCGATCGTCGGCCGACGTCCAAGCTGCAGGAAAAGCGGATTTGATTTCGCCGCGCGCGACTTGCTCTTCAAAAGCGTCGGTCCCCCAGCCCGCACGGTAGTCGAAAGACAGCCAGGTGGCTGCCGGGAAACGCTGGTTGTCGGGGTTGTGCGGGAAGATGCCGGGGTGCGCGATCGGATAGCCCGGTCCCACGAAGGCGTGGTTGGTGCGTTTGCGCTCCGCAGCCACGATCTTGCCGTTGACGACCGCCACGGGTCCACGGGCGTAACCGCTGACTTGCCCGGGGCTGGTGCTCATGTGGCAGTCCTGGCAGCTCACCCCGGCAGCCTGCGCGGGCGATGCCCGGTACTCCTCGACCACGGTTTCGAGTTTGATCCCTGGGTGGACTGCCACTTGATGGCACGAGGTGCAAAACTCCGACCGGGTGAGTTGGGGAAAGAGCTTGCCTTCGCGGTGCATCTTCAGGCCGAAATCGTCAGGGCCGAGCGCCACGTTCCAGGCGGACTGGTTCTCGGTCACGGTGCGCACGCCGTCGCCGCCGATCGAACCGTACATCGGCTGGTGGATGTCGCCAGGGACGATGTAGAGCAGCGGGTTGGCTTCACGGATGCGGTCGAACACCTGCCCGTTGGAACCGGTCCGCGCGCAGGACGCGAACGCGACCGTAAACGATCCCGTCCCGGCGGGGAACGTGTGGACGGAGCCCTTGCGGCCCAGGTCGTCATGCTCTCCGCGCCTCAGCCAGTACTCGTACTCCGTGTCGGGCTGGAGCCCGCTGGCGCGGTAGGTGACCACGCTGCCGTCTT
>CAZCOV010000060.1:0-11893 GCA_964499975.1 uncultured Thermoanaerobaculia bacterium
AATGTACCTCGTGGGTGATCCAACACTACTTCCGCATCCGCGAGGTCAATCGGTGGAGCTCGCTCCCTGCGCAACTGCCGCCGACGGTAACGCCGGAGCTTGGACGAGGGCCTTGAAGTCCGCGCCGAAACGCCACCAAAACCAGGCCAGGCTGAGCCCGCCAGCGACTGCTGCGAGCACGAAACGCCAGACCAGGTGATCCCCGCTCACCCACCCAGCCAGGGCAAAAAGCGGCAGCGGGACCAGGTAAACCTCGGCGAGTTGGCGGAGTAGCAGGAAGAAGTCCTGGCCCACCAGGCGGACCAGCGTCCAGCCGACGACCAGCGCGCCCAGGGGCAAAAAATTGGCCCAGGCCATGCCGATGGGACCATAAGCGCGGCACAAGAACACCCCACCCACGACCAGCGCAAGGAGGTGCAGCACCAAGGAAAGAATGCGCGTCGAGTCGCGGTGACGGGCGATCAGGTACTCACCGGCAAAGCGGCCTAAGGGATCGACAAGCGGGGCAAATGCCAGCAGTTGCAGCAAATAGACATCTTTGAGGTACGCTTGACCGCCAAAAAACAGGGTCACCGCTGGCGCGTTCAAGCAGACGAAAAGCGCCGCCGGGACTTCCAGCGCGAGGAGCAAGACCGTGCCCAGACGGTAAGCGCGGAACTGCTCTTGGGGGTGGTCGCGGTAAGCCACAAAAGCCGGGTAAAGGCTGCGTCCCACCGGCTGCTGCAAGACCCGCGAGACGAAAAAGGCGTAGGTGTAGGCGAACATGTAGCCGCCCACCACGTCGTCGGAAAACTGGCTGCCGAGGATCAGGGAATCCGCATAGGTCACCGCAAAAACCAGCAGCCAGATCCCGCCCAACGGCACGCTGCTGGAAAGCAAGCTCAGGGTTTCGCCGCGCGCCCAGTGAAGTGGGATAGACCGCCCGACTTGGAGCCACAAGAAACCGGCAAAAACCGCCTGGGCTGCGAGTTGGGCCAAGACAAAAGACCACACGCCAAACCCCTGGACGGCGAGGATCAAGGTCATAGCGCAGTAGACCGCGGTGCGGGTCAGCTCCGGTCTCAGGGCGCGCTCGATCTTGAGCTCCGCCTCGTAGTAGACCATGGGCACGCTGGCCAACCCTTCGAGCAGAAGGTACAGGGTCAGCGCCTGGAGGATCGGCACGACTTCAGGACGTGGTGTGGAAAAGCCCTGGGCCAAGAGGGGAGCAGCGAGAAAAACCAGCGCCGCGAGCGCCGTTCCCCAAACCAACTGGACCGCCAAGAGGTTGCCCAGCGGCAGCGGCTGGCGGCGGACCGTGTGGCTGGGCAGGCCGAGGTCGCGCACGGTGGCGAGGATCAGGAAGACGGTTTCGGCCCAATTCCACAAACCCCAGTCGGCCCGCTCGACCAACCGCCGCAAGGCCAGGTGGGTCGCCATGATCGCCACGACCCGCACTAGCTGGGCCAGAGTTGCGGCGCTGGTCGAACGCAGCAAGCCCCGGCCGACGTGCTGACCGGCGCGCTGGCCGGCCCGCGGGGAGGCGCTCGGGGCGGGCGCGTCGGGAGCTGGGGAGCTGGGGTCTAAACCGCTCGGTGCGGACATCAGGGGCGCAGTCTATCTCAGACCTCAGGTTTTCCCAGGGGGCTGCGCGCCGGACGTCCGCACCTGCTCAAGCCACACTGACCGCGGCGGGAACCGCAGCGCGCACGTCTGCCAGGGCCTCTTCGACGATGGCGAGGCCCTGCCGCAGCTCGTCTTCTTCGATCGTCAGTGCGGGCAAGAATTTCAGGACTTCGTCGTCAGCGCCGGCACATTCGATCACCAGCCCCAGGGCAAAAGCCGCACGTCGAACCTGCCCTGCGGTCTGCGGATCGGCAAAGCCAAGGCCGCGGATCAAGCCGCGTCCGAGCGCTCGGGGTTTGAGCTCAGGAAAGGTCTGAACCCAGCGGGTGAAGACTTCATCGAAGATCGCTGCTTTGGTCTGCAGCGCCGCGGCAAACGCCGGATCTTGCCAGAAGCCCAGGGCTTCGGCGCCGGTCACAAACGCCAAGTTCTGGCCACGGAAGGTCCCGTTGTGTTCTCCTGGTTGCCACACGTCGAGTTCGGGTCGAATCAGCACCACGGCCATGGGTAGCCCGAAACCGCTGATCGATTTTGAGAGGCAGATGAGGTCCGGACGGATCCCAGCGGGCTCGAAGCTGAAAAAAGTGCCAGCGCGGCCACAACCGACTTGGATGTCATCGACGATCAGCAACACCCCAAAACGGTGCAGCAGGTCGGCCAGCTGGGTCAGCCAAGCAGAGCTGGCAGGCCGCACCCCGCCTTCGGCCTGAATGGTTTCCAGGATGACGGCTGCTGGCAGCTCACTTTTGCTGGCTGCCTGCCACTGTTGGGCCAGCGTGTTGCAGATCTCGCTGCCCCCAGGATCGCTCTCGAAGGGGATTTGGCGGGTGTAGTCGAGGGGAATTCCCGCGCGCAGACGTTTGCTGGGATCGCCGACAACCGAGAGTGCGCCCAAAGTCATGCCGTGGAAAGAACCCTGAAAATGGACGATGGTCTTGCGGCCGGTGAACTTGCGGGCCAGCTTGAGCGCTGCCTCGACCGTGTTGGCTCCGGTCGGACCACAGAACTGAACTTTGTAGGCCAGTTGACGCGGCGTCAGGATCACTTCGTGGAAGCGTTCGAGGAACTTTCCTTTGGCGGTGGTTGCCATGTCGAGCGAGTGGATCACCCCGTCAGCAGCCAGGTAGTCGAGAATGCACTGCTTGAGGCGAGGATGGTTATGCCCGTAGTTGAGCGCGCCCGCACCGCTGAAGAAATCCAGGTAACGGCGTCCCTGCTGGTCGATCAAAGTCGAGCCCACGGCTTTTGCGAAAACTGTGGGAAAGGTCCGGCAATAGCTGCGGACCGCGGACTCCAGCTCTTCAAAGGTCGAGATATCCACCATACCGGTGCTCACTTTCTCTGCCGTAGTGGGTTTAGGAGGCAGACAGCAGGGTTGCGTTGCGCGCTCCGCGCCCAGTGCTCAGCTCATGGGCGGTCGGACGGCACTGGGTTTCGACGAAAGCGGTGTGCAGGAGCTTCACCCCTTCGATGACTTGCGCGGCATCGACGAGAAAGCTCAGCGATTCCCGCCCGGTGAAGCTGTCGCGCACGGCGATGCCCGCCTTTTGGAGCACGCGGAAAGCGTCCAGCAGCGAGGCTGGGCGCGAACCCAGGCCGAAGCCGATGAGCGAGACGGCGCCGAGGCCCACTTCCATCGCAATGCTTTCGCCCCAACCTGCCCGCAAATCTTGGCGCAACGCTTCAGGGTCGGGGATTTCCAGGTCCGAGAGCAAAATGTCGAAAGCCTTGCCGTCGAGGCGGCCGAACACCAGATCGTAGCCGGCCACCAGCGTGAAGACGTCGTGCCATGGGGCTGGCGCGCTGCTTTCTGACCGGGGTCCTACGCTGCGCAGGCGGACCAGATCGGTGCGGCCGGCGACTCCGGCAACCGCCGGGCGGTGCGGCACGAAAACCTCATCGTCGCAGTCCACAACTTCACCTTTGCCGACGCGGATCCGGGTTCCCGGCGCAGCGCCGAACGGGGAGAGGACTTCGAAGTCGACCCCGTTCGATTTGGCAAATTCAACCGCTTCGGCCTTGACCACTTGGGCGCCATGCCAGGCCAGCTCTTCCATTTCCTGGCTGTGCATTTCGGGGATCGGCTGGGCTCCAGGCACTACCCGCGGGTCAGCGCTGTAGACGCAGTCGACGTCGGTAAAGATCTGACAGAGGTCGGCGCCGAGGGCTGCGGCGAGGGCGGTGGCGGTGGTGTCAGAGCCGCCGCGTCCGAGGGTGGTGACGTCGCCTTTGGGGCTGATTCCTTGATAGCCCGCAGCCACCACGACGGCGCCGCGGGCGAGCTCCTGCCGGACCCGCAAGGGGTCGATCCGCAGGATGCGGGCGTTCGCGTGGACGTCGTTGGTGAGGATCCCGCACTGACCTCCGGAAAGCGCGACCGCGTCTTCGCCCAGGCCGCGAATCGCCAAAGCCAGGAGCGCTGCCGAAGTGATTTCACCGGTTGCGAGGAGCATGTCGAGCTCCCGCCGGTGGGGATCGGTGGCAATTTCTCGGGCCAGCTCCAACAAGCGGTCGGTCGTGTGTCCCATGGCTGAGACCACCACCACGAGGTCATGACCCTGGCGTCGGGTCGCGACAATGCGCCGGGCAATCGCGTGGAGCTTCTCCGTGGACCCCACGCAGGTGCCGCCGAACTTCTGGACGATCAGCTGACTCATAGTTCCCCCTTCTCTTGAACCGCGCAAGAGCCCCTCTGCATCGCACGGTGACTGCTGATTATGCCGCAGACCGAGTTCAAAGTGTACATCTAGACTATAGAAAATATATATTTTATATTGCTATAAGCAAATAATTCAATTTATACAAATAGGGACTGCGGGGAGAAAGGCTAGATTATCGGCTCTCGAGTTCGGCAAAACGCTGGCGCAGAACGGCTATCCGCGGCGCTTCCGGATCAGGGACGCTGCGCGCCAGCCGGTCGAGGAGGCTGAGCGCTTGCGGCAAGACCTTGCCGGGAATCCAACCCGCCCGCAGGCCATCCGCGATCTCGACCAAGCTCACGCTGGCGATCGGCAGGTCGAGCGCGGCCACTCCGGCTTCAGCGCGCAGCAGGAGATCTCCCCAGCGGACGAAACCGCTGGCAGCCGCTTCGACCAAGGCCGCCGCCGCGGCAGCTTCGGCCGGGGTTCCGCGGTGGATCCGCCACTCCGCGCGCAAGCGCAAGGCATCGGGCGCCAAGGGATCGCGCGCCGGGATGGTCGCCAGGCGCGCTTCGAGCTGGCGCAAGGCCGTCCAATCGGACGCACCGCTCGCCTGCCAACCCGCAACCACCGCAGCTTCAGGGTCGGCCAAATCCGCGATCAGCGCGAGCTGCTGCCCACGGCGGATCTCTTCGCGGTAGAGCTGGAGCAGCTCGCTCAAAACGCGGCGCCGCTCGCCAGTCGCGTCGCTTCCGGGCAGGAGCAGGGACCGCAACAGCTGCTCGGCTTGCCGGGTCTCCCCCGCTGCCCGCGCGATCATCGCGGCTGCCAGCTGCTGCGCCCGGCGCTCGGTGATCTGGGCCGCAACCCGCCGCGCGCGCGCCACGGTCCCGCGTTCGCGGAGTAGCCGGCGCACCACCTCGCAGCGGTCGAGGTCCATGCCGGGCAGCGGATCGAAGGCCGCGAGAAGTTCTTCCAGGTCGGCAATGCGCAGCGGCGCGGTGAGAATTTGCGGGGCGCGGGTCTTGAGCCAGTTGTGGCCATCGGTCACCCGCGGGGCATTGCCGCCAAAGGCCCGCGCCCCACGGTCATCGAGCCAGCGCGCGACGGCAAAGTCGAGCGGCTGGTCGACCCCCAAGTTGGGCCATAGGGTGGGTGCCAGCGCCAGCCCAGCTTCGCCATTGGCCACCAGTTGGAGCCGCGTCTTGGCGCCGAGAAACAGCACCGCTGCGCTGCCTTGCGGTACGTAGACTTCGAGCTGGGGGAAAACGTCGGTCAAGGTGGCAACCAGCGAGCGGAGGAGCTCGTCGTCGATGAAGGACACCCCGATCCACTGCAGGAAGACCCCTTCGGGGTTCAGGCGGTCGTGGACCAGCTGAAAGAACTCGCGGGTGAACAGGTGAGACGAGCCCGCGGTCCACGGATGGGACGGCTGCGACACAATGGCGTCGAAGCGGCGAGTGCCTAGACGCAACGCGCTGCGCGCGTCATTGATGTGCAAGCGGACCCGCGGGTCAGCCAGCGGATCCTTGCGCCGCAGGCTTGAGACCGCGCGATTGGCCGCGATCACTTGCGGCTCGAGCTCGACCACGTCGATTGCGGTCACCGAGGGGGGGATCTCTTCGAGCATCACACCCCCGCCCAGGCCGACGACCAGCCAGCTACGCCCTTGTGGCCGTGCCACGGTGGGCAAGCCCGCCATGTAACGCGCGACTTTGAGCGCTGCCAGCCGCACTCCTGGGCGCTCGATCAGGGATTCCGGCAGCCCATTGGTGGTCAGCCGCCAGCCGGACAGCTGATCGACCAGCAACACATTGGCTGAGCGTCCCACCGCGTGAAAGACCACGTCCCCCCCGCCGCTCGCCGAAGGCTCGTCGGCGGGCTGCTGGTTTTGCCCCAGCGGTGAATGACGGAGCAGTTGCCAGGGGGGGGCAAGCGGCCACAGCCCCACGGTCAAGAGCGCTACCACGCCGAGGACCGCGAGCCGTCCGGCCGCGCGCGGGCGCGGCGCTGGCCGCAAAACCCAAAGCGCCAAGGCCAGGCTGACGAGCGCGAGTCCTCGCGCGGTGTGGGCATAGCCCAGGGCGGGCAGGACGAAAAAAGCGCCGCCGATTGCTCCCACAATCGCGCCCACCGTATTCCACGCGAAAACCGCGCCGCTCGCCGCGCTCGCCTGTTCAGCGCTGGCAGCCCGGATGCGCACCGCGAGCGGGAACGTCGCGCCCAGGCAGAGCGCGCCGGGCAACAGCACCAGCGCGGCCAAACCTGCACCCGTCCACGGACGGTGGGCGCCTGACGCGCCCAGCCCCGGCCAAAAGTCGGCGAGCCAGAAAGCGCCGAGGAACAAGATCGCAACTCCCGCTTCAGCTGCAGCAAAAGCGAGACGGGCACGCTCACGGTCGGTCGCGAACCGCAGGGCCAAGCCAGCCCCCAAGGCCAGGCCCACGAGAAAGGTGGCGAGCATGGTGCCAAAAGCATAGACGCTGCCGCCCAAAACGTGGGTCAGGAGGCGAGTCCAAAACACTTCGAAAGTGAACGATACCGCGCCCGAGACGAGCATCACGGGCAAGATGAAGCGTCCGTCTGCGGGCATCCTGCTGGGCGTCTCCGGGGCGGGCCCCGCAAGTGACGGTGCAGCGCGGCTCGCTCGGTCGAGGGCCCCTGCACAGAGGAAGATCAAGCCGTTGAGCAGGACCGCGGTCCACACGGTAGGCAACAGCCCCCAGTGCGGGAGCAAGAAAAATGCGCTGAACAGCGCGCCCAGGGCTGCGCCCGCGGTATTGACCGTGTAAAGCCAACCGATCCGCGCGCTGAGCTGGTCGTCGCGGGTCACGGCGTGACGGGCGAGCACGGGCAGGGTAGCTCCCATCAAGGCGGTCGGCAAGAGGAGGATGGCGAACGACGCGACCAGATAAAAAAGGGTGGAACCCTGGTCGACGACCCCGAGTTCAGTGCCCCCCAAGAGCCACACTTGAAGCGCGTCCGCCAGGCGCAAGCCGCACGGCACGAACAGCGCGCAAATCCCGATCCCGGCTTCGAGCAGGGCATAAGCCAAGACCGGCCGTCGCAGCCGCGCCGCCCGCGCCCCAGCCCAGGCCGCGCCCAAGGCCAGCCCCCCCATGTAAGCTGCCAGCACGGTGGCCACCGCGGGTTCAGAAGCGCCAAAAACCAGGGTCAGCTGTTGCGACCAGGCCGTCTGATAGATCAGCCCGGTGAACCCGGAAAGGAAAAAGCAAATCAGGACCCAGAGATAGACATCGGGGCGACCGGAGGGCATCTTGAGCATGGGGTAATTCTTCCGGGTAAGGCGCGAACGCCAGGCCCGGCGTCAAGTCCCAGCTGCAACCGGCGCGCCGAGTTCGCCACAGACCGCGGGGAGGAGCTCTTCGGCGCGGACGCGGAGGGTCGTGAGGCCGGGGTGGGTGACGCGGCTGCCAGCAGGGTCGATGGTGAAGGCGGGTAGCTTGTAGAGCAGGGCGTTTTGCAGAAACAGGTCGGTGACCCCAACCGCAAAGGAGGTGCCGACGAAAAGGACGAAGTGCATCTCGTCGGCAGCTTGCTGCACCCGCGACCACTGGTAGTCGTCGTGCTCTTGGTAATACTCGTCAAACCACAAGACGTGCTGGCGCAGGAGGGCACCGCAAGCCGGGCAGTGCGGCAGGGTGTCGCGCGAGGGGTTGGCGAGGAAGGGAGCGAGGTCAAAGTCGCTGCGCGGCAGGGAGCCGTGGGGAGCGCCGTGCTGACAACCCGGACGCGAGCAGCGCACCCGGTCTGCACGGCCATGGACCGCGACCAGCTCGCGGGCGCCGGCTTTTTGGTGCAGGGTGTCGACGTTCTGGGTGACCAGCAGGAAACGCCCCCCGCGCGCGAGCTGCCAGCGCTCGAGCGCGACTAAGGCATGGTGGGCAGGGTTGGGTTGGGCTTGGAGCACCTGGTCGAAACGGCTGAGGTACCACTGCCAGCTGCCCACCGGATCTTCGCGGAAGTAGCGGAAGGTGCCCAGTTCGGTGATGTCGCGCTTCCACACCGCGTCCGGATCGCTGCCGCGAAAGGTCGGGATGCCGCTTGCCAGGCTGATGCCCGCGCCGGTGACCACCACGATTAGGCCGCGGTCGACCAGGCGCAAGCTGGTAGCCAGATCTAGGACGTCTTCGCGCATCGCCCCTCGCTCAAGGCATCACACCACGATGTTGACCAGACGATCGGGCACCACAATCACCCGCCGTGGGGTCTGGCCGCTCAGGAAGGACTGCGCTTTGGACGAGGCGAGGCCGAGTGCCCGCAGCTCGGCTTCGCCCGTGCCGCGCGCGACTTCGAGGCGGTCGCGCACCTTGCCGTTGACCTGGACCACCACGGTGATCAGGTCTTCCAAGCACAGGGCTTCGTCGTGTTCGGGCCAGCTGGCCTGGGCCAGGAGCCCGGTCCCGCCCAGACGCTGCCACAGCTCTTCGGTCAGATGGGGAGCGTAGGGCGCGAGCACCCGCAGGAAGGTGAAGAGGATCTCGCGCGGCAACGTGGGGCTCGTGGTGGCCGCGTTGACGAAGATCATCATCTGAGCAATCGCGGTGTTGAAGCGCAGCTCGGCCGTGTCTTCTTTGACCTTTTTGATGGTCTGGTGCAAAACCTTCCACAGCTCGGGTTCGCTGGCGCCAGGTAGGTCTTGGAGTTTGGGCGAAAGCTCGCCGCTCAAAGGATCGACCAGCAAACGCCAAACCCGGCCGAGGAAGCGGGAAATCCCTTCAAGCCCCTCGGTCTGCCAAGGTTTGGTCTGCTCGAGCGGACCCATGAACAGCTCGTAGAGGCGCACGGAATCGGCCCCGTATTCGTCGATCACTTGCATCGGGTCGATGCCGTTGAGCTTGGACTTGGCCATTTTGTCGACCTGGACGGACACCGGCTCGTCACTTTCGGGCGGATAGAGCTTGCCGTCGCGTTCGAGCAAATCTTCGCGGCGGTGGTACTTACCGGTCGCATCGCGGTAGCTGGTGGCGAGGATCGTGCCCTGGTTGAAAAGCTGCTGGAAGGGCTCGCGGCTGGCGACCAAGCCGCAGTCATAGAGCACCTTGTGCCAGAAACGTGCGTAGAGCAGGTGCAAGACCGCATGCTCGACCCCGCCGATGTAGAGGTCAACCGGCAGCCAGTAGGCTTCGAGTTCGGGGCTGAAAGGCGCTGCGGGGTTGTGCGGGTCGAGGTAGCGCAGGTAGTACCAGCAAGAGCCTGCCCACTGCGGCATGGTGTTGGTTTCGCGCACCCCACGCCGACCATCGGGCAACTCCACCAGCATCCAGTCGTCGCCCGCTCGAGCCAGGGGCGGACGGCCATCGTCGGTCGGACGGTATTCGTCGATCGGCGGCAAACGCACCGGCAACTGGTCCGTCGTGAGGGGCAGGACCGTGCCGTCTTCGAGGTGGACGATGGGAAAGGGCTCGCCCCAGTAGCGCTGGCGCGAAAACAACCAGTCGCGCAGCCGGTACTGCACCTGACCCACGCCTTTGCCGTGGGCTTCGAGCCAGGCGATCATCCGCGCTTTGGCCGCTTCTGCGGGCAGTCCGTCGAGGAAATCCGAGTTGACCGCTAGGCCCTCGCCGCTGTGCGCGACCTCGCTCACTGGGCGTTCGCCGCCCGCGATCACTTCGACGATCGGCAAGCCAAACGTCCGCGCGAACTCGTGGTCCCGCTCATCGTGGCCGGGCACCGCCATGATCGCGCCAGTGCCATACGTCGCGAGCACGTAGTCCGCGACCCAAATCGGCAACTTGGCGCCAGTCACCGGGTGGAGAGCGAAAGCGCCGGTTAAAACACCAGTTTTTTCTTTGGCGAGATCCGTGCGCATCAAGTCGGTTTTCTGCTTGGCCTGGGCCACGTAAGCCGCGACCGCAGCGCGCTGCGCCGGTGGGGTGATCTGCGCGATCAGCGGCGATTCCGGCGCCAGCACGCAGAAGGTGGCGCCGAAGAGGGTGTCGGGCCGGGTGGTGAAGACCGCAAACGTGCAGTCGTGGTCTGCCACCTGGAAGGTGATCTCTGCCCCGGTCGACGCGCCGATCCAGTTGCGCTGCATCTCCTTGACGCTTTCCGGCCAGTCGACCAGGTCGAGGTCGTGCAGCAAGCGCTCGGCATAAGCCGTGATCTTGAGCATCCACTGGCGCATGTTGCGCCGCTCGACCGGGTCGCCCGTCTCGACGTACTTGCCATCTTTGACCTCTTCATTGGCGAGCACCGTGCCCAAGGCCGGGCACCAGTTGACCGGGACTTCCGCCAAATAGGCCAGGCCTTTGTTGAACAGCTGGAGGAAGATCCACTGGGTCCAGTGGTAAAAGTCAGGGCTTGCGGTCGACACTTCGCGGTCCCAGTCGTAGCTGAAGCCGAGACGCTGGATTTGCTTGCGGAAGTAGTCGATGTTGCGCTGAGTGATGATCGCGGGGTGGATCCCTTCGCGCACTGCCGCGCGCTCGGCCGGCAGGCCAAAAGCATCCCAGCCCATGGGATGGAGCACGTGGTGTCCGGTCATTCGCTTGAAGCGGGCGACCACGTCGGTGGCGGTGTAGCCTTCGGCGTGGCCAACGTGGAGGCCAGCGCCAGAAGGGTAGGGAAACATGTCGAGGACGTAGTATTTGGGTTTAGAGCGGAGCTCGGCGAGGTCGGTCGGGGTGCGGAAGACCTGCTGCTCGGCCCAGATCTGCTGCCATTTAGGCTCGATTTCACTGGGGTTGTAACGCATGAGACTCGCCTTGTGAAGAATGGCCGCTAGGCCGGCGCGAAGGATAGCAGGGGCAACCCAGCAAGGCAACCTGAACTGCGGTTGTGGCTAGTCCGCTAGTCCCGGGGTTGCGGTTACTGCGGTTGTGCGGTTGTGGTCGTGGCGGTCGCGAGTCCGCGGCAGCGCAGCGGTCAATTCTGCATGCGTTACCGGGTTGACGGCGAGTCCGCCCCAGCTGGCGGCGCCCAGTCCAGGGCGGCTGAGCGCTTGGCGTCCGGCCAGGTGAGGACCGGACCGCGCGCGTCGCGGCGGGTGATGCGGGGGCGATCTTGCCCAGCGTCCGCAAACTCGGTGTGGTGCTGGACTTGTCCTTGCTCGGCGAGCTCGAACACGATCCAGCCACGGGGCACGGCGCGCCGCGCCAAAAGCAGCGGGGCAGAAGTCGCGTCGAGCTGGCTCCAGCTCGGATCGACCGATCCTGCAGGACCGATCACCGCAGGCTCCGACCAGCGCTTGCCTGCGAAGGCAGCGACCACCGTGCGGTAATCGTTGCCATCGTACCGACTCCAAGCGAGCAGCGCCCCCTGGGCGGTAGCACTCAGGCTGGGGGTGATGTCCGGGGTCGAATTGCTGGGGAAAACCGGCTGCGGTGGACTCCACTCCTGGCCATCGCCACGGCTCCACAAGAGTTCGTCGTCTTTGCCGTCGAAAGCGCTCCACACTACCAGCCAGCTGCCATCGGGCAAGGGCGCGGTGGTGAGCGCGAGCTGGCTGCCTGGCCCCGGCGGGGACAGGGTTTGCAGGTCGTGCCAGCCGCCTTGGTGCCAGCGCGCGGCGCGTACTGCGAGCTGGTTGGGCGCTTTGCCTGCGAGCCAGACCAGCGCGCGCAAGCCACCAGGGTCGACGAGCGGCATGGGTTCGACGAGCAAGGGCAGCGAAGCTTCAGCCGGGG
>CAZCOV010000060.1:11903-18140 GCA_964499975.1 uncultured Thermoanaerobaculia bacterium
CGGGGACGGCAAACGCTCGACTTGGGCCGCCGATCCGCTGAGCAAGATCAGCTCGCGGCCCCCAACCGCGGTCACGAACCAGCGATCGCGGCTGCTCGTCAAGGCGTGGACCCGCGCATTCGCCGGCAGCGGCAAAACGATTTGAGTGCCGTCCGGTGCGGTGAGTGGGGCTACCGGGCCGGCCGGGAGCAGCCATTCGCCCTGCGCGGTGGACGCGGTGAGCATTTCCACTGCCCCAGCAGGCCAAGTGAGGAACGCCAAGAGCGCCACGGCGGTCAGCCCAGGTGAAAAGCGCGAGAACGTCTGCGAGAGCTGCAGGGAGAACGTCGAGGTGGGGCGCGAAGAGGTCATGGTCGACTCCCAGCCTGTTGCGGTTGATGCTGTTGCGGTTGATGCTGCTCCGGTTGATTACGTGATGCGGGTCAGGATCACCGGGCGTACCGGCACCGGGCGCACCGGCCCGCTGTCGGCGACAGTGAAGCACTGCTCGCAGCGCGCGATCAGCCCAGGATCTGAGTGGCGCAAGTAGAGCCGGGCGAGTTCGTCACCCGCAGCTACCGGGGTGCCGAGCTGGACCTGGGTCAGGAGCGCGATCTCGAAGTCGATTGCCCCGCCTGGGGCTAGGCGTCCACCTCCGGCTGAGGCCAGCAGTTCGCCCAGATCGCGGGTCGCAATCTGCGCCACAACGCCCGAGCGCGGTGCCGTGATCACCACTTCGTGGGGGGCGAGCGGGCAGGTCGGGGCGGCGAGCCAGCGCGGATCTGCGCCTTGCGCTGCCGCCCAGTCGCTGAAGCTTTCGTGGGCCCGTCCCGAGTCGATCGCAGCTTGCAGCTGCTGCCGGGTAAGGCGTTCGCCGAGCAGGCCGGAGAGCTCCTCGGCGAGCGCGAACACCACTTCCAGCAAATCCTCGGGACCCCGACCCGCCAAGCAGTCGAGGGTCTCGCGGATTTCGGCGGTGTGGCCCGCCCACCGGCCCAGCGGCTGCGCCATGTCGGTGACCAGCGCAGAAGCTTGCCGGCCCAGAGCCTTCGTGGTTGCGACCAGCATCTGCCCGAGGGCGACCCCGTCTTCGTATTCGGTCAAGAAAGCGCCGTTGCCGCTCTTGATGTCGAAGACCACGGCGGCCGCACCTGTGGCGAGTTTCTTCGACAGGATGCTGGCGGTGATCAGGGGCAGCGAGGCGATGGTGGCCGTGCGATCGCGCAGGGCGTAGAGGCGGCGGTCCGCGGGTGCAATCGCGCCGGTGGCAATCCCGATCGCTTGCCCGGTGCGCGCGATGAGCTGACAGCAGCGTTCGCGGTCGAGGCTCAAATCGAGCCCAGGAATCGACTCTAACTTGTCAGCAGTCCCTCCGGTGTGGCCCAAACCACGGCCGGTGAGCATCACGATCTGGTGGCCGCAAGCTGCGAGCAGCGGGGTCAAGATCAGCGAGACCTTGTCGCCCACGCCCCCGGTCGAGTGCTTGTCGCCAAGCTGGGGGAAATTCCGCGCCAAATCCCACTGCTCGCCCGAGTTGAGCATGGCGAGCGTGAGGTTCCGCGTCTCGTCTCCGTCAAGCCCGCGGATCATCGCCGCCATCAAGAAAGCGCCGAGCTCGGCGTCGGGCCAGCTGCCGCTGGCTGCGCCGTCGGCTATGGCCGCGATTTCCGCCGGGCTGAGGCTCAGGCCCTGACGTTTGCGTTCGAGGATACGAAAAGCATCGGGATTCATCGGAGTGACTCAAAAATTGCGATTAAGATGGCGGCAAGGCTTCCCGGGCTGAGCTGGCGAAGGTCGACTGCGGGTGCTCATCGAGGATCCGCTGGTAAAGCTCGCGGGCTTCTGCGGGTTGTTGCAGCTGGTCGAGCGCCTGAGCGAGTTCGAAGAGGAGGGCGTCTTCAGGCAGGGTCTTGGCCTTGCTATCGAGTTCCCGGCGGAGTTCGTCTGCGACTTTTTGCGCGTTGCCTTGCTGCCGTTCCAGGCGCAGCAAGTTGAGTCGCACGGCGGTTGCCAGGATGTTGTTGGAGTGGTGGGCCAGGAATTTCTCCCACCGCGTCCGCGCCTCTGCCGCGTTCCCTTCTTCGAGTGCAATTCCGGCCAGGTAAAGCTCGGCCAAGTCCGCGCTGGAACCCGCACCCACTGCCCCGGTCACTTCGCTGAGCAGGGTCTTGGCGCGCGTGCGACGGGCTTCTGCTGTGGGAAAACTGGGGTTTTTGCGATCTTCAGGGGTTGCTCCTTGGGCCAGGATCGGCGCGTCCGCCACTTTCATCGCGGTGGCGAGGAGCTCTTCGGCGTTTTCGCGCCGGTTCTCCAGGAACGCATAAACGCTGGCTGCGACCAGTGCGAACGCGAGCAGGGCCCCGGCTCCGAGCAAAAACTGACGGGTGTGTTCCGTGGCCCAGTCCGTGACCACTTCGATCAGCGTCCGGAATTCATCTTCGCGCAGGTCATGTTTGATGGCTTTGCGGGTCAATCGATTGCTCATGAGCTTGGGTCGTCCTTCTCGGCAGTGATCTCCTGAGATCACCGGTGGTTGCGGGCAAGCCTCCGGCGACGTTGGCGGCTCATTGTATATCAAGCCCACCGATATGGCATGTGGTGGAGCCCGGAAGGCCGGGAGGATCGTGGCGGTCAAAGCGGCAAGGAATGCAAGTAGCGCTTCTTGCCATCGAGAATTCGGACGGCTGTTTGCCGGAGGTGTTGCAGCGTCAACCCGCGGCTTGCTTCACCGATCACGATCAAATCGCGTAGCCCTTCTTGCGCCGCCCGAATTCTGCGCAAAGGTTCCCGGTCGATGAAACGGATCATGTCGCGGGCAGTGGCATGAGCCAGGTGGGGTTGACCCGTTTGCAGAAATATCCCAGCCAGATCGACGCTGCAAAGAGCGGCGTCGACTGGATACTTGGGGAGCAAGAGATCCACGGCTCGGGCAGCGTCTTGGGCAGCTCCTGGCTGCTCGAGCGAGGCTTTGGTCAAGGCGGAAAGCCACAGCAACTTGCCGGTCATCATCGGGTTGCGCAAGGGGACGCACGCCTTGGCCGCTTCCAGATAAGGCAAAGCTTCTTTGGCGCGGCCGAGTTTGGTCAACATCGAGCCAATTCCCTGCAGGCAAGCGACGCGGCAGCGAGGGGACATTTGATCTAGGTAGCGATGCGCATCCAAGTAAAACTCGAGCGCCTTGTCCAGACGGTGGTTTGTGCTATGACAATAAGCCTGTTCCAGCAAGGATTCGCCGATTTTGGCCGAGCCGCCGAGGCGAGAATAAATCAAAGTGGCTTGCTGGGCTGCGGCCATGGCGCGGTCGCCCCGATCCATGCTTTGCAGAACATAAACTGCCCGCTGGTAGACGTCGCCGACCGCGCTGCGGTCTCCGCGCAGGAGCGCGATCTGCCGTGCGGCTTCGAGACATTGCAGCGCTGTGCCAAAATGAAAAAGTAAACGGTAACAGCTCGCCCCGACGCCCAAAAAGCGCAAGACCTCGGCGCTGGGCAAGCTCGGGATCAAAGATTTGAGTTCGGCCAAAGCGCGTGCCGGGTCCTCATAACGCAATTCGTCCAGGTGTTCGAGCTGAGCGACGAGAGAGACCTGGTCGGCCATTTCCTCCTCGGGGTTGAGCCGTTCGTAAGCCCGCGCCACCAGCTCAGGGAGTGGTCGTCCCGGTGCCAGGCGGGCTAGACGCAACTCTTTCTCGCCTTCCCCGTCCAAGGAGTCGCTGATGAGTTCGTCGGGGGGAATTTCGAGGAATTCGGCGAGAGAAAAGAAAGTGCTGAGTTTGAGGTCGCCCTCGTCTTTGCGGTTGGTGAGGAAGCCATGCCCCATCCCGATGCGCTGCTCGAATTCTTTGATCGCGCCGTGCTGCATGGCTTTGACCTGACCATGGGCAAAGCGCACCACGCGGGCTGCTTTCTGCTGTCCTGATCGGGCGAAGGTGTCATCCATGACGCGTTCCCTCAAGCGCTGGCCCGCGGGTTATGGCCAGGTCCGGTGATCCGGACCGGCTGCCTGCCTCGGCCTGCAGCTTGGATGCTAGCGTCTTTTTGCCGTGAGGGTCAAAGGGCTGCAGTTGGTCAATTCGGTCAGGGGCCGCTGATCTGCGCCCGTGGACCGCGGAAACGTTGGTAGGTCGGGCTCTCGGGGTCGCTATCGACTTCGAGACGGCTGGCGATGCCGTCGATCTCGACGCGCAGCAGGTAGTCTCCGGGCTCGGCAAAAGTTTCTGGCCGCGCTTTGGCCGAAGGCAGGGGGACCCTGAACTCCAGGGCATCCGTCAACTGTAGCCTTTCTTCCGCGGGGACCGCAAAACTGCGGGGCGGACTGGCGGGATCCGAGCGCAGGCGGTTGAGCAGCAGCTGGGCTCGTTGCTCGGGTGCTACTTTGGGGGCGATCTTGAGCTTGACCCAAACCGCGCGTTCCCCGCTGCGGCTGCTCGCGGACGTCGGATCGCTGTTGCTCGGGCGGCTGCTTTCTTCGCTCACCTCCGGCGGTGACACGATCCGCGGCTGGAGCACGAAAGCCACAGGGTCTGAGGCGTAGATCCAGTGGGGAGATGCGGCATGGGCAAGCTCTTGCCCGTGGATCACTTGCACCCGGTTCATGCCGACGCGAATGGCCGCGGGCAAGGCGACCACCAGCTGGGTGTCGTTAACGGACTGCGGAGCAGCCTCGAGCTCGCCAAAGCGGACCACCACTTCTTTGGCCTTGAGCTGGCGTCCGATCAAGGTGAGCCGAGCGTCGGGACGGTACTCGAGCACAGTCGGGGTGATGCTTTCGAGCAGGGGAACGCGCGGCAGCACGCTGGTGCCCTGCGGCGTGCGCACCGGGAGCGCCGGCTGCGGCACCAGTTCGGGTTCGAGCAGCACCACCGAGCAGCGGTAAGCGACCGACAGGCTGTAGGGCACTTGGAAGAAGATCGACCACAGCTTCGAGAGTTCGTCGTGGCTCATCGAGAGCGGGGTAAAAATCAGCAGGTGGGACTCCTGGCGCAGACCAGAGCGTCCGAGGTCGAGGTTGGGGTCGATGTCTGACGGCGGCTGCGGCCGCGGGATGTAAATCGGGCTGGGAGTGGGTTCAGCATGCAGCGCTGCCAGGGCTTGGCCGAGCAAGAGGTGGGGGATCTTGCGGCTGTCGTCGCCATAAAACGACAGCAGGTAGTGGAGGTCCAAGGCCAGGCAGGGACGCTCGATCAGCGTGCCGTCCGAACGGCGGAGGGGCAGTTCGTGGTTGCGCCAAGTCGGGTTGGGCTGCACCTGGTACAGGTAGATGTTGATCGCGCCGTCGCGCACCTCATGACCCGGGTCGCGTTCGGGACGGGCGGTGCGCACTTGCGAACCCGAAATGTTACTGACCGCGTCTTGCAGCAGGTTCTGCAGGGTGGCGGTGACCGCAGCGATGACCCGATAGTTGCTCATGTTCCTCCGGTGCGCCGTTTCGCAAGGTAGTCCGTCAGCGACGATCCGGCGCGAGGGCGTGCCTTGGGAGATGGGGGAGCGGCGTCCGCCGGCAGAATTTCGATACGACCAATCGTGACGCGCAGGGTCGGCACAGCAGGGGCTGCGGCCGATGGCGTGCGTGCATCTGCCCGGGTCAAGCCGTCGGCGGGAAAGAGCAGCTCTGGGGAGAAAGGCGTTGTGGGGGCAGCCTCGCCCGACGCGTGAGGGACGACCCAGGTCTTGGCAACTGGACCTTTGCGCGGCTCGGCGTCGTCCAGCGGGGGCGCTGTTGGGGTGACCGCGACCCTGCGGGCAGCGCCGTTCGGCTCAGCGGCTGGGTGGGTCGGGGTGCCCCAGGTAGAGTCGTTCCAGCCGGTGTTGCCCCCAGCCGGGTCCCCGCCGGTGTTATCCCAGGCGGTGCTGCCCAAGGCTGCGCTGGCAGAGGGACCTGAGGCGGACAGCGCAGGGCTCGCTGCTCGGTCGAGAGGCATGCTGGTGCTGCTCAAAGCTACGCTGGCAGAGGGACCTGAGGCGGACAGCGCAGGGCTCACTGCGGACGGCGTTGCCACCGCGCGCTGGATCGGCATGGCGGCGTTCGCTTGGTCCTCGGCACGCTGAATCGGTGAACTTCCGGGGGAAGTCGTCGGAGTGGAGCGTCTCGGAACGGATCCGCTGGAGAGTGCTTCGGCCATCCGTCCAGACGTCGGTGGGGTCGCTCTTGTGGGGGAAAGCAATGAACTGGACCCGCCGGCTGGCACCTCGGCTGGCACCTTGTTTGACGGTGCGCGCAAGGCGGCTGGCACCTTGTTGGGTACCTCGGCTGGCACCT